>DASWMP010000215.1:0-4318 GCA_036399695.1 Thermoanaerobaculia bacterium | reverse complement strand
AAAAGAAAGTGGCGGGCGTCGTCGTCGGCATCTCCGCTCTGCTGGCGGGGCTGGTGCTGCCGTTCGTCCGCCGCGGCCGCAAGGACGACGAGGAATGAAGGACGGGCGCGCGCTCGTCATCCTCGTCTGGCTCGCGTCCCTCTTCCTCTGGTTCCGCCCCGGCCTCGTGCGCCCCGACGGCGCCGGCTACCTCGTCTACCTCCCGTCGGTGCGCATGGACGGCGACCTGCTGTTCTTCGACGAATGGCAGCAGTTCGGGATGATCCGTCCGGACGGCCTCATTCAGCACAAGGAAGTCACGGCCACGGGCCACCTGGCGAATCACTGGACGGTCGGTAGTGCGCTCGTGTGGTTCCCGCTGTTCGCCGTGGCGGACGGCGTGCGCTTCGACTTTCCGCGCAACGGCATTGCCCTCCCGTACAACGTGGCCGTCGTCTTCACGAGCGCGCTGGCGGGCCTGGTGACGCTCCTCTGCGGGATGCGCGTGGCGCCGGCCGATCCGCGCGCACGCACCATCGCCGCCATCGGCGCCTGGCTCGGCACGCCGCTCCTGTTCTATTCGCTGGTCCACGCGACGATGTCCCACGCCATCTCCGCGATGGCCAGCGCGCTCGTGTTCCTCGCCATCCGCAACAACGCCACAGCGTTCCTGAGCGGCGCCGCCGCCGGCCTCGCTTTCGCCGTGCGCCCCCAGAACGCTCCTTTCGCCGCCGTCCCCTTCATCCTCGGCCGCGTCCCGCCGCTCCCCTACTTTGCCGGCCTCGCAGCCGGAGCGCTCCCCCAGCTCATCGTCAGCCAGGTCCTGTACGGCACCCCCTTCGGTTTCATGACCGGCGGCGCCTCCAAAGCCTTCGCCCCCTTCGAGCGCATCCGCCTCGTGGAGACGCTCTTCTCCTGGTACCACGGCCTGGTGCCGTGGACGCCGTTCGCCGCCCTCGGAATCGCCGGCCTGCTGGTGATGATGCGTTTCCCCGTTGGCGCGTTGCGATTTCCAATTCCCGATTCCCGACATCCGGCACACCCAACGGACAACGCAGCACTCGCCGCTGTAGTGGAGGACGGACAATCCTGTCCGTCACGCGAGGAATGGCGCGAGCACGCTGACGCTACGGCTTCGCGTGACGGACAAGATTGTCCGTCCTCCACGCCTGTGAAATCGGAAATCGCCTCCGGCGCACGCCGGCTGGCCCTGGCCTGCCTCTTCGTCTTCATCACCCAGTGGCTGATCAACGGGCTGCTGGAGCGCTCGTTCTGGGGGGCCACGGCGTTCGGGCAGCGGCGCTTCGACAATTGCACCATCGTCTTTCTGATCGGCGCGGCGGCGCTGGTGCAGCGCTTTCGCGTGGCCGGGACGATTGCCGTGGCAGCGGCGTCGCTCTGGACGCTGTCGCTGTTTTTCGCGGCGCAGCAGTCGCTCGATCTTTCGCGCTACGTGCCGCCTCGCGCGTTGCTCGGTGCCCAGCTCTCCGCGCTGGCGAACCTTCGCGTCGGCTTTCTGGAGGCCGTGCCTCCGCCGATGAAGATCCGTGTCCTCTCCATGTTGGTGGTCTTCGCCGTGGTCGTCATCGCGGCGGTCATCCTGCTGCGGAAGACCAGCGCCGCGTTCCGGGCGGTCCTCGCCGGGACCTATCTCGCGGCGGCTTCGCTCGTGCTGGTCTGGTGCGGGCTGCGCGATCGCGAGCGCATCGAAGCCTACCGGCCGCTCATCGAGCACAACCGCCCCTACGCCGCACACCCGGCCGGCGCCGACTTCCGGCGCGGGCTCCTGCGCGACGAGCTCGATTACCTCGAGCGGAGCGGACGTGAGACCGAAGCGGCACGGACGCGGCGGGAGCTGCAGTGAAGCGCAGCTACACCGTCATCGCCGTGTACGCGCTGCTCGCGCTGCTCGTGATCCCCGTCTACCCGCATTTTGTGTCGCCCAACGAATTCGCGCGGCTGCTGCTCGATGCCTCCATCGTGGAGCTCCGGACGATCGAAGTGACGCGCCTCGCGCCCGCGCTGGGGCCCCGCTTCGAGGACCTCGCCGTCGTCGACGGCCGTCTCTACTCGAACAAGGCGCCGGGGACGACGCTCTTCACGCTCCCCGGCTACGCGCTGGCCCGACTCTTCACGACGTCGCTGCGCGGGCTCGTCACCGCCATGCGCGTCACCGGGGCGACGCTGCCGCTGCTCCTCCTGGCGCTGCTCTTCGTGCGCCTGGCGCGGAGACGCGAGATCGACGACGCACGCACCGCGACGGTGCTCTGGCTGCTGCTCTTCGCGACGCCGCTCTTCGCCTACGGGCTGCTGATCTTCTCCCACGCCCTCGTCGCCGCGGCGCTGTGGAGTGCCTGGTACTTTCTGTACGAAGAGCGGCGCGACCTGCTCGCCGGTGCGCTGCTGGGCATCGCCGTCAGCGCCGAGTACCCGATGGCTGTCCCGGCGCTGATGCTCATCGCGCCGCTGCTCCGCGACTGGCGCCGGGCGTTGCGCATCATCGCGGGCGGCGCGCCGTTCGCGCTCGCGCTGGCGGCCTACCACACGGCTGCGTTCGGGTCGCCGTTCGCCAACCCTTATCGTTTCAGCAAGCTCGCAGAGTATCAGCAGCTCGCTACCGGGGGCCTGTTCGGGATTCACCTGCCGTCGCCGGTGGGGCTTTTCAAGCTGTTGCTCGACCCAACGTACGGGTTGCTGGTGTTTTCGCCGGTGCTGGTGATGGGGGTGATGGGACTCATGGGACGAATGGAACCTATGGAACCTATGGGGAAGGCGGGGCGGTGGATGCTGATCGTCGTACCGGCGGCCATCCTGCTGATCTACGCCGGCTATCCGTACTGGCATGGCGGGTGGAACGTGGGGCCGCGGTATCTGGTGCCGGTGATCCCCTTTCTCGTAGCTCCGCTGCTGTTCCGGAACGGGACCGTGGCCGAGATGGTCCTTGGTGGGGCCGGTGCTCTGGCGGTCGTGCTGACCACGCTCGTCTTCCCTTTTGTCCCCGAAGCCTTCGCCTGGCCGTGGATGTCGCTCGCCGCGCCGCTCCTGGGGGAGGGGCTCGTGGCGCCGAACCTCGTGCACTGGATCGCCCGGCCGCTCGCCCTGCTCGTGCCGTTCGCCATCGTCGTGGCGGCTTCCTGTCTCGTCTTCCGGCGGCGCGTCGCCTATGCGCTCGTCGGTGTACTGCTGGCCATCGCCATCGGTGCGCGCAGCGAGACGCCGCGGCAGCGGATCCAGCGCGACTACATCGGCGAGGTCTACTTCGAGCGGCACGGCATGCTCCGCGGCGATGCTCCCCCGGGACTCCTTCGCCGGCGCGATGCCGAGCTCGTCCTCCCGCCGGCCTCCTGGCCCTTCTGATCGCCCCCCGTTGCCGCGCCGTGCTATCCTCGCCGGCCGACATGCCGCTGCACGAGAAGAAAGTCATCGCCGTCCTTCCCGCTTACAACGCGGAACGGACGTTAGAAGCGACGTACGACGACATCCCGAAAGACTGGGTTGACGAGATCCTGCTCGTCGATGACTGCTCGCGCGACCGCACGGTCGAGCTCTCCCGCGAGCTCGGCATCAAGACCATCGTCCATCAGAAGAACCGCGGTTACGGCGGCAACCAGAAGACCTGCTACCGCACCGCCATGGACGAAATGGGGGGCGAGATCATGGTCATGGTCCACCCCGACCACCAGTACGACCCGAAGATCATCCCCGAGCTCGTCAAGCCGCTCCTGCGCGGTGAATGCGACGCGGTCTTCGGCTCGCGCATGCTCGGCGGCCGCCCCATCGAAGGGGGCATGCCGAAGTGGAAGTACTTCGCGAACCTCTTCCTGACGATGGTCGAGAACGCAACCTTCTATACCTACCTTTCTGAGTACCACTCCGGCTTCCGCGCCTACTCGAAGCGCTACCTCGAGACGGTGAACTTCGAAGTGAACTCCGACGACTTCGTGTTCGACACCGAGATCATCGCCCAGGGCGTGGCCAAAGGCCTGCGCATCCGCGAAGTCCCGATCCAGACGCGCTACTTCGACGAAGCCTCCCAGGTCGGCTTCGCCAAAGGCGTCCGCTACGGGCTCTCGATCCTCAAGACGATGTTCTTCTACAAGTTGCACAAGAAGGGCATCTACTCGCAGCGGATCTTCCGCGACCGCGTGCCCTCCAACACGCAGGCCGCCGTCGCGCGGTAGCGCGGCGCAACCGAACCGCCTGGCGTTCATACGAATCCACGGAACGCGTATGGAGTGCGGCAGCGACGCTTCATGAGTTGCCGCTTTCCCATAGCGGCAGCGTCGAGCTTCCGCCCCGCGTGGCATCCCGCTGCCGCTCAACGCGGGGGTGGAAGCTC
>DASWMP010000214.1:0-16134 GCA_036399695.1 Thermoanaerobaculia bacterium | reverse complement strand
ACACCGCTGGCGCCCGCCGGAGGCGGGCTGTGGGACGGAGCAAAGCTTTGCGTCCGGCGGCTCTCACGCCCAGCGGTCGAGCCAGTTCTGCAGCGCGATCACCGCCCAGAGCGGCTTGGCGTGGTTGGCTTGTCCGGTGCGGTGCTCCGCCAGGAGCTCCCCCACGTACCCCGCATCCACGATCCCCTGCTGCCGCAGCCGCGCGGGCTCGAGCAGCCGGTCTACATCAGAGCGCAGGCCGCCGTTGATCCAGCCGGCGATCGGGACCGACAGGCCCCGTTTGCGGCGGTAGATCACGTCGTGGGGCAGCCACTTTCCGGCGGCTTTCTTCAGCACCCACTTCGTCGTCAGGCCGCGGATGCGGAGATTCACCGGGAGCGAGAGCGCGAACGCCGTCACGTCCTTGTCGAGGTACGGCGCGCGGGCCTCGACAGACGACAGCATCGTCGCGCGGTCTACCTTGACCAGCAGGTTGTCGCGCAGGTAGCTCCGGTAGTCGAGCAGCATCGCCCCTCCGAGCGGATCGCGGGACGCGTCCGCCTCCGGCAGGACGAACGCCTTCGGCGGCCGGGCGTGCACGCGCGGCGAGAGGCCGGTGCCGAACCACGCCAGATGACGGTCGATCCAGGGGCGGCCGGCATCGCCGACGAACCGCTTGAGCAGGTACTCGAACGTCACCTTCTTCCCGGACGCGGGGAGCGCATAGGCCAGTTTCCGGACGCCTGTCCGGACGACGGACGGCAGTGCTTCGTAGCGGGGAGCGAGCTTGTGGCCGAGGTACGTGGGGTAGCCGCCGAACAGCTCGTCGGCCCCTTCACCGCTCAGGATCACCTTCACATGCTCGCGGGCGGCGCGGGCGAGGAGGAACGACGGGAGGATGGCCGGATCGGCGAGCGGCTCCGCCACGCCGGCCACGACGTTCGTCAGCGCGAAGCGCAGCGTCTCGTCGTCCGCGCGGACCGGCACGTGCCGGGTGCGCATCCGCCTCGCCAGAATCGCCGCGTCGCCGCTCTCGTCGTACGACGCCTCGCTGAACTGCGCCGAGAAGGTGTGCACCCGGTCGGCGCCGATGACCTTCGAGGCCAGCGTCGCCAGCAGTGACGAGTCGAGGCCGCCGCTGATGAAGACGCCCACCGGGACGTCCGACATCACCTGCTTCGCCACCGCTTCTTCGATCAGGCGCTGCAGCTCGCGGACGGCATCGGCCGGGTCGCAGGGCTCCGGCTCGAAGGCGGCAGGATCCCAGTAGCGGACCACTTCTTCGCGCCCATCCTCGAAGAACCGCATGTACGTCCCGGCGGGCACACGGCGGATGGCGACGAACGGCGTCGCCGGCTCCGGAACGTAACCGAGGCGGAGATAGGCATCGAGGGCGTCGCGATCGAGCTCGCGGGAGATGTCCGGATGCTCGAGCAGGCACTGCAGCTCGGAGGCGAACACGACCTCGTGTCCGATGCGGGTGTAGAAGAGCGGTTTCTCGCCGGCGCGGTCGCGCGCGAGCAACAGCGTGCGCGTGCGGAGGTCGCGGATGGCCAGCCCGAACATGCCGTCCAGCATCGCCACGGCCTGCTCGCCATGCTGGAGGTAGAGCGGCACGATGGCTTCGACGTCCGACTGGGACCGGAACGGGTAGTCGGAGAAGCGGGCCCGGATCGACGGAGCGTTGTAGATCTCGCCGTTGGCTTCGAGCCACACCCGGCCGTCCGGCGAGGTGAACGGCTGGTCGGCCCGCTCGTGCAGGTCGATGATCCGCAGGCGCTCGGTGGCGATGACGGCACTGTCGTCCCGGAGCTCGGCACGCCCATCCGGTCCTCGGTGACGAAGGGCCACGCCCATCCGGTCGAGGACACCCGGAGGTGTCAGTGTGCCGCTCTCAGCAACAATCCCGTAAATTCCGCACATCGAGCGGCATTCTAACCGGGGATGGAAGCGGGTCACCGGCTACCGGCTGGCGCCGGCGGGACGCAGGTAGGCCACGTGATGCGCCCCCTCGCCGATGCGGCGCAGGCCCATGCCGTCGAACCTCGCCACATGCTCCGGATCCTTCTTGCGGACGACGTACACCCGCGGCCGGCAGCACTCGGCGAGATTCCCCTCCAGCCAGGCCATCGGCTTCAGCGGCGAGGACGGATCGCTCGTGTAGCGGGCGTAGTTCCGCAGGAGGTAGTTGCTCGTCATCTCGCTCGCGTCCTTCGTCGGCACGATGATGGGGCGCCGGAGGTAGAAGGCCAGCGAGCCGGAGAAGGTCTCGACACCAACGATCTGCGTCTCGGGCGTCAGGTGCGGCCGGATCTCGGCGACGAGCGAGCGGGTAGAGCGGCGGTCGGAGATGCCGTCCAGCAGCGGCGTGGCCGCGATGGGCAGGAGCAGCATCGGCAGCGCCAGCGCGACGAGCAGCAGTTCCTGGCGCCTTCTCAACGCCAGCGCCGCGATGCCGCCGGCCAGGAAGAGCGTGCCGAGGATCAGGGCGCTCTCGTCGGCCACGGCCGCGACCTCCGTCTCCATGCGCACGCGATGCAGGAACAGCGGCGCGCTGAGGAGCAGCACACCCATGACGATGAAGACGGCCGCGGCGGCGCGGGTCTTCGCCTCGTCCCAGATGCGCGCCACCAGCAGCGCGATCGGCGGCATCAGCGGGACGACATACTGCGGCCGCTTCGACTGCGAGATCGAAAAGAAGAGAAAAGGGATGACGATCCAGAGCAGCAGGAAGAGCGTCTCGGGCTCGCGGCGCTTCACCGCGCGGACGCTGAACAGCAGCACCACCGACCACGGCAGCACGCCGCCGATCATGTACGGGACAAAGTACCAGGGCGGTCCGGTGCGCTGCAGCTCGTCAGTGGCCATGCGGGCGGCCGTTTCCGTGACCAGCACGTACGTCAGAAACTCCGGCACGACCTGCACCACGCCCCAGACCCAGGGAGCAATGATGGCCACGAACGCGGCCAGGCCTGCGAACGACCAGAGCGCGCCGAAGGCTTTCCGCTTGATGGCGTACGGGACGGCCACGAACAGCACCAGCACGAAGATGACCGGCCCCTTCGTCAGGATGGCGAGCCCCATCGACGCCCACGCCAGCAGCGTCCAGCGCTTGTTCCGCGTCTCGACGGCGAAGTACAGCGCGACGAGCGACAGGGTCGAGAAGAACATCAGCGCGCTGTCGAAGATGACGGTCCGGGCGAAGGCGATGGTCAGCGGAATCGAGAGGAAGACGATGGTAGCGATCCACTCGCTCCCCGGCTTGGTCCTGCGGGCGAAGAAGAAGACGACCGCGGCGGTCGCGAGCGTGAAGAGATACGCCGGCAGGCGCGCCGCCAGCTCGGTCGGCCCCAGCACTTCCATCGCCGCCGCGGCGGCGGCAAAGTAAAGGACCGGCTTGTCCAGATACGGCAGCCCGTCCAGCCGCGGCATGACGTAGTCGTTGGTGGCCGCCATCTCCCGGGCGACTTCGCCGTTGCGGCCCTCATCCGCATCCATCAGCGGAACGGTCCCGAGCAGTGCCCCCACGAGCAACGCGGCAATGACGGCGAAGATGCGGAGCAGCAAGCGGCGCGGAGATTAGCACGCGGCGCGCGCGGCACGCCCCGCGGGGCAACGATGGGACCTATGGGACCTATGGAACCTATGGGACTGCGGGCAGGAACCGCTGAGACTCCAGGACTGATGAACCTGGATCCGCGGGTAGTTCCCATCGATCCCATGGGTCCCATCGTCCTCTGTGCACAACGCAGCAAGCAAAACGAAACGTTTCATCACAAGCCACCCCCCTGCAAGTTATTCGCGTGCCCATGATCCACAACGCGCGTATCGTTCCGGGCGTGCATCTGCTCTACCAGTACCTCACCCGTCACAAGAAACTGCTCGCCAGCGCGCTCGTCCTGGCCACCATCAATCAGGTCTTCTCGCTGCTCGATCCGCAAGTGTTCCGGCTGATCGTCGACAACTACGCCACGAAGATCGGAAAAATCGAGCAGAGCGTGTTCGTCCGCGGCGTGCTGCTGCTGCTCGCGGCGTATGTCGGCGTGGCGCTCGTCTCGCGCATCGCCAAGAACTTTCAGGACTACTTCGTCAACGTCATTGCCCAGCGGGTCGGGGCGCAGCTCTATGAGAAGAGCGTGTCGCACTCGTTCTCGCTTCCCTTCGCCGTCTTCGAGGACCAGCGCTCGGGCGAGATCCTGCAGAAGATGCAGAAGGCGCGCGCGGATGCGCAGTCGCTGATCACGAACTTCGTGAACATGATCTTCATCTCGCTCGTCGGGCTGGTGTTCGTGACGGTCTACGCCTTCACGGTGCACTGGTCGATCGGGACGATCTACCTGCTGCTCGCGCCATCCCTCGGCACGCTGATGTTCTACATCAGCCGCCGGATCAAGACGCAGCAGAAGATCATCGTCACGCAGACCGCGGAGCTGGCCGGCTCGACGACCGAGACGCTGCGCAACGTCGAGCTGGTGAAATCGCTGGGCCTCGAGTCGCAGGAGATCGGCCGTCTCAACACCGTCAACGCCGGCATCCTCGGGCTGGAGCTGAAGAAGATCCGCTTCCTCCGCTTCTACAGCTTCCTCCAGGGGACGCTGATCAACACCGTGCGCGCGGCAATCCTCTTCCTCACGCTCTGGCTCACCTTCAAGGGTCAGATCACCCTCGGCCAGTTCTTCACCCTCTTCTTCTATTCGTTCCCGGTCTTCTCGCCGCTGGCCGAGTTGGGGGCGATCATCGCCCAGTACCAGGAAGCGAAAGCGAGCATGGAACGGCTAGAGGAAGTGCTGGCCATCGCGCCGGCGCCGAAGCCCGCCAATCCCGTGAAGCTCGGACCGCTCGAGCGCATCTGCTTCGAGGAGATCGAGTTCACCTACCCTTCCGCATCCACGCCGGCGCTCGAAGACATCGCCCTCGACATCCGCAGCGGCGATACCGTGGCCTTCGTCGGACCGTCCGGCTCCGGGAAGTCGTCGCTGGTGAAGCTGCTGGTCGGGCTCTATGCACCGACGTCCGGCTGCCTGCGCATCAACGGCGTCGATTCGCGCATCGTCGACTCCGACGACCTCCGCGGCCGCATCGGCCTCGTGACGCAGGAGACGCAGCTCTTCGCCGGCACGATCCGCGAGAACCTCCTCTTCGTGAACCCCAGCGCCACCGACGCCGAATGCCGCGAAGTGCTCCGCCAGGCAGCCGCGCTGCCGATCATCGAGCGCGGCGGCAAAGGGCTGGACACGAAGATCGGCGAAGGGGGCATCAAGATCTCGGGCGGCGAGCGCCAGCGCCTCGCCATCGCCCGCGCCCTGCTCCGCCAGCCGGAGCTCATCATCTTCGACGAGGCGACGTCGAGCCTCGACTCGATCACCGAGCGCTCCATCACCGAGACGATCCGCGCCCTCACGACCGGCGGCCACCGCCGCATGACCGTGCTGGTGGCCCACCGCCTGTCGACGATCCTGCACGCAAAGCGGATTTACGTGCTGGCGAAAGGCCGCATCGTCGAAAGCGGCACGCACGATTCCCTGCTGCACCTCGGCGGCCTCTACTCCGCGCTCTGGCGCGAGCAGAGCGCCCAACGCGAAGCGGCGTAACACCGGCGCCTGCGGCGCGGACAGGCAAGAGTGTCTGTCCTACATTCACGGCGCGGCGAGATCCGAATGTGGCGGCGCGGCGAGATCTGAATGTGGGACAGACACTCCTGTCTGTCCGCGCCGCAGGCGCCCTTCATCATCAACTCCTGGACAGCACCGCGGAACCTAAGGTCGGTACAACACGCGGCGCGCGCGTTGCCACACGCCATGCGCGGTGGCGGCGTGCACACCGGGCACGAGCTCGCTCCTGGCAGAGGCGCACCGCGTGCGGCCCGGGCCGGCGGCCGGTGCAAAACCGGCCACCGGCCACCGACCACCGATCACCCGTCACTCCCCGGCCACGACCTTCTTCGCCTCTTCGAGGCAGCGGCAAAACGTCTCCACCGCCCGATCGATCTGCTCGGTCGAGTGCGAAGCCATTACCTGGAAGCGGAAGCGGGCCATGCCCCGAGGGACGGCGGGGAACTCCACGAGATTGGCGATCAGGCCGTTCTCTTCGAGAAGCCGAGCCGTCCACTTGGCCACCGCGTCATCACCGGCCATGACCGGCACGACGTTGCTCGGATCGCCGAGGCATTCGACGCCCCGGACGGCGAAGCCGGCCCGGAGACGGAGGATGTTGTCGAACGCCTTGTCGCGCAACTGCTGCCCTTCGAGATCGCGGACGATGTGCAGCGCTTCGAGCGCCACGCCGGCCTGCACCGGCGAGATGCCGTTCGAGTACATGTGCGAGCCGCCGAAGATGCCGAGGTACTGCTTCACCGAGCGGTCGTTCGTCGCCAGGAAGCCGCCGTTCGTGGCGAACGTCTTGGAGAAACTGCCCATCACCAGGTCGACCTTGCCGACCATGTTCTGGATGCCGATCTGGCCGGTACCGCCGGGGCCGGTCGCGCCGAAGTCGTGCGCCACGTCGACCATGAGCACCGCTTCGTATTCACGGCAGACCTCCTGGATGGCGGCGATGTCGGGGCTGTCCGAATCCATGGAGAAGAGCCCCTCGGTCACGACGAGAATTCCGTTCTCCCGATCCTTTGCCCGGACCTTCTCCAGGCGCTTGCGAACGGCATCGACGTCGTTGTGTCTGAAGAGATAGAGGTTCGGCGTGGCCGCCCGGGCGCCCTGCATGAGGCAGGCGTGCGAGAGCTGGTCGATGATGATGGTGTCGGTCGGCCGGACGAGGCCGGTCATGGTTCCGAAGCCGGCGCCCCAGCCGGTCGGGAACAGCAGCACGTGGTCCATCTGGAGCAGGTCGGCGAGCGCCGCCTCGAGCTCGCGGCCGATCGTGGTGTTGCCCTGCAGCATCGGTGACGCGGCGGTGGTGGGACCGAACTCGTCGATGGCGTCATGGGCGGCGCGGAGGACGGCCGGGTGCATGGAGAGGCCGAGGTAGTCCTGGGAGCCGAAATTCATGCCTTCGACCCGCCGGCCGTTCTGGCTGATGAGCGTCGTCTCCGGGGCGGGCCGTCGCTGAAGCGTCCGGGCATAGGGCCACGTGCTCAGGTCGGTACGGAGGTCGAGCCATTCGCCGAGCGGCCTCGTACGCGCCGTGAGATGGGCACCTTTGGGCTGGGCAAACATACCGAGGTGCTTGGAGAGTGCTTCGGCGAACGTGGGAGCGAGGACTGGATTCACGCAAAACTCCTTCTGCGCGCTCTGCGCGCGGCGTTGATGAATTGTGAGTTGTTCGCGAAGACCGGTCGACGCTAACTGCATGTTAATGGCGCGTAATTAATTACACACCACCTCAACGGAGTGTATCCACCTGTCCGGAAAGGCAGTTAGTGTCATTTCTTGCGGCGGCGCGGGCGTTGCCCGTTGTCCGTTGCCCGGTGTCCGTCCGTGTCGGTGATCGGTTCCGGGTTGCCGGGTTTTGGTCGTCGGTCTTTGGCTCGACCAAAAACCAAAAACCAACAACCGACAACACGGCCAACGGACAACGGACAACGGACAACCAACACCCGTGCCCAACTACAATGCCCCATGCCTTTCGCGCCGAACGACACGCTCGGTCCTTACCGGATCGCCGGGATCCTCGGCGAAGGGGGCATGGGCACGGTGTACCGGGCCCGGGACACGCGGCTCGGGCGGGACGTGGCGATCAAAGTCCTGACGAACGTCACGCTGAGCGATCGCGAGCGGCTCCTCCGGTTCGAGCAGGAAGCGCGCGCCACCGGGATGCTCAACCATCCGAACCTGCTGACGATCTACGACGTCGGCGAGGCAGACGGCACGCCCTTTCTCGTCAGCGAGCTGCTGGAAGGGGAGACGCTCGGCAGCCGGCTCGGCCGCGGTCCGCTCTCCACGCGGCGGGCCCTCGACGCGGCGCTGCAGATGGCGCAGGGGCTCGCGGCCGCGCACGACAAGAACATCGTCCATCGCGACCTCAAGCCCGATAACGTTTTTCTCACCCGCGACGGCCGCGTCAAGATCCTCGATTTCGGCATTGCCAAGCTGAGCGCGCGCGACGGTGAAGCCCCCTTCGGCGGCGCCGCCACCGAGCCGGGCATGGTCCTGGGCACGGTCGGCTACATGTCGCCCGAGCAGATCCGCGGCGAGCCGGTGGACGCCCGATCCGACATCTTCTCGTTCGGCGCCATCCTCTTCGAGATGCTCACCGGCCGCCGCGCGTTCAAGCGCAACTCGGCCATCGAGACGCTGAGCGCGATCCTGAAGGAGGACCCGCCCGACGTGACGGAGCTGACGCCAGGCGCGCCGCCCGCCGTCGACCGGCTGTTGCGCCGCTGCCTGGAGAAGGAGCGCGACCATCGCTTCCAGTCGGCGCGCGATCTCGCCTTCACGCTCGAATCGCTGGCGACGCTGTCGGGCAGCGCCACGCTGCCGAACGTGCCGCGTCCCGCCCCTTCCCCCACGCACGCACCGACGCTCAAGCAACCGTCGGCGGCGTCACCGACGGTGCGCACGACCGTGCAGCGCGCGAAGCCGAAGCCACGCATCTCGCCGCTCCTGCTCGCCATCTTCTGGCTCGTGACGCTCGCCGGTGCCGCGTACGCCGGCTACGTCTGGGCGAATCGCAACAAGGTCGTGGCCGGCGAGGTGACGTTCCAGCGGGTGACGTTCCGTCGCGGCGAAGTCCGCGGCGCGCGCTTCACGCCGGACGGCGAGACGGTCGTCTATAGCGCGACGTGGGACGGGCAGCCGTCGGAGGTGTTCATCGCCTCGCGCCAGGCCCCGGAAGCGCGTCCGCTCGGCGTGCCGGACGCCGAAGTGCTGGCCGTCTCGCGCGGCGAGATCGCCCTGCTGTTGCGCCGCGACCGTCTGACCGGCCTCGGCACGCTCGCCCGCATCCCGCTGGCCGGCGGCATTCCGCGCGAGGTGGCGAACGACGTCCTGCAGGCCGACTGGTCGCCGGACGGCGCGCAGCTCGCGATCATCCGTGCTGCCGGCGGCAAGTACCGCCTCGAGTCGCCGATCGGCAACGTGCGCTACGAGACGCTGCACTACATCCGCGACGTCCGCGTCGCACCCGATGGACGCATCGCCTTCCTCGAGCCGCTCCGCGGCGAGTATCACGTGGTGGTCATCGAGCCGGGCGAACAGCCGTCGCCGATCGCCAGCGGCTGGTCGCGCGGAGCCACGGGGCTGGCGTGGGCGCCGGGCGGCCACGAGCTGTGGCTCACCGGCACGGCAAGCGGCTCGCCGCCGTCTCTGTACGCGGTGTCGCTGGACGGCCAGAGCCGGCTCGTGACGCGCCTGACCGGCTCGACGAAGCTGTTCGACATCTCCCCCGCGAATCGCGTGCTGCTCAGCAACGGTATGTGGCGCGCCGCGTTGCCGTGGGGAGAGGCGGATGCGGCCACGGTCGATCAGCCGATGCCGGACTCGTTCCGCGAGCGCGACGCCTCCTGGCTCGACTGGTCGATCCTCGCCGACCTCTCGCATGACGGAAAGACGCTCCTCTTCAACGAGACGCGCGAAGGCGGCGGCGCACGAAGCGCGATCTATCTCCGCCGCGCGGGCGAGCCCGCCCCGGTGCGCATCGGCGACGGCTACGGCGGCGCCCTCTCGCCCGACGGCAAGTGGGTCCTCGCCCACCACGGCTCGAAGCTGTTGCTCCTGCCGACCGGCCCCGGCGAGCCGCGCGAGCTGACCGCGCAAGGCTCGTTCGACCAAGGCGCCGTCTGGCTCCCCGACTCCCGCCGCGCCATCGTCGGCGGCGTGGCCGGCGACAAAGGCTACCAACTCCACGTCCTCGACACCCTCGACGAGAAACTGAAGCCGCTGACGCCCGCCGGCATCTGGAACGGCACGCCAAGAGCGTTCGCCGTCTCGCCGGACGGCACCCGCGTCGCCGGGATGACGGCCGCCGGGACGATGGCCATCTACCCGCTCGACGGCAGCGCCGCGACGCCGGTCAACGGCGCCGAAAAGGGAGAGATCCCGGTGCAGTGGTCCGCCGACGGCAACACGCTGTTCGTCCATCGCCCCACCGGCCTCCCCGCGCAGGTCTACCGCATCGACCTGACCACCGGCACACGCGAGCTCTGGAAAGAGTTCCGCCCCGCCGACCCCGCCGGCGTGTATCGCATCGCACCGGTGCTGATCGCACCGGACGGCCGCACGTACGCGTACAACGCACTGCGCACGCTGAGCGATCTCTACGTGGCGGAGGGGTTGCGGTGAAACCGTTGTTGGTTGTTGGTTGTCGGTTGTCGGTGTTCCGGCCGCCGAGCGCAGCACCAGAAACCAACAACCAACAACCGACAACATGACTCACCTCGTCATCTTCCTTGCCGGCGTTGCCGCGGGCGCCGTCAACTCCATCGCCGGCGGGGGCACACTCATCTCCTTTCCGGCGCTGCTCTGGCTCGGGCGGGACCCGATCCTGGCCAATGCCACCAACACCGTCGCCATCTGGCCCGGCTCGCTCGCGGGCGCGTACGGGTTCCGGCGCGAGCTATCGTCGCTGCAGCGCTGGCTGTATCTGCTGGTGATCCCCTCGTTCGGCGGCGGTGCGCTCGGCGCCTGGCTGCTCCTGCGCACGCCCAGCTCCACTTTCGAGCGGCTCGTGCCGTTCCTCATCCTCGGCGCGACGCTGTTGCTCGCAGGCCAGGAGATGATCAGCCGCCGCTTCGGCGCGCTGGCCGCGGCGCACGAGCATCCGACCGTCGGCTGGGTCACGTTCGGCTTCGTCTTTCAGTTCCTGGTCGGTCTCTACGGTGGCTACTTCGGCGCGGGGATCGGCATCCTCATGCTCGCCGCCCTCGGCCTGATCGGTCTCACCGACATGCACCAGATGAACGGCCTGAAGAACCTCCTGGCGATCTGCATCAACGGCATCGCCGCCGTCTGGTTCGTGGTGTCCGGCGCGGTAGTCTGGAGCGATGTGGCCCTGATGGCCGTCGGCTCGATCCTCGGCGGCTACGTCGGCGCCCGCATCGCCCGCCGCCTCGGACGCAAGTTCGTACGCCGCTTCGTCGTCACGATCGGTTTCGTCATGACGATCGCGCTATTGTTGAAGGGGTAATGCAGACCATGTGGATGATCTACGGCGCCAACGGCTACACCGGTGAACTGATCGCCCGCGAAGCGGTGAAGCGCGGCGAACGGCCGATTCTCGCCGGACGCACTGCCGGGAAAGTCGAGCCACTCGCGCGCGAGCTCGGATGCGAGGCACGCGTCTTCGACCTCGAGCAACCCGATCTGCGCGATGTCGACGCGGTCCTGCACTGCGCCGGCCCCTTCAGCCGGACGTCGAAGCCGATGGTCGATGCCTGTCTCGCCGCCGGCGCGCATTACCTCGACATCACCGGCGAGATCGCCGTCTTCGAAGCCGTCCTCGGGCGCCACGACGAAGCCGTGCAACGCGGCGTGACGCTGTTGCCCGGCGTCGGCTTCGACGTCGTCCCGACCGACTGCCTCGCGGCGATGCTCGCGCGCAAGCTCCCCGGCGCCGACGAGCTCGACCTCGCCTTCTGGACGCGCGGCGGCGGCCTCAGTCCCGGTACGACGAAGACGTCGCTCGAAGGCCTCGGCAGCGGCGGCGCCATGCGCCGCGACGGCCGCATCGTCCAGGTGCCGCTCCTCCACGACGCCCGCGACATCCCCTTCTCCGGCGGCACCCGCTACGCCGCCACGATTCCCTGGGGCGACGTCTCCACCGCCTACCACACCACCGGCATCCCGAACATCCGCGTCTACACCGCCCGCTCGAAGAAAGACGTGACGCGCATCCGCCGCCTCCGCCCGCTCCTGCGCCTGGTCGGCATCCCCTTCATCAACCGCCTCCTCCAGAAGTCCGCCGCCCGCCGCCCCGGCCCCGACGCGACCCGCCGCGCCGACGGCCGCATCTATCTCTGGGGCCGCGTCGCCAAACGCACCGGCGAGGAAGTGACGATGACGATGGAATGCCCCGAGGGCTACACCTTCACGGTCGAATCGAGCCTGCGCGCCGTGCAGAAGCTCCGCGCAGACGCGAAGCGCCCCGGCGCGTTCACGCCGGCCGTGTACTTCGGCGAACAGTTCGCGCAGGAGTGCGGCGCCGTGCTGGCGTAGTGGAAATCGCGCGTCGTTGCCCCGGTGTTAAAGTACGCGAGTCATGACGAAGCGAACGATCAAGCCCGCAGCCGGCCAGAGCCGCGTTTCGCTCCAGGAGGCAACCTCCGCTGCACGTGTCGTTTACCGCGACGGTACGGGGCGCTTCGTCATTCTCGAGCGCGACGATTCAGTCCGCATCCGCAAACGCGTCTCGGCTTCGCGGCGGTCTTCTAAAAAGCGCTAGTTCATGGCCGCGGCGTACGAGGACAGCGTCTTTCTCAACGTCCCCTTCGACAACAAATACTCACGCCTCTTCGACGCGCTCGTCTTTGCGGTCCACGATTGTGGCTTCACAGCGCGATCAGCACTCGAAGTGGATGACAGTGGCCAGACGCGGGTCCTGAAAATTCTGGACATCATCGAGCAGTGCAAGTACGGCGTCCACGACGTCTCACGTGCCGGTATCGACCGGTCAACGGGCCTGGCGCGCTTCAATATGCCGCTCGAGCTCGGATTCTTTCTCGGCGCCAAGCGCTACGGAACGGCAAGGCATCGCCAGAAACGCTGTCTGGTGCTCGATCGGGAGCGATATCGCTATCGAAACTTCTGTTCAGACATTGCGGGCCAGGACGTGCGCGCTCATAACGATCGGCCCGCGGACGCGATCCGTGCTGTTCGCGACTGGCTGAGTACGCACCGAACTGCTGTGCAAATGCCGGGCGGCAAGGCGATCTTTGGCCGATACGAACGATTCCGAGCACAGCTCTCCGTTCAAGCGGCGGACGTGCATCTCGATGTCGGAGAGCTGACGTTCGGTGATTACACGAAGCTCGTGGTCGGATGGCTGACGAAGAACCCGTGGTAAGGCGCGCAACGCTCCGCATCACCGTCAGTCCGTCGCGACCAGTCGCGCAGGAATGCGGCGCCGTGCTCCCGTAAGTGATCTCGGAGTGCGGTGGCGGACGCCCCCGCGCTTGTACACGGGTAGCAGAGCGGTGGCGTTCGTCGCCACCGCACTCCAAGATCACAGTTACGCTGCGCGGCGCTCACCGATCCCGCACGTGTTTCGTGAAAAACTCCAGGTTGCGTCGCGCCACGTCAATCCGCAGTTTCGGCTCGCGGACGCCGTGGGCGCTGCGGGGGTAGGTTACGAACGTCACGTCCGCGCCCAGCTCGTCGAGTCTGCGGTACAGCATCGTGCCTTGCGACAGCGGTACGCGGTCGTCGTCGGCTCCGTGCTGGATGAGCACGGGGACGTTCACCTCGGTCAGCCGCAGCAGCGGACTCCGTTCCTGCAGGAGCGGGAGCGGCATCTTCGGGAAATAGGTCGGGATGAAGTCGCGGATGTCGGAGGTGCCGTGGAAGCTGATGAGGTCGACGACCGGAGCGCCGATGCTCACGGCCTTGAATCGCTTGCTCTGCGACAGCGACCACGTGGCCAGGTAGCCGCCATAGCTCCAGCCCATCAGGCCGAGGCGGTCGGGGTCGGCGATACCGTCGGCGATGACTTTGTCGATGCCGGCGTTCACGTCGAGCCAATCCATGCCGCCCCAGTCCTGGCGGTTCGCCTGCTTGAAGGCTTCGCCGTAGCCGCCGGTGCCGCGCACGTTCGGACGCAGAATGGCGAAGCCGTTCGCGGCCAGAGCGTGCGGCGCGTACGTCGGCCCGAGGTAGCCGAGGTAGCCCTGATCGAAACGGGAGGCCGGGCCGCCGTGCACGAAGACGAGCAGCGGCACGCGCGTTCCTTCGCGGTAGCCCACCGGCAGCGTGAGCAGCCCTTCGATCTCGAGGCCGTCCTTCGGGTTCTTCCAGCGGATGACGCGCGTCGCGCCGAGCTGGCGGTCGCGGAAGCGCTCGTTGTGATTGGTGATGCGTCGCGGCGCGAACGTGGCCAGGTCCGTCACGTACAGCTCGGGCGGTGACGTCAGCGACTGGCGGACGAAGACCACGCGGCCGTTCGCCACGTCCGGATCGGCGGACAGCCCTTCGAACTTCGTCAGGTCCGTGACGTTCGTGCCGTTGATACGGTAGAGCTGCGTGGTCGTGTTCCACGGCCCTTCGAAGAAAATCCCCTCGGGCGTCCAGTGCAGCAGTGATTCGGGCGTGCGGCCGTACGCGCGGGAGACGACGGCCGGCGCGGCACCGCCGTCGAGCCGCAAGACGTTCACATGCTGCTCGGCGAGCCAGTCGTCGATGCCGCTCGTGCTGACGAACGCCAGCTCCTTGCCATCGGGCGAAAACCGCGGACCGCGATCGAGCCCGCCGCGCGCGAGCAGCGGCGTCTGCGTGCCGTCTTCCACCGACAGCAGATACAAATCGGTGCGGTACATGCCATCGAGCCCGCCGACCGGCGCACGGTCGAAGGCGATGGTCTTCCCATCCGGCGACCAGTCGAAGCCGTAGATCGAGAAGGCGCCGCGCGTCAGCCGCCGCACCGCGCGCGTAGCCACGTCGGCGACGTACAGATGCACGTGCTTGTCGTCGACGTCCGCGATGCGCACATCCTCCCGCTCCTTGATCCGCTTCTCCTCCTCGGGTGACGGACCCTCCATGCGCAGGAACGCGATCGACTTCCCGTCCGGCGACCAGTCGAACGTACGGATGGCGGTCGGCTCGCTCGTGAGCTTCGCCGCTTCGCCGCCGTCCGGGTTGATGACGAAGATCTGCGCGCGCCCTTCGCGCTCGGAGAGGAACGCCAGCCGCTTGCCGTCCGGCGACCAGCGCGGCGTGTTGTCGTTGCCGGGTGCGCTCGTGAGCTGCAGGTTGCGGCTGCCGTCCGCTTCGGCCAGCCAGATCTCCGCGTCGTACGCGCTCCGCTCCATGTCCGCGCGGTTGACGACATACGCGATGCGTTTGCCGTCCGGCGTCAGCTTCGGGGAGGAGATGTGCGTCAGCGTTACGTAGTCTTCGATCGAAAGGGTCGCCATGAGCACCGCCAGCAGGAACATCGCGGCAGTTTAACGAACGAGGCCGTCCACGAGCTGGATGACGCGCGTGGCGAAATCCTGCGCGAAGTCTTCGTCGTGCGTCGAGACGAGCAGCGTGCGCCCTTCACCAGTGAGACGGCGCAGCGTCTGCCCGAGCTCCAGCCGTCGTGCCGGATCGAGCGCGGCGGTCGGCTCGTCCATCAGCAGGAGCGGCGGATCCATGGCCATGGCCCGGGCAATGGCGACGCGCTGCGCTTCACCGCCGGAAAGCTCGCGCGGGAAGGCATGCTTGCGGTGGGCAACGCCGAGGGAGGTGAGCAGCTCCACGGCGCGATTGTGGGCGTCGGCGTGCGAGACGCCGGCCACGTGCAGCGGCGCGAGCGTGACGTTGTCGAGAGCGGTGAGATGCTCGAACAGCGAATGGTGCTGGAACACCATGCCGACGCGCTGGCGCAGCTCGCGCGGCGCCGGATGCGTTCCTGGCAGCAGCTTGACGCCGTCTACGTCGATCGAGCCGGAGTCGAACGGTTCGAGGGCCGTGATGGCGCGGAGGACGGTCGTCTTCCCGCCGCCGCTCAGCCCCATGAGCGCCACCAGCTCACCGCGGGCGACGTCGAAGGTGATGCCTTTGAGGATCTCGCGCGAGCCGCGGGCGAGGCGGAGGTTCTCGATGCGCAGGATCACGAGACGCTCCCCATCTTCCAGCGCGCTTCGAGGCCGCGGGCGAGGCGCGCCAGCGGCAGCGACATGATGAGGTAGAGCGCCGCGCAGATCGCGCCGGGAATGACCCAGCTCCCGATGTTCGCGGCGAAGATCTGCGTCTGCTTCGTCAGCTCGACGACCGTGATGACGGAGACGAGCGACGAGTCCTTGAGCAGCGCGACGAAATCGTTGGTCATCGGCGCGAGCGCGAGGCGGAGCGCCTGCGGACCGCGTACGAGCCGCAGCGTCTGCGCCTCGGAGAGACCGAGCGTGCGCGCGGCCTCGAGCTGCGAGCGCGGGATCGCCTCGAGCGCGGCGCGGTAGATCTCCGACTCGTACGCCGCGTAGTTGAGCCCGAGCCCGAGCACCGCCGCCGCGAACGCGGGGAGGCGCACCACGCCGGAGAGGCCGTAGTAGATCACGAAGAGCTGGAGCAGCAC
>DASWMP010000213.1:0-7123 GCA_036399695.1 Thermoanaerobaculia bacterium | reverse complement strand
AATGTGGGACAGACACTCCTGTCTGTCCGCGCCCGCAGGCGCCGGTTCATCGACGGCAGAACCAAGGGAGTAGATCGAGCACCGTTTGAGACACCCTCCGGAGGAGGCGCTTTTTGCCTCCTCCGCCACCGCACTCCTGGAAATCCCTACTTCACCGCGATCGCTCTGGCCTGCTTGATGTCCGTCACGCCCTTGAAGGCCTTCTCGATCGCATCCTGCAGCAGCGTGCGCATCCCCTGCTGCAGCGCCAGGTTGCGCAGCTCGTCGATCGGGGCGCGGCGCTGCACGGCTCTCTTCACGTCGTCCGTGCCCACCAGCAGCTCGTGCACGCCCATGCGGCCTTTGTAGCCGGTATTGCTGCAGGCGTTGCAGCCCTTCGGACGGTACAGCGTCAGGTCGGATGAGTAGGTGATCCCTGTCGACGGCCACCAGTCGTAACCGTAGGCTTCGATGATCTCCTCGAACTCCTCCGGCGTCGGATGGTAGGCGTCGCGGCACTTCGTGCAGAGCGTGCGGATCAGGCGCTGAGCCATGATGCCGAGCAGCGCGTCGGCGAAGTTGAACGGGTCGATGCTCATGTCCAGGAGACGGGTGATCGTCTCCGGCGCCGAGTTGGTGTGCAGCGTCGAGAAGACGAGGTGGCCCGTCAGCGACGCTTCGATGCCGATGGCCGCCGTCTCGTGGTCGCGCATCTCGCCGACCATGATGACGTCCGGATCGGCGCGCAGGAACGAGCGCATGGCCGCGGCGAAGGTGAAGTCGATCTTCGGCTGCACCTGCACCTGCCGCAGTCCCGGCTGCGTGATTTCGACCGGATCCTCGGCCGTCCAGATCTTCATGTCCTCCGTGTTGATGAAGCCGAGGGCGGAGTGCAGCGTCGTGGTCTTGCCCGAGCCGGTCGGACCGACGACCAGGCAGATCCCGTACGGCTTCTGCACGATGTCCTTGAAGCGGGTGAGATTGCGCTCGCTGAAACCCATCTTGTCGAGCGGCAGCGGCTTCGAGGCGGCGAGGATACGCATGACCACGTCCTCGTTGCCGTTCGCCGTCGGGATCGTGGCCACGCGCAGCTCGATCGTTCCCTTCGAATACTTGAAGCGGATCTTGCCGTCCTGCGGCTTGCGGCGCTCCGAGATGTCGAGCTTGGCCATGATCTTCAGGCGCTGCACCACGGCGTTGCGGTGCGGTCCCGGCACTTCCATGAACTTCGCGCAATCGCCGTCGATGCGCAGGCGGATGACGCACGGGTTGCGCGCGCCGTCCGGCTCCACGTGGATGTCCGACGCCCCGCGCGCGGCCGCTTCGATGATGAGCTGATTCACGAGGCGCACGATGCCGGAGTCGGTCTCGTCGATCTCCGGCCCGTCGGTCGGCCTGTCTTCCTCGAGCTCGACCTTCTCCCCTTCGCCGAGCGAGTCGATGATCTTGGCCAGGTCGGCCGACTCGGTGGCCGGCTCCGGCGCCTTCTCACCGTACGACGTGCCGATGTACGCCAGGATCTCGTGGCGCAGGCCGACCTGGAACTCGTACCGCGGCGCCAGGTTCATGGCCCGGATGCCGTCGAGGCGCGTCAGGTCCTGCGGATCGTCGACGGCGATGACGAGCAGGCCCGGACGCCGTTCCACGGGCGCGCAGATGTACTTCTTCCACATCTCCGAGGGCACGCGTTCCTTCAGCTCGCCCGAGATCACCTGCGTCCCGTCGTAATCGAAGAACGGCGTCGAATAGAAAGCAGCCAGCGATTTGCCCAGCTCCTCCTTCGGGACGTTGTAGTCCTCGATCAGCACCTTCTCGACGTGCGTGTTGTTGACGCGGGCATTCGAGACCGCCGCTTCGATGTCCTTCTCGGAGATGACGCCCTTGTCGATCAGCGCGCCGAACTTCGACGGCTTCGACTGCCGAGTCGCGCGGTGCTGGTTGTAGAAGGCGATGCCGAGGATGCGCGCCAGCTCTTCGACGCCGTCCTCGTCCTGCTGCGTGAAAGCCACGCCGTGCTGCTTGTTGATGAGCTGCACCACGCCGAGCAGGTACTTCTCGAACATGATCGGGACGGAGAGGACGGCCCGCGTACGGAAGCCGGTCTGCTTGTCCCAGCGCTGGTCGAAGCGGAGATTCGGATGGAAACGCGCCAGCTCGGCCGCCTCGTACGCATCCTTGATGTTGATGGTCTTGCGCGCGAGGGCCGTGAACCCGGCGATCGAGGCGAACGACTTCGGAACCCGGATCTCCTTCGGCTGATCGCCGACCTTCTGGAGCGAATACAGCTCCTGGTTCTTCGTATCCATCGCATAGATCGTCAGCCGCTCCGCATCGACGAGCTCGAGGATCTTGTCCTTGAGCGTCATCAGGATGTGCGGAATCGACTCCGCGGCATTGATCTGGTTGGTGATGGCAGTGAGCTTTTTGCGGTACTCGAGCTCGCGCTCGAGTGACGTCGAGGCAGCCTGGACGGTCATGGTTCGGAAGGATAGCGCAAGAGGCGGGGGTCCGTGGGCAGTGGGTGGTCGGCGAACGGGAGCGAGTCTCGCAGCCACCGCTCTGCTACACGTGTCACAGGGTCATGAGCGGATCGAACGAAAGGTTCAGCGGATCACGAAAAAAAGATAATCGTCGATGATCTCGCCGCTCGCATCGCGCAGGGTGAGGAGGTGGTCGCCCGTGGCGAAAAGCGGCGCCGGGACCTGCACCCGCAGCGGATGACCGTTTCCCCTGGCCAGCCCCATAGCGCTCCAGAGCTCCCTCTCCCCAATGCGGATCGTGGCGGAGAACGGCCCGTTCCCCTCCACGACCGGCTCCAGTACCACCGTGTCCACCTGCTGACGGAGATCGAGCCGCGGAGGCTCGATCTCTCCGCGGGTGACGCCCGGCGTCAGGATCAGCGTGACCAGCACCGTCGCGATCTGAGGGGCCGGCTTCTGCACCTGCTGCCGTACCTGCTGCTGCACGGGCGCCGGCTTTGCCGCAACCGGCAGCTCCTTCGGCTTTTCCCCCCGCCACAACGCAAACATCAGCGCGAGCGCGGCCGCGAACGCGAACCACACCGGTGCGCGCGAGCTCTTCGACGGCAGCCGCGCCAGCAGCGCCTCGGCCGTCTTCACCCGCTCGCGGCGGCGTCGCGAGCGCAGAAAGTGCGACTCGAAGCGCGCCCGGTCGGCGGCCGACAATTCGCCCCGGATGTACGCGTCGATGAGATCGTCCTCCGTCGCCTCCACCAGCGCGAGCAGCTCCGGATCCGTGAAGTACTGCTGCTCGAGCCGGTCCTGCTCCTGCTCCTCCAGATTGCCGAGGAGATAGCGCGTAATGGTGGCATCGCTCATCGATCGCCTCCGGCGACGCAGCCGCGCACGCAGCGATCGAGCTGGTCGCGCAGCCGGTGGACGCGGATGCGCAGCGTGTTGAGCGAGATGCCGAGCCGCGACGCCATCCGCTGGCGCAGCTCGTTCCTCCGCTTCGGCTCGAACGTGCAGTACTCGACGATCATCGACCGCGACTCTTCCGGCAGCGCCTCGAAGCAGCGCGTCATGCACTCCATGCGGCGGTGCGCGTGATCGGAGTCGTCGGGGATGTACAGCAGCGGCGCGAGCGAGCCGCTGCGACGCCGGTAGTACTCCTGCAGGACGTGCCGTGCCACGCCGTAAAAATACAGCACCGGCTCGCCGGCGTATGCATCCATTCCCTGTTCGACCTTTTTTGCCACGCGGTCGATCGTCTTGTCGGCCTGTTCCTCGGGCGTATGGCAGCCGCGGCTCTCGAAGAACTTGATCAGCGCGCGGCGGGTCTGTTCGTACCTGCGTGCCGCTTCGATCCCGTCGGTGTGAAGAAACCCGAGCAGGCGATCGAAGGCGTGGCCCGTCAGCATCCACTCGTTCATCGCCACTCTCCCTGCAGCGTGAATGCAGCCCAGTGATACGGATGGTTACGGCGCGCGCTGCGCCACATCTCGATCTGCGCCGCGCGCAACGCCGCCGCGGGCGGCAGCTTCGCGTCGCCCAGCATCCCCTCGTAGAAGCGTTTCATCAGCTCGGCAGTGGAGCGGTCGTCGATCTTCCAGAGCGTCGAGACCACGCGCGCCGCCCCCGCGTACATGAAGCCCCGCGTCAGCCCGATCAGCCCCTCGGCCTTCATGTCCTTCCCGAGCGCCGTCTGGCAGGCGCTGAGGACCACCAGCTCCGCCGGCAGGTCGAGGTTGTAGACGTCGTGCAGCCGGAGGAAGCCATCCTGGGGCCTCCCCTTCCGGTCGACGAGCGACAGCACGACGCCCGACAACTCCGGGTGCGTGCCATCGAGCACGCCGTGCGTGGCGAAGTGGATGTACCGATAGTTGCGCAACGCGTTCCCCAGCGCGGCCGGACGGCTGGCGTCGAAGTCGAGCGCCGCCCGCGCTTCCCGCCGCGGCACGAGCCGGAGGATCGACTGCGCCTCGTCGCGCGTCAGCGGCAGCCGGACGGAATGCGGCGCCCGCGGCGACATCGACATCGCCACCGTCGCGGCGCCGTGCTCCACGCGAGGATCGTCGCGCGTGAACACCGGATCGGCGAACACCGCGACGGTGTACGGCGCCGGCTTCCGGTCCTTCAACTCCCGGCGCAGCGCCGCCAGTGAGGTGATCGAAGGCATGCTGACGATCTCGTGATCGACGACGAGCGGACGGTACTCCGCACCCTTTCCCCCGGTCCCGCGTCGCTGCGCAACGCTGGCGGGCAGCGCCGCGAACGGCACGTACTGCAGCGCCCCTTCCACGACGAACACCAGCCGCTTCGGCAATGCGCCGTTCCCGAGCAGCAGTTCCCGCAGCCGTGCGCCCTCGCGCAGGAACTCGCCATCGCGACGGCTGAGCGCCTCGTGGACCCGGCGCGCCAGCGGTTCGAGGTCTTTTCGCTTCGGCAGCTCGCGACTGGTGACACGCTCGCGCGTCACCGTCCAGAGGTAGCTCCGCTTGTCGCCGAGCGCGACCTCGATGAGCATCGTGTCGCGGTCCAGGAGCTCCTTCTGGATCTCGCGGAGCGACGGCGCCGCCGGTTGCGTCAGCGCGGCGTAGCGCGGGTTGGCGGCACCGATCTCCCGCTCGACGCGCCGCAGTTCCAGCACCGCCGCCGCGATCTCCGCGTCGAGCGCCTGCTGCTTCGCGCCTTTCGGCAGCCGCGCGCGCAAGGCCGCTTTTTCGTTCAGCGTCCGGCGCCACGCCGTCTCGCTTTCGAGCAGCCGCGGCTCCATGCCCTTGCGCACGTCGACGCCACCCTGATTCAACACGTCGAGCAGGCCGCGTCCGCGGGCGCGCTCGCTGATCTCCAGCGCGCGTCCTTCCTCGCCGAGGGCCATGAGGATGTCGATGGCCGTCTCGTAATCATCGTGCAGCGTCGACTGATACGACGCCCGGAGATTGCTGCCGGCGACGTTCCCGCGCAGCTCTTCGAGGATCGGCAGCGCCGCGTCGACCTCGCTCAACGCTTCGCGCAGGCGGCCTTCGCGCCGCGCCAGCCGGGCGCGCGACATCCGCACGGCCGACTCCAGCCCGCGATCCTCCACCTCGCACGAGATCGCCAGCACCCGCTCGTACGACTCCCTCGCGCGCTCCGGTTCGCCGAGGGCGACATAGTGCGTGCCGATGTTGAGCAGCGCGTACGCCTCGGCGCGGCGGTTGTTCGCGATCTGCGCGAACATGAGCGACCGCTGGTGCTCGAGGAGCGCCGCGCGATCGTTGCCCCGTCTCGCCTCGAGACGGCCGACGTGGCGATACGCCATCGCGTAGAGGCGCGGGTCGTCGATCCCGGCCAGCAGCGCGAGACAGGCGTCGAGCGCGGCCTGCGCCCGGTCGAGCTGTCCGAGCTCCGTCAGCGAGACGCCGCTGTTCATCTGCGCCACCGCTTCCTTCCGCGGATCGCGCAGCTCGCGTGCGAGGGCGAGCGCCTTCGCGAACACCGCGAGTGCTTCCTCGTGCGCGCCGAGCCAGCCGTGCATCGCCCCGACGCTCGTCATCGTGTTGGCCAGCTCCGCCCGTTCGCCGGAGATCGCGTGGAGTGCCGCGGCGCGCTCGAGCGCCTGCAACGCCTTCTTCCATTCGCCGACCGAGCCGTAGCTCACGCCGATGTTGTTGATGTAGGTCGCCTCGCGGTCGCGGATGCCCGTCTCGTCCGCCAGAGCGAGCGCCCGCTCGAAGTGCGCGATGGCGATGTACTGCCGGCCCGCGTAGAGCTCGCACTCGCCGAGGTGATCGTGGAGCATCTGCTCGCTGCCCGGATCGTCCGCCTGCTCGAAGATGGCCAGCGACCGGGACAGGTAGTCGCGCGCCTTGTCGTACTCGCGCTGCAACTTCAGGAAGCGGCCGATCTCCCGCAATGACGACGCTTCGGCACCGTTGTCGCCGAGCTCGTACTGCAGCGGAACCGCCGCCTCGAACCAGCGGATGCCTTCCTTCAGATCGCCGCGCACCCCGTGCGCGACCGCGAGCGCGTACGTGGCGTCGGCTTCGCCGCGGCAGTCAGCCAGGTCGTGAAAGACGTCGCGGGCGTACTGCAACTGCGCGACCGCGGCGGGGCCCTCTTCCTTCCGGATGAACCCGATGCCTTCGACGAGCGCGCGCTGCGCGTCGAGACGCAGCTCGTCCTCAGCGATCGCGGCGCGCTCCTGCACCACCATGTGATAGCGCCCCGGCTGGCCGCCTTTGGCGATGAGGTCGAGGCACTCCAGGCCGTCACTCTTCGTGACGATCAGCAGCCGCCGCGTGAAATCCGCCGTGCAGCGCGTAGCCTCGGCACACCCGGGACAGGCGAGCGCGTCCGTCGAGCACCCGAGCTCGACGAGCGTCGGCTCGAGCGTCACCTCGACGAAACGCCCCTGCCCCGCGGTGACCTCATGCCGGTGAATTTCGCCCGTGGAGATGGGTCTGTCCACCATCGCCAAAAGGCAGATCGAGAGAATCGGTAGTAGTGAGATGGGAGCAACTTAGGTAGGAGGCGGCAGAAAGGCAAGGGCTGCGCCCTTGTCTTTGTGCCGCCAGTGCTCGGGGCCCTGGGCCCGGGGCCCAGTGGGCACCAGGCGCGAGGTTCGAACGACCGTGGCGGAAAGATCGCCGGGCTCGCGCCCCGATGGCGTTGACTTAGAGGTTTGCCTCATGTGGGACAGA
>DASWMP010000212.1:0-23535 GCA_036399695.1 Thermoanaerobaculia bacterium | reverse complement strand
AAGATGCCGGCGCTCCAACGCCTGCGCGTAGGCCGCCGCCGACCACCGACCACGTCTCCCCACGAAACCAGTTGCCAAAAACCTCCCATTGCGCATAGAAGCTAACGATGCTGCTCAGCCGCCTTGCCGTTGCTTTTCTTGCCGCCACGCTCGTTGCTCCCGTCCTCTTCGGCCAGGAAGCCGATCTTCAGGTGACGAAAAGTGGTCCTTCGCAGGCGGGGGCCGGTGCCGACGTCTCGTACGAAGTCACGGTCCAGAACCTCGGCCCCGACGACGCCGCTACCGTCACCCTCGACGATTTCATCCCGGCGGGCATGACGTTCGTGTCGGCTGCACAGAACAGCGGTCCGGCCTTCAACTGCACCCTTCCGGCGTTCGGCGACGGGGGCACGATCAACTGCACGATCGCGGTTCTGCCCTCGGGTAGCGTCGCCACCTTCACCTTCGTCTTCAACATCCCGCCGACGACGGCGCCGAGTACCTTCTTCACCAACATCGCCCAGGTGTCGAGCCAGAGCCTCGATCCAAACGACGAGAACAACGTCGCGCCGGCCGTGACCTCGACGCCCGCGGCGGCAGAAGGGGACGTCTTCGTCGACAAACAGGCCACCGCGACCGCGGCCGGTCCCGGCACCGAGGTCTCGTTCCAGTTGACCATCGGCAATGCCGGCCCGGACGCGGCCGAGAACGTAACGATGACCGACATCCTGCCGGGCGATCTCACGTTCGTCTCACTGAACCAGACCAGCGGCCCGGTGCTGAGCTGTACGACGCCAGCCGTGGGCGCGGGCGGCACCATCACCTGCACCACCGCCTCGCTCGCCACCGGCGCCATCGCCACCTTCACGCTCACGGCGGCGATCCCGGCCGGCACGCCTTCCGGCACCACCTACACCAACACCGTCACGGTCGACGCCACGAACGACCCGAACGACGAGAACGACTCCTCCACCGCGACGATCACCGTCTCCTCCGCCGACGTCTCGATCGACAAGAGCGGGCCGGCGACCGCGTTCGTGGGTGAGAACGTCAACTACACGCTGACGGTCACGAACAGCGGGCCCGATGCCGCCACGGACGTCCAGCTCATCGACACGATCCCGGCCGGCACCACCTTCGTCTCCATCACCCGCACCAGCGGGCCGACTGCCTCCTGCACCGCGCCGCCGGTGGCCTGCACGATCGCCCTCCTGCCCAATGGCCAGACGGCGGTGTTCAGCCTCGTCGTCCACGTCGACCAGACCGGCACGCTCACGAACAGCGTCACCGTGGCGACCGAAAGCTTCGACAGCGATCTGTCCGACAACAGCGACAGCGTCGAGACGCTCGCCAGCGCCGATGCCGATCTCGCCGTGACGAAGAGCGGCCCCACCACCGCCGTCGCCGGCACGAACGTCACCTACACGCTCGGCGTCACGAACAACGGCCCGTCGCCCGCCACCGGCGTCGCGCTGAGCGATCCGATCCCCGCCGGCACGACGTTCGTCTCCATCACGCAGACGAGCGGGCCCACGTTCACCTGCAACAGCAGCGTGAACTGCACCATCGCCTCGCTCGACGCCGCCGACACCGCG
Organism: Thermoanaerobaculia bacterium; assembly: GCA_036399695.1. Classification (GTDB taxonomy): domain Bacteria; phylum Acidobacteriota; class Thermoanaerobaculia; order Gp7-AA8; family Gp7-AA8; genus DASVEE01. The sequence goes on along the minus strand of DASWMP010000212.1, from coordinate 21,961 downwards.
ACGTTCGACCTCGTCCTGGCCGTCAGCCCCGGCTCGACCGGGAACGTCGTCAACACCGCCACGGCGACGAGCACCACCCCCGACGACACGCCCGCCAACAACAGCGACACCGAGACGACCGCCGTCACGTCCTCTGCCGATCTCGCGGTGACGAAGGACGGCCCGCTCTCCGCGACTGCCGGCACGAACGTGACCTACACGATCGGCGTCACGAACAGCGGCCCGTCGACGGCCGCCACCGTCACCCTCACCGACGCGGTGCCGGCCGGCACGACCTTCGTCTCGTTCAATCAGCTCACCGGCCCCGCCTTCACCTGCGATACGACCGTCGTCTGCACCATCGCCACGCTCGCTCCGGCGACGCCGGCGACGTTCGAGCTCGTCGTCAGCGTGCCGCCCACTGCCACCGGCCCGGTGGTCAACACCGCCACCATCACCAGCGCGACCACCGATCCGGTCCCGGCGAACAACACCGACACCGTCACGACGGCCATCGGCGCGAGCGCCGACCTGGCGGTGACGAAGAGCGGCCCCGCGTCCGCGACTGCCGGCTCCAACGTCACCTACACGATCGGCGTCTCGAACAGCGGCCCGTCGACGGCCGCCACCGTCACGCTCACCGACGCCGTACCGGCCGGCACGACCTTCGTCTCGTTCAACCAGCTCACCGGGCCGGTCTTCGCCTGCGACAACACGGTCGTCTGCACTATCGCCACGCTCGCCCCGGCGGCGACGGCCACGTTCGAGCTGGTCGTCAGCATCCCGCCCAGCGTCACCGCCCCGGTGGTCAACACCGCCACGATCTCCAGCACGACGCCGGATGCGGCTCCGGCGAACAACACCGCCACCGTGACGACGGCGGTCGGCGCCACCGCCGATCTCGTCGTGACGAAGAGCGGCCCGGCCTCCGCCAATGCCGGCACCGACATCACCTACACGCTCAGCATCGCGAACAACGGCCCGTCCGATGCCACGAACGTCGTCCTCAGCGATCCGATCCCCGCCGGCACGACCTTCGTCTCGCTCTCCCAGCTCACCGGCCCGACGTTCGCCTGCGACAATACGATCAACTGCACGATCGCCACCCTCGTCGCCGGCGCCTCCGCCACTTTCGAGCTGACGCTCCACGTGAATCCCGACGCCGCCGGCCCGATCTCCAACACCGCCACCGGCAGCAGTTCCACGGCCGACCCGACGCCCGCAAACAGCAGCTCGACCACCGCCACCGCTGTGAGCGGCGCCGACGTTGCCATCGTCAAGACGGCACCCTCCGGTACGTTCATCGGCGGCTCGAACATTACCTACACGCTCGCGGTCACGAACAACGGCCCCGCGGTCGCGGACGACGTCACCGTCACCGACGTCCTGCCGCCGGGCTCGACGCTCGTCTCGGCGTCACCGTCCTGCACCGGCACCACGACGGTGACGTGCGCCGTCGGCACGCTGACCTCCGGCGCGACCGCCAACCTCTCGATCACGATCACGCTTCCGCAGTCCGGCGGTCCGCTGGTCAACACGGCCACGGTCGCGGCAACGCAGACGGACCCGAACCTGGCGAACAACACCAGCACCGCCACCATCACCGTCGCCGGCGCCTCCGCCGCCGACATCCCGACGCTCTCCCCCTGGGCGCTGGCGCTGCTCGCCCTCGGCATCGCGGTCGTGGTGGTGGTGAAGAGATAGCGGCGTCGCCGAAGACGTTGTCCGTTGTTCGTTGTCCGTTGTCCGTGCTTCGCTTCGCCGGGAGCCTCGTGCAGCGCAGCACGGACAACGGACAACGGACAACGGACAACGGGCACCGGACAACGTCGTCGCCCAGGTCTCGATTCTTTCCATGCCACCGGCTGCCACCAGCGACCGGCTATACTTCGCCCGTCCAACCGGGGCCCGAGGTGTCATCGATGAGCGTTTGCGCTCTCCTTTTCCTTTTCTCTTTTACTGCCGAAGAACCGCCTGCACAGACGAAGGTCGAGGAGACGGTGGTCGTCACGGCCACGCGCAGCGAGCGTGGCGTGAGCGACCTGCCCGTCAGCACCACCGTCATCACCGAGGAAGAGATCGAAGCGGCGCCAGCGCACAGCGTCGATGACCTCATCCGGACGATTCCCGGCGTCCAGTCCTCGGTCATCAGCGGCAGCGGCTCGACTCCCAACAACCAGCGCATCTCGATGCACGGCCTCGGCGGCACCCGCGCGCTCGTCCTGCTGGACGGCGTCCCGCTGCACGATCCCTACAGCGGCATCGTGCAGTGGCAGAAGGTGCCGCTCGACACGCTCCGCCAGGTGGAAGTGGTCCGCGGGGGCAACGCGTCGCTCTTCGGCAACTTCGCCCTCGGCGGCACGATCAACCTGATCACCCGGCCGGTGGAAGAGAACGCCGTCCGCGCCGACTTCTCGTACGGCTCCGGCGCTACGTCCCGCTCGAGCCTTTCGGTCGACCAGCTCGTGACCGAGAAGCTGGCGGCGCGCCTCAGCTACAACCGCAACGACGCCGAGGGGTTCGTCCGCGTCCCCGATCCGGGGCCGATCGACGAAGCCGCGTGGATCGATATCTGGATCACCTCCGGCCGCGCCGACTACCGCATCTCCGACAGGTCGAATGCGTTTCTCAAAAGCAGCCTGTCGCAGATCGACATCTCGCAAGGCACGCCCGGCACCTATTCGAAGCGCGACATCTTCGAGACCTCCGCGGGCGCCCATCGCGCCCTCGGCAGCAAGAGCCTCCTCGCGGCCCGCGCCTTCTACCAGCGGCAGAGCGAACGGCTCGTCAACTCGACGATCCTCGGCGCCCGCGTCGGAGAATTCGTTTCGCAGGACGCCACGACGCCCGCCAACGTCGCCGGCGGCTCGCTCGAATGGTCGGCGCAGCGCAGCGGCGTGATTCCGTTCGTCTCGTTCGGCGTCGACCTCCAGCAGATGTCCGCCTCCGAAAGCCGGATGACGTTCAACCGCTCCGGCGCGATCACGCAGCGCAATCTCGTCGAAGGACGGCAGCGCTTCATCGGCGTCTACGCGCAGGCGAGCTGGCAGCCGTCGCCGCGCCTGGAGGTGCTGACGAGCGCCCGCCTCGATACGTTCCGCAATTACGACGGCTCGAACGCGATCATCGGCGGGACGACGACGCTCTATCCGGCGAGGTCGTCGAAGCAGCTCGATCCGCGCATCTCGATCCGCTACGCTCTCGGCGCTCACTCGGCGCTCCGCGGCTCCGCCTATCGCGCGTTCAACGCTCCCACGCTCCGCGATCTCTACCGCAATAACCAGACGGGCAACAGCGTGGTCCTCGGCAATCCGAACCTCGAGCCGGAGACGCTGGTCGGCGGTGAGGTGGGCTACGAGCTGGCCCTGGACCGCGGCCGCTTCGAGCTCAATCTCTTCCGCAGCACGATCGACGGGCTGCAGTCGCGCGCGAACGTGCCGGGGCAGCCGGCCACCGTGTTCCAGTACCTGAATCTCGGCACGGCGCGCAGCGAGGGGGTGGAGCTGATCTCGAATTACCGCGTCACGCGGAAGTGGTCGGTCGACGCCGGCTACACGTTCGCCGATTCGACGATCATCGAAGATCCGAACCCTGAGCTCGTGGGCAAGATGACGCCCGAGGTGCCACGCCACGCCGGTACGCTCGGCCTTCGCTTCCGCGGCGACCGCGGGACAACCGCCGACGTCCGCGGACGCGTGGTGAGCCGCTCGTATGGCGAAGCGCAGAATCTCTCGCTCTCCCCCGCGCACCGCGTCGTCGATATCTCCGCATCACAGGAGCTCCGCCCCTGGCTGGACGTCTACGGCATGGTCGAAAACGGCTTCAACGAGGAGTACTGGCTGGCCCTCGCCCCCACCTCCTTCCGCAGCGGCCTCCCCCGCACCGTCACCGTCGGCGTGCGCGTGAGGGCGGCGCGTTGAGCGACAGGGGACGACCGGAGGCCTCCGGCGGGCGGGCACGGCCCGCGGCGCTTGTTGCCATAGGCTCGGCGCACGGCGTCGCGATCAACACGATCCGTGCGACATCGTGGGCTGAGGCTTTGCCAACAAGCGCCGCGGGCCGTGCCCGCCCGCCGGAGGCCTCTCGTCGTTCCCTGTTCCTCATCGCACTGCTCCTTATCGTGCTCGCCGGCTGTGCGAAGCACGAGCAGCCGGTGCAGGCGCGGCTGACGAAGGTGACGATGAACGTCAATCCTTCGATGACCTATGCGCCGATCATGATTGCGAAGGACGAAGGCTTCTTCGCCGAGGAAGGCATCGACGCTGAATTCGTGTCGCTCGACTCCAACTCGGCCGTCGCCGCGGCTGCCGCGGGGAAGCTCGACGTACTATCGGCCGGCGTGCGCTCCGGCATCTTCAACATGATGCTCAAAGGCGTACCGCTGCAGATCGTCGCGGACAAAGGGCACGGCGCGCCGGGGGATTGCCTCTCCGAAGCGTTCATCGCGCCGGTCGAGACGGCGAAGAGGATTGCGTCGCGCAACGGAAGCCTGCGCGGCGAGCGGCTCGCATTGACCCGCGGCGGCAGCCTCGAGTTCCTCACCATGCGGCTGCTCGAAAAGCAGCAGCTCACGATCAAAGACGTCGTCATCGTGCAGATGCCGCAGGGGACGGCCGCGAGCTCGAGGGACAAAGTGGACGCCATCCGCTTCACCAGCGAGCCGAACCTGAGCAGCGCCCTCGCCGAAGGATGGGCGGCCGTCGTGGCCCGCCCGCAGGACGTCGAGCCGGGACATCAGACCGCCGTCGTCCTCTTCGGCAAGCGTCTCCTGCGCGACGATCCGGAGCTCGGCCGCCGCTACATGCGCGCCTACCTCCGGGGCGTGCAGCGCTACAACGAAGGGAAGACCGACCGGAACATCGCCACCATAGCCCGGCACACGAAGCTGCCGCCGGACATCATCCGCCGCTCCTGCTGGGTCGCCGTGAACAACGACGGCCGCATCGATCCGGCCGGTGTACAGCCGTTCCTCGACTGGGCCCTGGCCAACCACTACCTCGACGGCAAAGTGCCGCTCGACCTCTGGTGGAACCCGGCGTTCATCGACGCGGCGGCAACGAAAAAGTAATGAGCTTCGTCCTCGACGCGATCACGAAGTCCTATGGCGCGACGACTGCCCTCGCCGGCATCACGCTCGAAGCCCGCGGTTCCGAGTTCATCTCCATCGTCGGCCCGAGCGGCTGCGGCAAGACCACGCTGCTGAAGATCATCGCCGGACTGGTGGAGCCGTCGTCGGGGCGGATCGTGTTCGACGACCGCGATTCCCGATTTCCGACTTCCGATTTCCGGTCGGATGCACCGGGTGACGTCGAACGTTCCCCAGGTACCGCAAGACCAGAAGACGGGACCAACCGTCCCCCGCTTTCGACTCCCCTCCGCACCGCGCTCGTCTTCCAGGACCACGGCCTCCTCCCCTGGTACGACGTCCTCGAGAACGTGGCCCTCGGGCTGCGCTTCCAGGACCGCGACCGGAAGCATGCGCTCGAACGGGCCCGCCACTTCATCGTGCAGGTCGGACTCGAAAAGTTTCTGCACCACAAGCCGCATCAGCTCTCCATCGGCATGCGCCAGCGCGTCGGCATCGCCCGCGCGTTCGTGGCCGATCCGCAGATCCTGCTGCTCGACGAGCCGTTCGGCTCCCTCGACGCCCAGACGCGGCTCGTGCTCCAGCAGGAGTTGCTGCGGATCTGGGCGGAGCACCGCAAGCTCGTGGTGCACGTCACGCACGACATCGACGAGGCCATCCTCCTGAGCGACCGCATCCTGGTCATGAGCGGACGTCCCGCACGGATCCGCGAAGAGATCCCCATCCCCTTCGCCCGTCCGCGCACGCTCGACGCCGCAACGGCGGCCATCCACCGGCGCATCTGGAACATTCTCGAAGAGGAGGTCCGCGAAAGCCTGTGCGTACCTCTGTGAAGGACGGCCTCACCGCCGCCGGGATCGCGATGCTGCTCGTGGCCGCGTGGGAAGTGGCCGCGCGGAACGGGTGGATCGACACGCTCATTTTCCCCGCGCCGTCGCGCATCGCCGCGTCGCTGGCCGCGCTCTGGCGGCACGACCTCCTCGACAACGTCCTCATCTCGCTCGAGCGCTTCGCCGGCGGCGTGATCGGCGGCTCGATTCCCGGCATCATCGCCGGGCTCTGCGTCGGCTGGTCGCCGCGGCTGCGGCGCATCGTCGATCCCTTCATCGCCGCCATTCACCCGCTGCCGAAGATCGTCCTCTTCCCCCTCTTCATCGTCATCTTCGGAGTGAGCGAGTGGGCCAAGATCACGTCCATCGCGCTGACGGTCTTCTTTCCCACGCTCATCAACGCCGCGGCCGGCGCGCGGCAGATCTCGCCGCTCTACTTTGAGGTCATCCGCGGCTACGGCGGCGGCCGGCTCGATACGTTCCGCCACGTGCTCCTGCCGGGCAGCCTGCCGATGATCCTCAACGGGCTCCGCATCGCCACCAATCTGGGCCTGCTCGTCACGATCGCCATCGAGTTCACGGTCATGAGCCCCGGCATCGGCTCGATCATCTGGCTGGCCCTGCAGACCATGCGCACCGAGCAGCTTTACGCGGGCGTCGTGACGATCTCGCTGATCGGCATTACCATCAACACTCCGATTCAGTGGCTCCTCCGAAGAGTATCGACATGGCAGTAACGATTTCCGAGCGCTTCCGCCAGATCGTGGCGATGAATCCCGACGCACTGGCGCTGGTGTCCGGGCGCGGCCGCCATACCTACGCGGAGCTCGACCGCTGGTCCGACGCCATCGCGGCCGGGCTGCTCGCGCAGAACCTCCCGCGTGACCGCCCCGTCGCTCTCGTCATCCGCGATCACGTGGCGCTCGTCCCGACCGTCCTCGGCGTGGTGAAAGCCGGCCATTTCTTCGTCGTCATCGACGCGAACGAGCCGGACGAACGGAGGCAGCGCATCGTCGATCTCTCGGGGGCCGTGGAGCCGCCAGTTGACGGTTGGCCGTGGGCCGTCGGCAGTGGTGCGGCACCGGCGGATGCCCTCCGCCACCGCCAACCCATCGAGCCCAACGAATACGTCCAGCTCCTCTTCACCTCCGGCACGACCGGCCAGCCGAAAGGGATCATCACCCGCCAACGGCTGTTCGTGGAGCGGAACCTCGGCCAGGCGGAGCTCACGGGCCGCGCGCCGGGAGTGCGCGTCAGCTACACGGCCCTCCCGGGCTTCGCCCGCGCCACCTACGAGGTCTTCGGGTCGCTCCTCAACGGGGCCACACTCTGCGCGTTCGACGCGCGTGCCGAGTCGCTCGACACGCTTGCCGAGATCGTCCGGCGCGAGCGCGTCGCGGTGCTGACGCTGACGCCGGCGCTCTTCCGCCGCTTCATGTTCGTCCCCAACCTCGACGTCTCCAGCGTGAAGAAACTGCGTATCGGCGCGGACGTCATGACCGTCGCGGACGTCGAAGCGTACAAGGCGAACTTCCCCCGCGGCTGCACGCTCGAGCGCGGATTCAACGCCAGCGAGACCGGCATCGTCCTGCACATGCGCATCGACCACGACACGCCGATCCCCGGCCCGCTCGTGCCGGTCGGCCGCCCCCGTCCGGACGTGGAGATCCGCCTGATCGACGAAGAAGGCAACGACGTGCCGGACGGCGAAACGGGTGAGCTGGTGGTGCGCGGGCCTTACGTGGTCGAAGGCTACTGGAACGATCCGGAGCTCACGGCGCAGAAGTTCATCCTCGACGGCTCCGGGAAACAGACGTTCTTCACCGGCGACCTTCTCCGCCGCGACGCCGACGGCCTCTATTACTTCGTCGGCCGCAAGGACTCGCGCCTCAAGATCCACGGCCGCCGCGTCGATCCGCTGGAGATCGAGAGCGCGCTGACGCTGCACGGCGGCGTCCGGGAAGCGGTCGTCGTCGGCAGGCCGGACACGAACGGCGAGCTGCAGCTCGTGGCCTACGTCGTCTCGTCGCGCTTCGTCGACGCCCGGGCCATCCGCCTGAAACTCCGCTCCGTGCTGCCGGCCTGGATGATCCCGACGCGCATCTTCAGCCTCGAACGGATCCCGATGACGCCGTCCGGCAAAGTCGACCGCGGCGCGCTCTGGCAGACGCCGCTCGCCGCGCCGGAAGACGATCCGGAGACGTATCCGAGCGCCGCCGATCCGCTCGAGCGCACGCTGCTCGACATCTGGTCGCGCGTCCTCGGCAGCACGCTGACGATCCACGACGACTTCTTCAACGATCTCGGCGGCACGTCGATCGCCGCCGCGCATCTCGTCACCGAGGTGCAGCGCCTCCTCGGCCGCGCGCTGCCGCTGTCGCTGCTCCTCGAGCTCAACACCGTCGCCAGGATGGCGGATTACCTGCGCACGAAAGCGGATCTCGCTCGCATCGCGGTCGTGGTGCAGCCCGGCGATCCGACACGTCCGCCCGTCTTCTGCGTCAGCGGCAAAGGGGGTAGCGTCATCGTCTTCCGCCCGCTCGCGGCGCTCCTCGGCGACGCGCAACCGTTCTACGGCCTCACCCACCACGGCTTCGCGCACGACAGCTTCCCCACGACCTTCGCCGCCGTCGCCGCCTGCTACGCCGACGCCATCCGCTCTGTGCAGCCCGAGGGGCCCTACTTTCTTGCCGGCTACTCTGCCGGAGGGCTGCTGGCATACGAGATCGCCCGCTACCTGACGAGCGCCGGCGCGCCCGTAGCGTTCCTCGGCCTGATCGACACCGCCGCCGCCCCCGACCGCGCCCCCAAGTGGCGTCGCTACATGAAGCACCTGAGCCTCCTGCGCGACCGCCCGGCCGTCAACCTGCCGCGCTACGCCCGCGCCGTCGGCCGCCGCGCCCGCGCCCTCCTCGACGGCCGCCGCTGGACACCCCCGCCGCCACCGCCCGAGACCGCGGAGATGAACCGCATCCTCGAAGACCTCCGCAAACGGGAAAACCTCCACCCCTACTCAGGCCGCGTGACCCTCTTCGTCGCCCGCCACGGCTGGGGCGCCGAATCCGCCACCCTGGACCTGGGCTGGAGCCACGTCAGCACCAACCTCGAGATCATCCCCGTCCCCGGCGAGCACCACACCGTGCTCCGCGAAGACGTCGGCACGCTGGCCGCCGCGTTTCGCGAGGCGATGGCGAAGGCGCGCGGGTAGCGTCAGTCGGTGGGGTCGAATTTGACCACGGCGTCGAGGTCGTACTGCCACCTGCCGTTTGAAAGGCGCGTCCGCGCATACTTGGAGAGCAGAATAAGATTAATTCCGTTCGCCTCCAGGTACTCCGCAGGTACTGGCTCGCGGGAACGCCAGTCATGCGGAGTGATGAACCGGCCAAACGTACTGCGCAGTTCATCGACGCCGACCAGGCGCTCGCCGCTGGCCGCTGTGGTTTTAAACTGGAACAGCTTTTCAAGGCGTGCGTACTCATGGCAGACGGCATCTTCGAACACAAACGCCTGCCGGTAAATCGACGTAGCGTTTCGCGAAGCAATCCATGAGTGCGGTGGCGCAGGAGCGCGTTTCAAACCGTGCGTCTCGATCTGATCCCTCGGTTCGGCCATCGATGAACCGGCGCCTGCGGGCGCGGACAGACAGGAGTGTCTGTCCCACACTCAGATCTCGCCGACCATCGCGCACCCGCGGACACGCTGGCATTTATTCAATGTAGGACAGACACTCTTGTCTGTCAGCGCCCGCAGGCGCCGGTTTGCAGGCCATCAGCGTGTGCACTCCGTTTTTGACACCCTCCGAAGCGAGCGTCCGACCGGAATCCTCGAGCGTCCGACTGGAATCCTCGAGCGTCCGACCGGAATCCTCGAGCGTCCGACCGGAATCCTCGAGCGTCCGGCTGGAATCCTCGAGCGTCCGGCTGGAATCCTCGAGCGTCCGACTGGAATCCTCGAGCGTCCAACCGGAATCCTCGAGCGTCCGACTGGAATCCTCGAGCGTCCGACTGGAATCTTCGAGCGTCCGACTGGAATCCTCGAGCGTCCGACTGGAATCCTCGAGCGTCCGCCGGTACACCGCGAGCGTCCGAGCGGATCCTCCCGGCGCCCGCTTCGACACTCGCGGCATCGGCCCGGACGGTCGATGGTTCCTGGGGATAGAAAGCTCGGTCCCGCGCGCCTGCACCGTTACTTACGCGGATGGACGATTGCCTCGAACATCGGGTCCCGCCCCTTCAGGTAATCGCTCCAGGTGGCTGTGGCAGGGATGTCCGGCTGGATGGTCGGGACGCTCAGGTCGTAGCAGTACGTGTTCTCCGGGCAGCCGCCTTCGGAGTAGCTGTGCAGACCGTTCGCAAAGTGGGCGTAGAGGCCGGAGCTCGGGAGGATGATGTTGCCTCCCTCGCTCCAGAGGTCGAGCTCATCGCCGGCGGGCTCGCCGACCAGCTTGACGCCCGGCCGTGCCTTCCACAGCACCACGTGCGTGATGCCGGCGGAGAAGGTGTTGCGGCCGGTGATGACCCAGCGGGGGATGTCCTTCGTCTGCTCCGCGAGCTGCTCCATCAGCGCCTTGGCGAGGCCGTAGTCGCCGCCGGTGTTGAAGCGGAGATCGACTACGAGGCCCTTGACCGGCTGTTTGGCGAGCTCGCCGAGGAGACGCTCGCCGAAGGCTTTGGTCGTCTCGTCCGGATGTTCGCTTGCGCGGTTGTAGTGGACGTAGAGCAGCCCCGACTCCGGCAGGTACTCGTACCAGTAGTAATGGTTCGGATCGCGGAGGTAGAGCGGGAGCTGCTTGCGGCCGTCGAGCACGTGCACCCATTCGCGGTCCGCATCCTTCGACAGCGGCGAGAGGTCCCACCACGCCTCGGTCGGTTTGCTCTTCCTGAGCAGCGGGAGCGGCTCGATCTTCGCGCGGAACGGCGTGGCGCCGCAGACGGAGACGCCGACGTCGACGCTCGCGGTATCGGGCGTGATGCCGAAGCCGTGCAGCGCTTCGGGGCTGGTCAGGAAGTAGACGCTCTTGTAGTCCTTCCAGGAGGAGTTGCCGGCAAAAGCCTGCGACACGAGGTCGCGGGCGTTGCGCGAGGGAACGCCGTTGAAATCGTCGACGCGGCAGCCGAGGAGCTTGCGGTACTCGGGCGTGGCGCGGACGACGTACAGGCCGTCGGCGAACCACCAGAGCCGGACCGGCAGGCGCCGCACTTCCGTGCGGTTGCGCACGAGGTAGAGCCGGGTGTGGGCATTCCGCGCGAGGGCGACGGCGGAGGCCATGCGCATGATGACCTGCGGATCGTCGAGCTTCGGCAGCTCCTTGCGCAGCGCTTCGACGTCTTCGATGAAGCGGAGCCGCTCGCCGGGACTGAAGCTGCGGTCGTACTTCAGGAAGCGCTGCACGAGCGCGTCGAGGTCCTGGCCCCACCCTTCGAGCCGATCCTTCGGCTTCGGGTACGCGGGGATGCGCGAAAGGGTGAACGGCAGCCGGCTTTTCCCCTGTGTGAACGTGCCGGTCCAGCGATCGCCGGCGATCGTTCCCTCGACGGTGATGGCGTTGGCATCGTCGCCGGCGACGACCCGCAGCGTCTCGCCGCTCTGCTTCACCTCAGCGATGGGGATGCGCACGCCGGGGATCGCCAGGGTGCCGCGAGTGCCGCCGGCCGGCAGGTGGACGGCGATGAACACCGGCCAGCCGGAGGTCTGCAGCTCTCCTTCCCAGCCTTCCTGTGCAGACGCTGGCGTGGTGAGAAGGAGGGCGGCGAGCAGCAATCCGGCGAATCGCATCATTCGTGATTGAACGAATTCGGGCAGTTTTGGTTAGCCGCAGCGGCCGAGGCTTCAAATATTCGCCGGTTCCCTTACTTCGGCCTATATTGAAATCTTCCAACAAGGAGGATCGTCGTGAGAAAGATCGCCATCGTCACTCTGCTGCTGCTTTCCCTTGCTTCGTACGGGTCCGCTGCCTGCTTCATGTACCTGATGGACGAATACGTCCCGCCGTTCAGCGTGGGCGTCGCGTCCAGCTTCACGTTCAGCGTCTGCTGCGGGACCCCGCCGTACACCTTCTCGATCCACTCCGGCTCCCTTCCCCCGGGCATGACGCTCAGTAGTAGCGGCGTCCTCTCCGGCACGCCCACGACCGCCGGCTACTGGACGGTCTGCATCCGCCTCAAGGATGCGGCGGGCTGTACGTACGTGCAGTGTTTTGAAATTACGGTGGAGTGAGCTCGGATCTTGGAGGGCGGTGGCTACCGGGGGTGTCTCAAAAGGTTAGCCACCGCTCTTTCAGACGCGACGTCGAGGTCCGGAGGGTTCGATCTCAGCCCGCCTCCGGCAGGTGCCAGCGTCGTAGCCCCGGGCGAAAGCCGGGGAAAACAAGCCCCCACCATGGGAGCCGGCGACGAGCCGGCGGCACTCTGCACCATGTGTCGCCGGCTCACGCCGGCTCTCATTTTTGGACGGACCTGTGCACCCGGGCTCGCGCCCCAAGGGCGTTAACTTAGCGGTTGCCTCATGTGGGACAGACAAGAGTGTCTGTCCCACATCTAAAGTCAACGCCGTTGGGGCTCGCGCCCGGGCTACGACGCTGGCGCCGCTGAAGGCGCATCGCCCTCGCACCGGCTCGTACGGTAAGCCAATCCAGGAGTACGGTGGCGTAGCCGCCACTCTGGTACACGGATGACAGCGTGGTGGCTACCGCCCCCGCCCTCCGAGGTCTCCCCCGCCCACCCGCACGAAGCTCCGGTACCGCAGGTCCGGAGACACCACGTACGCGCCGGCGGAGCCGATGTGGCGGTTCCGGCCGAAGGTCAGCGGCGGGGTGAGACCGGTGGGGAAATCGTAGAGTTGCTCGAGGGCGGCGATCAGCTTCTCGCGGGTCAGCTCGCGGCCGGCGCGCTTGAGGCCCTCCACGAACACCTTGACCGTCGCGTAGCTCGCGATCTGCGTCGCCAGTTGCGTGCGGGAGAGCCGGTGGCGCACCGTGAAGGCCTCGAGCTCCTCGTGGGCTTCGGGCGTGACGTCGCCCGGCAGCGTCGGCACCGCGAACAGCACCTCGCTCCTCGCGTCGCGCAGGTCGCCGACGTTGCCTCCCGCCACCAGGAGGCGCGGGCGCCATTGCCGCTCGTCCAGACGGCGCAGCAGGGCGGGGGCGTCGACGCGGCCAATGAAAAACAGGAAGTCGGTATCGCGCGGCTGCACAGGGGCCGCGAGCCGCAGGTCCGGCGCCAGCGCCACGGCATCCACCGCCTCCGTCACCGCTGACGCAGCATCACCGGCAGCCGCACTGCCGTCGCTGACCACATACACCCGCGCGCCGGACGTGACGCTCTTCGCCAGCGCGAGCGCCTGGGTCCGCAGATCGGGATAGAGGAAGAACGCCGCCGGCAGCTCCGCATCGGCAGCAGCGGAAGGAAAGGGCGTCACGAGCGGCATGCGCTCCAGCGGATCGACCTCCACGGCCGGCGTACACAGCGCCGCAAACACCCGCTCCGGATCGACCGTCGTGGCACCATCCAGCCGCAGCGTGCGCCCGAAGATCCCGCCCGACGCATTCACATCCTTGAAGCAGGCCTCGATGACGGATCGTGTGACCGCCCCTACCTGAGCGCTCGGCGCCGCCGCCACGACGATCTCCGTCTCGCTGAGCCCCGGCTGCACCGGATCGCCGAGACGGCGGAGATACGCGAGCAGATCGGCGAGATCGCCCTCGTGCATCCGGTAGCGCGGCATGACCGCCGACAACGCGTTCCCGCCGGCATCGACACCGGTGGCGATGGCCTGGTGCAGCAGCGCGTCGTCATAGCGCAGCCGCAGACGCCCCGTCTTGCGCGGCTGCGACAAGGTGCTCCAGCGAATGTCCGCCGGCTCGATCGTCCCCTCCGGCACCCCCCGCCCATCGGGTCCATGACAACTGCCGCACGGCAGGCTGCTGGCCGGCAGCTCCGTCTCCCCCGCCAGGATGGCCGTGATGGGACGGCCGGAGGCGCTGGCACCGGTGAAGTAGATTTGGCGGCCGCGCTTTTCAGCGGCGCGATTTCTGATCTCCGATTTCGGAGCTCCAGGAGAGGCCTCAGCGGCGACCACGGCGAGCACCAGAACGACCCACGCACACCGTCGTGCGGCGCCAGCACGGACCACGGAAAACGGACAACCGGGAACGCGCCTCACCTCCGCACCGACACCTCATCCACCACCTTCCCCAGCTTCGCCGCGCCGGGGAACCCATACATCCGCGACCAGGTGCGCGTGAGATCCGAGCCGACGAGCGTCAGCGGCTGGTGGTCCTGCGGGCGGCCTGTCGGTCCGCCGAGGGCGCGGACGAGCTGCTGGATCGCATCGGGGCTGCCCGTCACGAGCGTCCAGCCGGGCTGCGTCCGGAACTGCTTGCTCCACGATTTGAGGCGCTGCGGCGTGTCGACCGTCGGATCGATGCTGATGGAGATGAAGTGGACGCGCCCATGCTCTTTCTGCAACGCGGCGAAGAGCGCGCCGGAGACGGGGCAGATCGTGCTGCAGTTCGTGAACACGAAGTTGACCGCGACGACGTTCCCCTTCACCAGGTCGGAGTAGAAGCGGACTTTCTTCCCCTCGTGCGTGACGACTTCCACGTCCGGGATCTTCGGGGAGAACGTCGCGGTGGCGGCGAGCGCCGGAAAGGCGCCGAGCAACAGCAGCAAAGCCAGACGTGGGACCAGCACACGATTCATCGTTCCCCCTTCGCCACCGCTTCGAAGATCAGGGGACGTCCCTCGTTGATCCTCAGGTTCAGCGACGGCGACTCCAGGAACACATAGTAGACCCCCGACTCCGGCACCGGGACCTGGACGTGATACAGCCCTTCGGCGTCAGGCGTCGCGGCGATGCGCTGCTGCCGTATGCCCGGGGCGAGGAACGTCAGCGCCCTGACGTCGCGGACGTTGCGATGCAGCTCGCTGGTGCTCCCGTCGCTCAGGCGGAATTTCACGTCGATGACGCCGCCGGCGTGAATCGGCGCGCGGTCGAGCAGCGGCTCGATCTTCACCGTCCGTTCCAGGCGGCGCGGCGCCTTCGGATTCGCCGCCACGGCCAGCTCGAAGCAGTGCACCACGCGCGGCTCGTTGAGGAAGAAGGCCACGTCGTACGTGCCGGCCTCCGCCACCCGCGTCCTGATCGTGAAGACGTTCGGGGCCGATTCGCGCAGGCTGCGGTCCAGGACCAGCACGGCCTTCGGCGAGCGCCGCTGCGCGCTGAAGCTCCCCATCGGCGCGGCCATCCCTTCGTTGTAGAAGTAGACGAGGCGGTCGGCCGGATTCGCCACCAGCACCGCCTTCGGCTCCGGCGCGGCAACGATGGCGGCGGCGAAGCTCACGGTACGGGCGGCACCCGGCGGGATCTGCCCGCCGGTGAACGAGGCGAAGTTCGGTTCCTTGTCGCGTCCCAGATCCGCCAGCCGGATCATCTTCACCTGATCGGCGCCGGAGGCGCGGACGTACGCGAAGTCATCGGTGAACGCCACCTGGTCCGGCCCCGCGCCGACGTCGCGCGCCGTCATGGCGATGGACGCCGTCGACGAATCGACGATCGAGACCACGTTTTCGCGGCCGTTGGTGGCGAAGCCCCACCGTCCGCCCGGTGCGAACTGGATCGAGTTGAGGCCCGGCTTCGCGGCGATCCGTTTCGTGACCTTTGCTTCCGCGGGATCGATCACGCTGATCGTCCCGTCGATGCCGTCGATGACGTACAACGCGTTGCCGAGCGTCGAATACGCCAGCCCGTCCGCGGATTTGCCGGTGGCGACGTCGCCGCGCTTCGCCAGAGTGGCCGTGTCGATGACCGACACGGTGCCGTCGCGGCCATTGGTGACGAACGCGACGCCCGGCGCGAACGCAAAGGCGTGCGGCGCCTGGCCGGTGGCGATCGTCTTCACGATCTGCAGCGTCCGCGGATCGATGACCGTCACGCCCTCATCGGACGCAACCCACAGCCGTTCCTGCAGCGCGAGCCGCGACGGGCGCACACCGGTGGCGACGTTCTTCACGACGCGCCAGGTCTCGGTATCGATGACGGCCACGCGGTTCACCAGCGGCATGGCCACGAACAGCCGTTTCTGATCGGCCGAGAGCACCCAGTCGACGCCCGGACTCTCGAGCGTCACGGCCGTCAGCAGCTTGCTCCCGCCGAAGCCGATCAGCGGATCGATGACGGCCACCGAAGCCTCGGCGTTCAGCGTCAGCACGTAGTACGTATTGAGATCGACCTGCGGCCGCGCGCTCAGCGTGCCGCCGAGGAAAGACTGCACCTTGTCGCGGCAGGCGGTCTTCGCGTTGCGCTCGTCGATCCAGGCCGCCGGGCGGATGCCCTTCAGCGGCGTGCCGTCGGCGGCGCGAATGGCAAAGGAGAGGAGGACATCCTCTCCTTCGACAGCACTCGCCGCCGGCTCGAACTCGACCGTCACGCCGCCACGCTCGATCTTCTGCGGCGCCGGCGTTGCGGCGCCCGAGTCGAGCGCCGCAACGAAAAAGAGCAGGAAACCGATCAGCCTATTGCGT
Organism: Thermoanaerobaculia bacterium; assembly: GCA_036399695.1. Taxonomy (GTDB): domain Bacteria; phylum Acidobacteriota; class Thermoanaerobaculia; order Gp7-AA8; family Gp7-AA8; genus DASVEE01. The sequence goes on along the minus strand of DASWMP010000212.1, from coordinate 5,546 downwards.
GACACGCAGGAGCCCCCAGATGCCGCCGTCGACGATCGTCGAGTTCTGCGCGCGGAACAGATAGTCGCCGAGGATGCGGAACTTGCCGCCGGCTCCGTTCTGCAGCACGGCGTCGAAGTGGCTCGACGGTCCGATGCCCATGAACGTGCCGGTCCACTCGGTGAATGGATTGGGTCCGATGACCGTCGAGTCCTTCACGTACGGCAGCTCGTGCCAGATGTGGCCGTGCAGCGCGAAGACGTTGTTGCGTGCATGGCCGCCCGGGCTGAGGATGCGGAAGCGCGTGGCCTGTCCGACGGTGGCCGTGAAGACCGGCGTCTGCGGGTCCAACCCTCCGATCCGCTGATTGGCGAAGGCGTCGGTGAAGTTGATCGTGCGGGTGATGTTGAGCGGCGTCTCCGGGGCGTAGTTGAAGCGCTTCCACATCGGTTCGCTGCGGTAGTTCAGCGCCTTGTGTCCCGAGTCCTCCGGGTCCTCGATCTCCGCCACGTTCGGCACGGGGGTGCCGTCGCCGTAGCGGAAGTTGACGTCCGTCTGGAACTGCAGCACGAAGTCGCGGAACGTCGTCGTCCCGACCGTCACCGTGGCGGCGGCGCGCATCTTCGCGTCTTCCACCCAGGTCGCTTTCTGCGGCTCGACGATCAGCGCGCCGATCAGCCCCTTGTGCGCCTGCTTGATCGGATCGGCCGGCATCAGGTTGACGGCGCCGAACTCGATCGGCCGCGCCGTGGCGTAGCCGCTCACCGGGTCGACGCTCAGGTCGCCGGCGTACCACTGGTACTGCACCTTCTGGTTGTAAGGCACGGTCTGCACCGGGTTGAAGCCGACGTTCTGGCCGTCGCTGCGGGTCGTGTCGAAGAAGAGCAACTGCGGGTGCATGCCCACCTGCCGCGACGGGCGGATCTGGTTGTTGTTGAAGTTGCGGACGATCATCGGCAGGCCGTTGTAGCCGTTCAGATCGGCCGGCTCCTCCTTGAAGAAATTGCCCACGATCATCGTGATGCAGTCGCCGGCGTTCGCCCGCAACACGAGCGGCTCGATCGGCACGGTCGTCTTCAGCCTGCCGGTGAGGGGGTCGATGTCCTCGTCGCGGACGTACATCAGCGCCGTCGGGTCGTTGAGGATGCCTCCCTGGTTCGTGCGCGAGTTGTAGATGAGCGTGTTGTTCGGCAGCACGTCCCTGGCACGCACGGCGCGGACGAAGAACTCGCGGTTCGGCGCGGCTTTCGGACAGACGCCGGTGAAGTCGCCGACGTTCGAGATCGGCGGTGCCATGCCGTCCTCGTTGTTCGGCAGCGGCAGCAGATCCTGCTGGCGGCTGCCGTAGGCGCGCATCAGGCCCCACAGCCCGTTCCAGAGATCGTCCGTGGCGCGGCCGGCCGTGTAGAGATAGTCAGTGGTCGCGCCGACGCCGTTCTTCGGCAGCGGCGGGATGATGAATTCGTAGTGCTCCGAGATGCCCATCATCTGCGAGTTGCGCCAGCCGGAGTCGGGGTACGACGGCTCGAAGAGCCACTTCACGCCGTTGATGGCGAAGTTGTGCCCTTCCTCGTGTGCGCCGACGAGGATGCGCACCTGCACCCGGTCGTCTTCATACGCCCGCAGCAGCGGCGTGAACGGATCGCCGGGCTGCACGCCGCCGGTGAGCGGCGGGTAGAAGCCCGGCTGGCTGTTGAACGCCGGATCGGCACGCGTGATGTCGGAGCGGAAGGCGTGCGCGAGATCGCCCGCGTTTCCGAAAGCCTGCGTATTTGAATACGGATCGCGGATGCGCAGCGCCAGCGGCTCGTTGCGGTAATTGATCACCATCGTGCCGACGTCGTCCGCGGAGATGGCCTCCGGGCAGGGAGGCTTTTCGCCCCCGGGGCAAACGTCCGGCGGCGCATAGAGGAACGGCAGTCCCACCTCGATCCGTCCCGGGGGATTGATGGCCCTGGCCGGATCGGGACTGGTGGAGCCTGGCTCGTACGCATGCTGGAAATCGGCGAACTCGAGGAGGAACTCGCGATAGCTGTCCTTCACGCCGCTCGTCAGGATGTCGGCGCGCCAGCTCGTCGGACCGCCGTCGAAGCGTCCGCCGAAGAACGCGCCGGTCTCCGGATGGCGCCACTGCGAGCCCGTGGGCTCGATGACGAGACCGGCGTAGAGGCCCACCTGCTGGTGCGTCGAGGGACCGAAGTGATCGTGCGTGAAGACGGTGCGCAGCGTCCGGTCGAAGCCGGCATTGTTGAGCACATCGTCGGCGTACCAGCGGGAGACGGTCGTCTGCGCGCCGATCGTGCCGAAGTAGGGATGCGGCTGCGGGGTGAGCGGCCGCCGCACCGCGCCGTCGAGAATGCCGCCGAGGCGGTTGATGGCGTGGATGCGCTCGAGGACGTCATCAGGAGAGAAGCTGCCGTCCTCGTAGTTGTAACCGTTGGCCGCGCCGTCCGAGGCCGTCACGTCGAACTTCACGAGGTGGATGTGCTGGCCGACGATGTCGGTCGGCGTGCGCACCTCGAAGTCGTCCATCTCGTAATGGCCGGGGATCAGATTGACCAGGTGATAGGTGATGCAATCGCGGCTGTTCGCGCGGAAGAAGAGCGGCTCCGGCGGGCGCGAACCGTTGCGCGTCGCGGCCACGTCCCCCCACAGTGAGGTCATGCGCTGCTGGCCGAAGTGCCACTGCGCCTTGTTGAACTTCACGTCGAGCTGGATGTCCGCGGCCTTGTAGAGACGGGGATTGCCCGTCGGCTGCCCTTCGTCCGTGACGCAGGGATCGGCGTAGGGCGCGCCGGCGATCGGCGGCAAGCCGTTGGTGAAGAACTTCGCCGACGTGCCGTCGGGCGTGTAGGTCGCGTGCGAGCGCAGCGCGTGGTAGTTCATCGCCGCCCGCTCCACGGCGGTGCCGGTCTCCGGGATCGCACGTGCGTCCGCGGTCTCCAGCTCCTTCGAGAAGTCGAGGCGGTTGTGCTCCTCGACGAGCAGAGTGCCGCCGACGATGATGTGCCGCGGCAGGCCGCCGTCGTCGATCGTATCGAGCGGCGGATGCGGCGGACGATGGCCGGCCACGCCCGGGATGAAGAACGGATAGCCGGGATTGCCGCGGCTGAGGATCTGGATCTGCCCGTTGACGATCTGCACCGCCGCTTCCGGCAGCGGCGCCATGCCGATCGTCGGCAGCGGAACGACGGCAGGAATGGGCGTGCCGGCGGCGATCTCACCATCCGGAAGAGCGCGCGTGCCCGCCTTCGGACGTCCCTTCTCGTCGAGCGGCGTCCCCGACTCGAACACGTCGTGCACGCGCCACATCCCCCACATCCCCTGCGCAAAGTGCGGGTAGAAGTGGCAGTGGAAGATCGAGTCGCCGACCGCCATGTTCCGGTTGCCGCTGCCGTGGTAGGCCATCTCCAGGGTGAACGCGCTGCCCGGTCCGATGGCCTGGCTGTCGAGGTACTGCGAGTCGTCCTCGTCCGGCGTGTGCAGCCACTGGTGCGTGTGCTGGTGATGGATGTGGTGCTCTTTCGAGCCGGCGTGGAGGATGCGGAACTTCAGGTGATCGCGCAGATAGCTGTGATAGACGTTCGACGGATCGTCCGGATAGAACGCCTTCGTCGCTTTGCCTCCCACGGTGAAGCAGCCCAGCTTTCCTTCCCTGATCTGCTCCTTCGTGCAGGGCGCGTTCGCCGGCACGTCCACGATCATGGCCGGGTCGCCGACCGTCCAGGCGGAGAGGAAGAACTCCTCGAACTTGCACTCCGTGCAGTCCTTCATCGGACCGACGCCGAAGCGGTTCGCCAGGATCTCGGCGCCGATGCCGCCCGTGCCGTAGTTGATGGCGAAGGCGTCGCGGACGCTGTGGAGCGTGTGGCTCAGCACCGGATTGTTGAACTCCGGGAAGGCCTGCACGGCGCCGATCTCGTCGTGATAGATCGTCACGAACTCGCGGAAGGGCTGCAGGCGGTCCGGCTCGACGCGCACTTCCGGATATGTCCCGGCCGGAAAGCGTCCGGCTCCCGGCCCGGTGATGATGGCCGTGAGGTCGGAGTGCACGATCTGGTTGTACTGCAGCATGTTGAAGATCGGCGGACCGGCGGCGAGGCTGCCGGACGGATAGGTCGCCTGATAGTCGATGATGGGATGGCCGTCGGCCGTCGTGCCGACGGTGGCGAGCTTCAGGTCCGCGGCCGTGACCTGGCTGCGGTACCACTCCGAATTGCGCGGCTCGACCACCACCGCGCCGAAGAGACCCGCGTTCGTCGACCCGCCGTCCCCTTCACCGCCCGTGACCGCGGCGGCGCTGTACATCAGGTAGCCGCCTTCGCGCTCGCCGTAGACCGTGTAGGTCTTCTGCCCACTCACCGCGGCCAGACTATTCGGGTTCTTGCCGACGAACGAACCATCCGAGGCGATGCTCCCGACGAGCTGCATACCGACGATGTGCACCGATGCGGTACGCGTCGACGGCTGCTCCTCGTCCACCGGCATCGACGCCAGCAGGTTCTGGAAGCGGATCTCCAGGCAGTCGCCGACGTTCATCCGCAGCACGAGCGGGCGCGGACGTTTGCCTTCCCGCAGGCGGACGTTGCCCGGCGCGAGCTCCCTCAGCGGATCGATGGGCCGCACGTCGCGCCGCAACGCGTACATCATTCCCTGCGGCTGGACCGCGCCCAGGCGGTTCCAGAAGAACACCTGATCGAAGGCGACGACGTCCGCGACGATCGTCCGCGAACAGGCAGGTGCCGGGATCGGTACGTCCTGCGCGAACACCGGCATCGCTGCGATGAGTACTGCGACTGCGAGTGCGAATCGTAAACACCGGAAACGGTGCGGCATCGACAGCTCCTTTTAATGTAGCTGCAACATGGATGGAGCCTCGAGCCGCAACCCGCATCGGACGAATAGCCAGTTTTGCGCTTGGCCTACCCGGCACAAAAGTGCCATGCGGTGGAGGGGGCGGACGACGTCGTGGAGGACGGACAATCCTGTCCGTCACGCGAGAAGGAGAATCTCCTCGTGGCTGCCTTTCCGCGTGACGGACAGGATTGTCCGTCCTCCACCCGCCTCGCCCGCTGCGTGTCTTCGAACCTCCGGCGAAAGCAACGCGACTGGTTTCTCGCCCCTTCGGCCGAAGGTTCCGCAATTGCCCGCTATGTGGCCGCTTGATCGATCAGTATGGGAATACTTACTGCAGTGGGGCAGCGTCACGCAGATGATCGAAGAGCCCGTTCCCGCCGGCGCTCGTGTGGTAATGACAGGGAATCAGCCTGTGATTCGCACGGCCCTCGCCCGCCTGATCGCATCCGAGCACGGACTGCAGGTGGTCGGCGAGTGCGTCAACCGCTGCACCGAGATCGCTGAGGCGATGAAGACCGCCCCGGACGTCGTCGTCATGGACCTCGACGCCGAGCGTCCCGAAGCCGTCGCGCAACTGCTCGTGCACGCCACGCGGTGTCCTGTGTTGATCCTCACGGGGAGCGCCGATCCTCAATTCCTGGCCACGGTGTTCGCGCACGGCGTCCTGGGCGTCGTCCTGAAAAGCCGCCCCGCCGAAGTCCTCATCCGCG
>DASWMP010000211.1:0-18842 GCA_036399695.1 Thermoanaerobaculia bacterium | reverse complement strand
GCCACCGCTCTTCTACACGTGTACCAGAGCGGTGGCGTTCGCCACCGCACTCCGAGATTCAGTCCTCCCCCGCCGCGCAGCTCGCCACCGGCAGACATCGTCCCGTGAACACCGCGCATAACGTATCGCGGTTGCGGCCGCTGGTCTCCTGCTGGTCGGCCACGATGATGCCGTCCGCAATCAGCGCCAGCGTGGCCTCGGGGGCGGTGTCTCTGCGCACCAGGTGTCCCTGCAGGATGACCCGCTCGGCCAGGTCAACGGGCAGCGCACGGTGGATGTCGAACAGGATCGCGGACCAGAGCTGCCCGGCGTCGTGCACGGTCATTTCCGCGGGCGGCGGATAGCTCCTCCGCAGGTCGAGCCGCCGGACGCATTTGCGCGGCCAGAACATCCATTCGGCGAAGCACGCTTGATCGCCGCCGCTGGCCCTGGTCTGCTCGAAGAAGGTCGCCATGGCCCAGTAATCGCCGAAGCCCTCCCCCGCGATCAGCCCCTCGCGATCCTGGTCGAACCAGTTCCCCTCCACCGTCGCCAGGATGGCGTGCCCGAACTCGTGGGCGATGACCTCCGCATCCTCGGCAAAGAAGACGGTTTTCCTCCCGAAACGGAGATACGGCGGGTTGGCCGGCACGTACTGGCAGGCGTCGGACGGCCCGTTCGACACCAGCACGTCTACGTCGAGCGGCTGGCGCGGTACGCCCTCGAACCCGAGCGCCTTCAGCCGCCGCACCATTGCGTCGACGTGGTAGTACGCCATCAGGCCGGCAAACTCCGGCGTCCCGTGCACCAGGCGGAACTCGCCGCGGTCGGTAACGCGCGGCAACCGAAGGTCCGGCCCCTCCCGGTTCACGATCCTCACGGCGGGCCCGCTCAACGTCAGCCTGCCGTTGACCTGCTGCAGCCCCTCGAGGACGACGTTCCGGTACGCCGCCCGCGGCACGTTGTTGAACGTCACGGCCGGGCCGGCCGTGGTGCGGGGATTGGGATCGAACACCGCCGCCCGCGCCGACGCGGCGTGCATCCGGTAGAACGTCTGCAGTGGGTTGCCGCTGCGGGCGTCGATGACGTACTCCCGCACGTCGTACGGCACCGGCTTGCCGGCGACGATCCGGTCGAGCCGCAGAGTCACGCGATAAGCGCGATAGACCGCGTTCTGCCAGGCGAAGAGAAAAGGCGCGCTGGTCGTCACCCCAACCTTCAGCTTCTTCTCCTCGGGTGTGAGTCTCCGATGCACCAGCAGCGCACCCTCGGCCGCGGTGAGCGACGCGACCGGCGCACTCTCCGGCTGCGTGACGTACGAGCAGATCAGGTCGACCGGCTGCCCGTCGCGGCTGAACGTGACGCGAAGGATGGCGTTCTCGATCTCTTCGGCACCGATGCATTGACGCATCTCCACCTGCCGCGTTCCGCCCGGCAGCGTCCGCTCGCGCGGCGCGCCGATGCACGCGGGCGGCAACGCTTCGTCCTCGTACGCCGTCGCGATCAGGGCCCTCGCTTCGGCAATCGCGTCCCCCGCCGCCGCGGCAGCCGCCGGCATCGGTCCTCGCGCCGTCATCGTGATGACACGTTGCGGTCCCGGCACACGCGTGACCTGCCACGCACCGTACCGCTGCTGCATGGCCGACGTGGCGAGCAGCGTCACCCCCAGAGCGAGCGCGATCACGGCTTGTTTTCAGCGATCAGCCGGTCCGGACCACAGTTCACGCCGTCGATGCCCCCCTTGAACGGACAGGCCGCTTTTTCGAGGTGCGGCAGGAGCGGCGGGACATCTCCGGACACCATGTCGTAGTAGAGAGCGAAGTGCTCGTCGACGTCACCGGCACGCCCGGGCACCCCTCCGTCTTCCGGCAGGTTCGCGAGCTTCAACGTGAGGAACGGCTCCTCTCCGGCGTCAAGGACGATCGTCCGCCGCTCGTTGCTCCCGAATTTGCGCAGCGTCAGCCGGAGCTCGCCGCCCACGTAGGGGAAGGTGTACTTCACGCCGGCGGCCATGAACTGGCGGTGAGCGTCGGCGGGTGCCGTTTCCCCACGCTCCTTGAACGTCCAGAGGTTCGGCTCGCCGATGATCGTCTCTAGCTTTCCCGAGCGCATCGTCATCCGCGCCGAAACGCGCGCGGCATCGGGATCGGCGCTGATGAACTCCGGCTTCGGCACGACCGGTCTCTTGGTGATGTCGCTCAACAGCGGCACCCATCGCAGCGACGTCATCGACTCTTCGGTGGGACAGGTGCCCGATCCCGCAACGCTGAAGTCGAGCCGCGGCGGCTCCCCCGGACTCGGCGCGGCCGCGTCGAAGAGAATCTCTTCGCCATCCAGCGGGATGAAGAAGTAGTCCTCGTCTTTATGCGTGCCGAGCGTGGCCCCTTCGATGTTGCCAACGAGAAAGCGCTGCGGGACGAGCAGCATGGCGCGATGGGCGGCGTGGCTGCTGTTCGGCACGATGGCCGTGATGCTGTTGCCTTCCTGGTAGAGCGTGGTGATGCCGACGACGTCGATGGCCGCGGTGCGCCCGGGGGCCGGCGGCGGTTGAATCGCCTGATCGGCCGATGCAGCCCCCGCGGGCTCGGGAGCAGCAGACGTCGTGGTGGATGACTCGGGCGCACCTCCGCAACCGAGGAGCATGAGCAATGCTGACGCGATGGCACTTCGCATTCGGACCTCCGAACGGACGCGCCGCGGCTCGATGGTCAGAACGTCTGCGGCGCGAACAGTTGAAATGTGGCCCAGTGCTGCGGTGGCGCGGTATCGCGCAACATCGCCTGGGCCGCCTGAAGCGCGCGGTCGGGCGGACTGCCCGCCGCAAGATGGGTGTAGAACTCGGTGAAGAGTGCCGCTGATACGGCGTCGTCGGCCGGCCAGAGACTGGAGACCACGCGCGGCACGCCTGCCGTCACGAAGCTCGACGTGAGCCCGAGGGGTCCGGCCGAGGAGAGACGCCCCGCCGCCGTGTCGCAGGACGCGAGGACGACGAGACCGACGCGGTCGAATGACGCGCTGGCCACACGACTGGCGTAGAGCCGTCCCTCCTCCTGCCCCGCCACGGGCGAGGCGAAGACGAGCGAGGCCAGGGCCGAGCCGTCTCCCCCGTTGCGCGTATGCCCCGCAAAGTGGATGGCGTCGTAGCGCGGCGCGTCCGCGAGGAACCGGTCGGGCGTGGCGCGATCTTCCGCCAGCACCGTCGTCCGCGGAAAGGCGCTCTCGATCGCGTTCGCCTCCGCTTTCGCATGATGCAGCATCGGCAGCTCGCTCCCGGCTCCCGGCAACACCACGAGCACCGATGGCTCGTGCGCCGGCGGCCACGCGCTCCTCGGCTCCGTGCGGCTGCCGATCAGGATCGTCAGCGGATGCGGGTCCGCGAGGTAGCGATTGGTCACGGCATCGCGCAGCGCGGGGAACGGGACGTTGTAGAGAAAGCCGTCCGGCGCGATGGCCAGCGGTGCGCCGTACGGCAGCGACGTCGCGACCGGCCGGATGAGCAGGTCGTACAGCGCCGCGGTCGCGGGCAGCGAGTCGTGCTTCGTCTGCGCGTCGCGGATCGCCACCACCGCCTCATGCACCTGGCGCCGCAACGCCGTACGCGCGATGTGCTGCTGGTGGAACGTGGCCCGTCCGTTGGCCTGCGTCCACGTCAGCAACGCATCCGGCAGCACGTGGTAGGTGATGGTGACGGGAGGCAGCGAACGGCTCGGCGCGAGCCCATCGCGGGCAGGCTCACGCGTCCGAAACGGCTGCGGATCAGCGAGACCGGAAAGCCGCGCGCTCCGGACGAACGCCAGCGCCTCATCGGAACGGCCGCTGTCGACCAGCAGCGCGATCATGGCGTCGAACAGCTCGCGGCCGGTGTCGGTGAGCGTGCTCCGCGCTTCCGGATTGGCCATGTTGACGCGCTGCGTCATCAGCACCGTGATGCCGATACCGAAGTCCTCTTCGGCATGCGCGTAGTCGTGCAGTTTCGCGCGCGCCCGGCCGCGCAGCAGGTAAGCGTGCGGGGCGCGCGATTCGTTGTTGAGCTTTTCGAAGACGGCCAGCGCCCTGGTGAGGAGGCGCTCCGCCCCGGCAGCGTCGAACTCGAGCATCGCCGCGGCGCGCGAGAGCTCGACGTCCGCCTTGAGGCGCCACTTCGTGCCGGAATCTGATGCCCCTTCGATCTCCCGCTCCGCCGTATCGAAGACTTCGAGGGCGTCCCGATGGCGGCGCTGGCGCATGAGGGCGCTGCCGAGCAGCACGTTGGCGTCGCAGACGAACGTGCGGTCGGCTTTCTTCCGCGCGCGGTCGCGTACACGTTCGCCGAGGAGTTTGGCGAGCTCCATGTAGCCGAGCCGGAGCGCGGCGCGAGCGGCGCCGCTGGAGGCGACCTGCAGGCGCTCGTACGTGGCGCCGTTGGACGCTGCCGCGAGTGCGTTGAGGCTGCGCCGCCACGCTTCGTCGTCCATGCCGAGATAGCGGTAGGACGAGGCCAGCGCGGCCTCGACGCCCGAGAGGTTCGACATCTCCCCGCTCAGCCGCAGCAACCGCTCGCTGGCGATGAAGGCGTCGAGCGCCTGTTCGGGCGCGCCGGTGGCGTGCAGGATGATGCCTCGGGTCCAGGAGGCCTGCCCGCGCACGGAGTAGAGCGGCGGTGCGGCCGTGAGGTTTTTCTCGATGCGCTCGATGATCTGCAGCGCACCGGCGTTGTCGCCGAGGTAGTGCGCGGTCGTCGCGGCGTAGACCCAGGCGCGAAGCGCGAGCGGCGAGCCGGCACGCTCCAGACGCGTCGCCGCCTCCGTAAGGGCCAGCCGGGCGCGTTCGTCCGTCGCCGTCTTGAACAGGACGCGCGCTTCGCGATACGCGAGATGCGCGCGCGCCGTCTCCAGCGACGGGTTGCTGCTCACGGCGGCCACCGTGTCGCGCAATGTGGCGTCGCCATGGGCGGCATGCAGCGCCTCGGCCACGACGCGCGCGCCGTCGAGGCTCTTCGTCGCCGCATCCCGGTCGCCGCGGAGAATCGCCTTCGCCCAGGCGACGAGCAGCTCTTCCTCGACGCGCACGCGCGTCTGTTGCGGGAACTCCCGGGCGATGAGCGTGAGCTCCTCGCGGTTCGCGGCTTCCGCGAACCTGTCGAGCTGCCCGCCGTCGAAGTCGGCCGACGGTGCGCCGCCGCGCAAGCGGTTCAGATGCAGGCGAGCCTCGGTGGCCCAGGCCGACGACGGGTCGAGCTGCAGGTAGCGTTGCCACGCCTCGATGGCGTCCTCGCGGAGATGCAGCGCCTGCAGGTTCAACGCATGGGCGTACCAGGCCGCGGCGTTGTCAGGAGCAATTTTCACCGCCCGCAGCGAAGTCTCCGCCGCGGCGGCGATCGACTCCGGCTGCTGGCGCGAGTAGTAAGCGGCGGAGAGATCGACGAGGAGATCGGCGTCGTCACTGGCGGCGATGGCGCGCGGCGTCTCCTCGATGCCGGTCTCGAGCCGGATCGCCGCTTCGAGCGTCTGGACGGCCTGATCGTGGCTGTCGACGAGGAGGTGCGAAAGGCCGAGCGCGTGCAGTCCTTCGACGGTCGGCTTCTTCTTCGTCCGCTCACCCAGCTCGGCGGCATAGGCGAAGAGCGGCCAGTAGGCCGGCTCGTTGACGTGCGAGCCGGTGGCAGCGGGGCCGCGCGTGACGCGGCGCAGCCGCTTGTACGGCAGGTCGGCCGAGAGCCGCGGCTCCACGCTGCGGAACTGGAGCGGCCCGCTGGCGGTGATGAGCCGGTCCATCCCCGCATCGCCGCCGCCGAAGCGGTTGCGCAGCGGTTGCCAGAAGAGGATGACGAGCACCGCCGCGGCGGCGAACGAGGAGGCGAGTGCAACGAGCCGCGCGGAGGGTCGCCAGCCAAAGCGGGGGTCGATGGCTGGCGGCCCAGCGGCCGGCATCTCACTCGCGTGAAATTCCGACGCGCTCTGAAAGACTGCGTAGCACTCGTCGCAACTCGCCATGTGTTCGATCACCTGGCGGCGGGTCTCGGGATCGAGGCGCCCGTCGATGAAGGCGGCCAGCGTCTCGTCCGACGGGAAGTCCTGATGATTCGCCTTCATTTCGACAGCCAGCCTTCGCCGTTTTCGGTAATCTCCCCGCCTGCAGTGTGAGAGGGACCGGCCGAATCTTTTCCCGGCGTTCCGCTGGTGAACATTCCTACACGCACTTCCTGATCGCCCCGCTGCAGCATTTCGTCGACGTCGTCACGCCCCACCCCCGCCTCCCCCAGCGCCCTGCGCATTGCCTTGAGGTGCTTGTCGAGACGTTTGTAGATCCTTCGCTGGTCGATGTGCAACCGCGATGCGATCTCCGGCACCTGCAGCCGCTCGTGGAAGCGCATGCGCAGAATGACGCAATCCTCCGCCGGCAGCCCTTCGATGTAGCCGTCGATGACGGCAATGACGGCGCGCGCGGTCTGCTGGCGCTCGCGGGCGCCGATGCGTTCGTCTGTGTCGGTGGCGATCTGGAGCTCGCCCGTCATCTCGTCCGAGACGAGGACCGGCCGCGGCGGACGCGCCGGAAGCCGGAGGTAGATCTGCTCGAGGTCCGCACGGGTCACGCGCGCGTTGCCGGTGGTCAGCGTCTCGACCGCCTCGTGCAGCGTGAGCCCGTCGCGTGTGATGAGCCGCTCGAGCACCACCGCGTGATCGCCGAGACGCCGCGCTTCCGCCGACGGCCGCCACTTGCCGCGCTGCTCGATTCGGTATTGATGGTAGAGACGGTTCAGGACTGTCGTCAGGTACGTCGAGAGCTGCGCCCGTCCTTCGAATTTCCGGATGATCGCGTAGTCGTTCTCAATGAGCCTGAATTTCGCCTCAGAGGTGAATTCGGCCGTGTCGTCGTCGGACAGATGATTGCGCCGTCCAATGAACGTGCAAATCCGCTCGACGATCCCAAGATTCTCGAGAAAAACTTCTTCCGGACGCATGTCCCCCCGCTCCGCCGTCACGCCAATTTGTCGACCCGAAATTGCTGAAGGAACAATTACGGACGGGAGTCTAGCAGGAAGTCCGGCGGATGCGAGTAGCGGCCGGTGAAGTCTTCGCACCGGCCGCCACTCAACGAGAAATCACTTCCGTTGGGCGCGACGCGCCAGCACCATGCGCTGGACGACACGCTGGGACAATTCGATCGACGGGACGCTGAGTGGCCACGGTACTGTGGGCGACGTCTGGTACTCGAGGCGAGGGTCAGGGTCCAGAACGCGTTCCAACTCGTCCCTAAAGGCTTCGAACGTTCGTTCGACGCCATCCCGAGCGAGCTCGTCGACCGCAGCCGCGAATGCAGATGGCTCCGCATCCGAGATAACCTCATCCGGTCCGCACGCCGTGAGATGAACGATTGTCGGATTGTGCAACTCCAGCTCTTTGGTCTCCGCCAGGGCCGGCATGTCCTCGCTGCGACGGCGAGCAATGATGGCGTCCTCCGTCAGCACGCGGAACGTCGAGTTCTCCGGCTGATTGTCGACCGAGCCGCTGAAGCAACTGGCGGAGATCACGATCACCAGCACCCCGTCGGAAATCTGGCTGCGAATCTCAGCGAACAGCTCTTTGAACGGAAGCTCCTCTTTGTAAAGAGCCCAGCCACGTCCAAACGACTGGGCTATCCCATAGCCTGCAAAGGTCAGGAGGAGAACGTCTCCCTTTGTAAGGGACGCCGCGCTTCCGATCGCGTTCAAAACGTTGGTTTTCGTGACGTCTGCATCGGCATGAATTCCCTGGCCGATCCATGTGAAACCGGCGTCGAAGGAAAGCTCGGCCAGGAGTTTTGCATCCGCGACAGCGCCTTTGAGGTCACGCAGATTTCCGCACCGCATCGACCGACAATAGTTGTCCACGCCGAAATGAGCTGACATTTTTGTCATGAATCACCCCCTGATGATGACGCCGGGGCCGCACATGGCTCCAGGCGGGTCGCGGTCGGGATCTGGTTTGTGCTGCGCGATGCAGAATGGCACCGGCAGCCGCCGCCCGTAATCTTCGTACGGATAGACATCGCACAGCGTGTAGATGGTTTCGAAGTGAAATGCCGGCTCTGCGCACGCCGCTCCGCGGCCGACGGCGAGAAGATCATCGAGCGCCTCATTTCCGACAAAGATCTGACAGGTCTTGGTTCCTGAATTGACGATGATCCGGTCGGAATCTTCGATGGTACTGAGCGTGATCGTGAATGATCCGTTCTTCGGCGCCGGCACGGTGACTTTCGAGCTGTCTGCCATCTCGCGGCAATCCATGCTAGTGCTATGAAGAAACCGCCATTGGTGAGGACCGGCGTTGCCCGGCACCACGTGGAGAATAGGTTCGAGCATCCCCGTATCGATGTCGAGAAAGCTTCCCGTGTCGGTCGGAGGATCGGGCTGTGAGAGCGCGTTCTTGGAACGGATCGCGCCGCCGGAGATCCCTTCCAATTCGGGTAGCCACCGGATCGAGTTCTTCGGCGGATTTGGCAGGTTCAGTGGCACGTCCACCCACGTGAGACCTTTCCGCGCCTGAAGAGGCTCGATCTCCACTTTGCGGCCATCCAGAAAGTAGATGGCGTAGAACACTCTTTCCTCTGAGGCTCGCAGCATCAGCCTCTCCGACGCCAATACGACGTCAGTACGGTAAGCACCGCGAAGCTGGAGCGGTCGATCCGGTGCCTGATGATTCTCGGTCGCCAATCGGAAGCCGGTAATGAAATCAGGCGCCAGCGATCGCTGCTGGTCCAATGAGTCAAGAGGAACGGCCACAAATGGGTAAGAACAGGGAATTGTCTGGTACTCGTTGCCTTGAGCCGCTGAACTGCGATAGGTACTTGGAAAGAAGACGCGCGCCGCTTTCTTCTTCTGGTCCAGAATCAGGCAATGAAGCCCCCGGAACGTGACGACTACATCAACCATGGTGCATCCTCCGTTTCGCCGATGCCGCCGATGAGCTGAAACGCCGCCCATTGCGATACCGGCTTTCGATCCATGAGCGCGAGTTGCGCTCGTCGTAACGCCTGCAGCGGATCGTCACCCGCGTTCACGCGCGCATAAAACACATTCATCAGTTCAGCCGCGACCTCATCGTTCACGGGTTTGAGCGCGCCGATCACGGCCGGGACACCGGCAGCGATGAAGGCGCGGCCGAGACTGCTCACGCCGTTGCGTCTCCTCCCCGAGTTGCGGACGCTGTCACACGAGGCCAGCACCACCAGCCGCGCGTGCCCGAATCGCCTGGCCTCGATCTCGTGGGCGTACAGCAGCCCGCGGTCGCCGCTCTCCTCGTGCAGCACCAGCGCGGAGTACGACGGACGATCGCCGTCGGCCAGCGCATGGCCGGAGAAGTGGACGAGAGACGCAGTTTCGAGCACGTCCAGGAAGTTCCTTTTGCCCGCGGCCGCTCCACTGAGGATGGTGACTTCGCCGAGACGGCGGACTGCACGGACTTCGATCCCCGCCGCGGGAAGTGCGTCGAGGGCGAGGTCCGGACGCGCCGCACCTACCGCAACGGCGGCCACCGACACGTCCCGCGCGCCGGCTCGCAGTGCGACGTCGCGTGCGACACACGCGAGATACAACCTCAGGCTCGGCGCCACGGCTACCCTATGCCGGACAATGAGCGGCGACCCTCGGTCACGCAAGGCCGCGAACGGCACGTTCGCCAGCGCGTCGTCAGGCACGAAGATCAGCGTGTTTTCGTCCGCAACGTCACCGATCCACGGCACCACCAACTCCGCAGCGAGACGTCCCAGGGCACCGGCACCGCGGTCAGCGTCGAAGACATCACGGCCGAGCTTTCGCAGTTCCGTTTCCGACACAGGACGCGAGAAAAACCGCATGCGCGACCTCTCCAGTACCCAGATGAAGAGACTCGTTTCCGTGGGGACGAAGTAGACGACCTGAGTCCGCGCAGGAATTTGCGCGACAAGCTCACCGACGTCCGGCATCGCGCCCGCATTGCGGCTGGAGAACATCTCCGTGAGCGTGGCGGCACGTCCGCGCTCGGCGAAGAGCAGCGCCCGCGCCGTATCGCCTCGGCCGACCTCCAGTTCCACCAGCGAACGGTAGATCTCCCGTCTTTCGTCAAGATGAGCGTCGCGGAGCACCATCTTCGACAGGTCGGCGCGCTGTTCCTCGACGATGGTCAGCACTTCTTCGAGGAGGCGCGTGGCCTTGTCGACTTCGCCTAGCCGCATGCGCTCGCGGCTGGCGAGCAGCAGCGATTCAACGACTGCCTGGTGCAGCTTCGATCCTCTGGCAACGCGCGTCGCCTCCTCGATAACGGCGAGTCGATCGGCCGGATCGTCGAGCTCGGCGATGGAAGCGCGCACGTAATCTCCCTGAGCCGTGACGAAGAGGGCCGCGGCCGGCGTGGCGATCCTCTGCACGGCATCACGCGCGGCGGCAAGGTCGCGGCGTGCTTCGGCGAGGTGGCCCTGCTGCCGCCGGAGCACTCCGCGCCTGACCAGCGCCGCAGCGTGGATCGCAGCGAACGAATCCGCTTTCGTGCTTTCGATTTCCCGGTCACTCACCAGCAGCACGGTGGCCAGGAACCGTTCGTTGAGCGCGCCGCGCGAGAACGCGGCATAGGTCTGCTGCACGCGCGGAGCATCCGCGCCGAGATGATCGGCCAGGACCAGGGTTTGCGCGCGGAGTTGCCAGGACGTGTCCCGGTCGCCGATCATGTCGTAGACCGACGCTTGCAGGCCAATGATGGCCAACGTTCCGGTCAGTTCGCCCAGCGATTCGAAGGCGCGCAGGGCCTCGTCGTAGTCGCTCATCGCCTCCTGCAGCCGGCCCAGCGCGGCAAAGCTCACACCCCGCACCCACTTTACGCGGGCGTAAACGTGCTGGTAGCGTCTCCATGGGGCAGTACTTTTCAGCATCGCGCCCGTCCGCGCGACAATTTCTTTGAAGCGATTCTGGTTGTAATCACAACTATTGATGTATGTCGCGGCCAGCCACTGGTAAGGCGACTGCACGGCCTCGAGCTCATGCTCGGCCGACTCGAAGAGCGGCAACGCGCGAACAAAATCGCTGTTTGTGAACACCGTCTTGGCATCGGCGTACATTCGATGCGCACGTGCCAGAGACAGAGGGTCGGCGGCCGTGTCGATCGCGCGCACCGTATCTGCGAAGAGCGGGTTCCCGCGCCTTTCGAGCACCGGCGCTAGCGCGCGGGCGATAGTCAGCTCGCGGCGCGCGACGACAGCATCGCCCCCGACGTTTATCGCCCAGTCCCGCAATAAGCCGTCTTCGATCCAGAAGCGGCACTCGTCGGGGAATTCAGCCACTGCCGGGGCGATGAGCTCCGGATGGCCGGCCAGCACGTGCTTCCGGATCGACTCCCTCACCGCCGGCCAGCGTTCGGATCGATCGGCGTATTGCAGCCTCGCCAGCCGCGTCCGCGCCTCGCCGGCCCAGGCAGACCCTGCATCCAGCGTCAGGTAATCGTTCCAGGCAGCAACCGCTTCGCGCCGCAGGCGCAGGGTCTCGATGATCAGCGCCCGGTTCCATGCTGCTGCGGCAGTCCGGTCGCGGTCCCACGCCCGCTGCGCCGCTTCGAAACCGACGAGCAACGCTCGCGTGCGATTTTCCCGCGAGCCGAGCTCGTAATGAGCGGCGGCGACATCGTTTAGAAGTCCGCCATCGTCGGATTTCTGAATGGCGCTGATGATGTCGTCCGTGCCGGTGGCATCGAGAAGCGTCTGGGCGAGGGTCGTGACCGCAAGCTGCCATTGCTCGTCGAGCAAGTGAGCGATTCCGGCGCTCCGCCAAGCATGCGCGTCTCGCGATCCTCTCGTTGAGAGGCTGACCTGCGACGACATACTCATCCACAGCGGGTGAGCCCCCGCGCTGCCGCGGTTCCTCGGCTTGTATCCGAAGCCATCGACGCGCGCATCAAAGGTCCGGTAAGGCCGCGCGTGGTAAGCATCGGCGAGGGCGGCGCGGCCGGGCACAGACTGACGCGGTTTCGAACTCGCGATCAACACCTGCCACACGGCAATCACGAGCACCAGCGAGACGATGAGCAACGCTACACCGCCGAGGAGCCGCTTCGTGATCGTGGCCCGCAGGGAGGCGCTGTTTTCGCGGAGCGCCGCAGCGCTCTGGAAGACGTAATCGCATTCGCTGCAGATAGTCATGTGCTCACGAGCCTCGCGTAGAACTTCACGGTGAATACAGATGGCGAGTTGAAGATCGGAAGGGCACCCGCGAACGCTCATTACAACAGTGGAATGAGCCACACCCGCGACTGAAGAGGAAGACGGACGTTCACCGAGTTTTCTCGGCAGGCTCTTCACCAACCCCGTGCTGACGGCCCTGCGCAGCACGAGCACCGCGAGATAGGTCTCGAGCGGAGGACCTTCGCCAGTTTTTTCGCGAAAGTGATGGTGGCCGAGCGTCACTTCCTTGCGGCTTGTCGCGAACAGAATGCGTGCATCGGCGTCGCTCAGCTCGAGCTGGCGGCACACCGATGCGACGACGCGCTCGTGCGCGCGGATCGTTGGCCGCGAGAGGGCTTCCGGTCTATTGCCTGGCACTGGTCAGACCGCCGATATCACTGGATTGGGACCAGTCCAGTCTAGCAGCAGCGCCAGGCGAAAAGCGGGTTGAGAAGGCGTTGCCAGACGGCAACACCTCCTGTTTTGCACGAGGACTACTCGGGCCGCCGGCCGCCTTTGCGTGTCTCCGTCACCTCGTCGGTGCCGTCGGTGCGCTCGATGCTGCGGTGGCCTTCGCGGGCTGCTTCGTTGCCTTGCCGCTCGTCGAGTTTCGGGCCGACGCGGCGGGCTTCGTTCTGTTCGGTGGTCAGTCCGTACGGACGTGTGTAGCGGTCGCCGTGATAAGGCGTGCCTTTGACCGTATGGATGACGCGGTCACCGTCGATACGTGTCTTTCGGTCCTGGGATCCGGCTTTCGGATCGGGACCTCGCTGGTCGTCTCTCATTCGATGTCCTCCGCTCTTTTATTGAGCAAGGACCACGCCGCGACGGCCGGGCTGGACCGTCGCGGCGCGTCTGCCGAATTAGCTGATCCGGCCGAGGCTGGTCGTCAGGCCCTGCGGCGGAATGCGTGTGAAGAAGCCGGTACCGATGTGCTCGACGAGCATGCCCAGCCAGGTGATCGTCACGCCGGTGGGGCTGGAATTGACGCTCCCGCTGCAACGCCAGGTACGGATGTCTTCGATGCGGTAGTTGAGCAGCACGCGGCCCTCGACGGTGTACTTGCCGGCGCCCATCGACAGGCCCGTGGTCGAGATCCCGCCCACAGGGCGGCCGTGGGCGTCGAACAGGTCGACGTTCCAGTCGGCGATGTAGTCGCCGCCGTCGTACGTGAGCTTCGCGGCGTAGCCCGCCTCGGTCTCCGTCGCCGGCGGATTCGCATCCGCCGCGTCGGCCGCACCGGCCTCGCGATTGCCCCGAGCCTGCCGGAAGGCTTCCTTCTGATGGCTGAACGTCTCGGCCAGTACGACTTCCAGTGCCTGCTGCAGATCCGCGCTCTTCATGTTTGCCGTCATTGTCGTTTCTCCTCTGTTTACTCAGCACCATTGCTGTGAGCCGCAATGTGCGTCGGAGGACGCGGCACAACATCACCCGATCGGGTTAACCGCAAATTCAGCAGAGGGGACAGCCGTCTTCGATCTCCACCGGTTTGCGGAACGATTCGAGGGCGGCGCGCAGTGCCGGGTCGTCCTGCACCAGCGCGGCGAGCTCACTGACGAACGTACCGGGCCGCGGCCGCGGCTCGATCTTGAGAAGGTACGGCAGCCTCCGATGGCCGGCCGCCCACCAGCCGAAAGCCTCACGCGCCCATTCCAGATGGTAGGTCCCGAGGTCGACGGTGCCGGGCTCCGTGCGCCGGTAGTGGCTCGGACGTTCGCCTGTCTCGATAATCCAGACCTCGCAGGTCAGCGCCGCCAGCCAGGCAACGAGCCGCGTCAGTTGCAGCAGGTACTGGTGCAGTATCTCCGGATCTTCCGGATAGAGGCCGTTGAAGCGCTTGCGGTACATGTCCGATAGCGCCTGCCGCAGTTCCGCCCGTTCGTGCTCGCGGAGCGGCCGGTACTCCCGCATGTGCTGCTCGAGATGCTCGATGTATTCGTGCTGCAGCGTCTCGAAATCTTCGACCGGGTTGCCCGTACGTGGCAGCGCGCCGGCCGTCGCGGGCCGGCTGAGCTCCGTCAGCATCCGTCGTGCGAACGCGCGCCCTTCGTCGGTGGCGAGGAACTCCGAATCCGTGGTCAATGGCTGCTTCATGACACGTCTCCTCTCGTTACACGCTGGCAGACAGGAGTGTCTGTCCTATAGAAACTACTGGGTCACATCTCCAGCGGCGGACGCGCGCCGAACCGGGCGTTGTACGCGAGCGCCACGACGCCGGCGCGATTCGGTACGCCGGTCTTCTGGTACGCCGCGGCGAGATGCTTGCGGATCGTCTCGATGGAGAGGCCCAGCTCTTCGCCCACCTCTCGGTTGCTCAGGCCGCGCGCCACGAGCGCCACCACGCGCGCCTGCATGGGTGTGAGATTCAGGCGCTGTGTCAGCTCACCGGCATCGACGCCTGCATCGCCGTCGGGAGAAACGAGAAAGACCACGCCCGGGCCGCTGCTCGCGCGCTCCCCCACCTCGGCCGGCACGATGCGCAACGTGGCGCCGCTGCGCCGCGGGTGAGCGACGGCGGAGCACTCCCGCTCCTCACCTGCTTCGAGTGCACGCGCGGCCAGTTCGACGACCTGCAACGGGATGGCGGGCCCGCCGAACAGCGCCTTCGCCGCTTCGTTCGAGGAGAAGAGGCGCGCCGTCTCGTCGACGACGAGCGCCGGCGACGGCAGCAGCCGGAGGATGGCGTCGATGGCCAGCGCCTTCTCCGTCAAATCGGCGATGGTCTGCTTCGCGCTCTCCAGATCGGCGAAGAGGGGGAGCACCATGCGGCCGACGGCGCGCTCGCTTTCGGTGAACGAATCAGTGTCGAGGACTCGGGCGTGGCCGCCACTCGCGCGGAGCCGTTCCCAGAGGCGGCGGATCGCGTCGATTCGCATGGACGGGAGCTATTATAGGAGTGCGCTTCCACACACCTCCATGAACGTCGTCCGGCTGTTCTGCATCTGCTGCGCGGCCGTGGTGCGCCCGCTCGCGCCGCTGGCGATCGTCAGCGTGACGACGTCACGCGCGCATCCGGTTGCGCTGGATGGCTCGCGCATCAGTGGGACGAGCGTGGTCACGCGCGACGGACGGATCGTGGAAGCAATCCGCTTCGGCGAGACGCCGTGGGTCGCGGCCGCGTCGCCGGAAGGACGCCGGCGCTTCAGGAACGTGCCGGTGGAGACGACGATCGCTTATCGGTTGCAGGACGGCAGCGTCGTCGCCGGAGAGGTGACGAACGTGCCGGCCGACAGGGCGACGATCGTCCGCCGTCTCGTGCTGGCGCTCCTTGCGCTCGTGGCCACGCTGGCCGGACTGGCGCTTGGGCTGGCGGGACGCAATCGGGCGGCGACGAGCGCGGGCGGCTTTCTGGCCGGTCTCGGTGTGACGCTGGCGTTCGGGTTCCTGGAGCCGAATCTGGTCCGTATCGGCTCGCCGGCGTGGCGCGACGCGGTGATCGTGGCTTATGCGCTGGTGCCGGGCGCCCTCTGGTGCCGTTATCTGCTGCTGCTGGCGGCCGAGTTGCCCTCCGCGCTGAAGATCGGGCGCGGGCTCCGCGTCGTGATCGCCGCTGTCAGCGTGACGGCCGTCGCCCGGGCGATGTTGTCCGCGGTTTCGCAGGTGCTCGACGCAGTGTGGCTCGTGCCGCTGCTCGAAACGGGAGTGCTTCAGGTGGTGCCGTATCTCGTGACCGCGGGCGCCACGGTCGTGCTCATCGTCCGGCAGGCGCGCTATGGGACTTATAGGACCTATGGGACCTATGGGACCTATGGGACCGATGGGACCGATGGTGCTGCAGGACCGGCCCTCCTGTCCGTTTCGCGTGGCGCGGCGCCAAGGTCTCTGCGGCGCGTCGGCAATCGCGCAAGGCTGGTGGCCTGGGGCTGCGGGCTCGGCGTCGGAATCCCGGTGATTGCGGCGCTCCTGCAGGCGTTGTCACTCGTGGCAACGAAAGAGCTGCTGCTCCCGCGAGTGGCGATGGCCCTCCTGCTGCTGCCGCTGCTGCTCGTGCCGCTCTCACTCACGTATGCGCTGCTCGCCCGCCGCGTCGAGCGCGCCGGCGTACTGGCCCAGCGCGCCGTCATCTTCGTGATCGCCGAGCGGACGCTGACGATCCTCTCGCTGATCCCGTTCGTGTCCCTGACGGCGATCTTCTATACGCATCGCGATCAGCCGATCGGCCGCGTGGCCACCACGCGGCTGCCGCTCATCGTCATGCTGGCGGTGCTGGCCGTCGCCGGCTTCTTCTTCGCCGCGCCACTTCGCCGCGCACTCGAACGCCTCTTCTTCCGCGACCGCACACAGGCGCACCGGCTCCTTGGCGAGCTGGCCCGCCGCGTCCGTGACGCCGCCGATGCCGGGGCGCTGACTTCGCTCCTCACGGAGGGTATCGACGCAGCGCTGCACCTCGAAGCCGTCGAATTCCTGACCGATGACCGCGACCTCCGCGCCCTTGACCGCTTCCGCCTCCTCCTCCCCCTCCACGGCGGCGACGGCCGCTTCCTCGGTCTCGTCGCACTGGGTGAACCGATGAGCGGCCTGCCCTTCGATGGCGAAGTCCGCGCGCTTCTGGCGGTCGTGGCGGCGTCGGCCGCGCTGAGGCTGGAGCAGTTCCCGCGTGTCAACGTGGAGCGCACGGTGGAGCGCACGGAGTCACCGGATCGTGCGCTCCTCTGCACCTCCTGCGCGTCGGTCTATGAGCCGATGCTCTCCGTGCGCTGTGCTCGCGACGAGATGCCGCTCATCCCGGCCGACGTCCCGCACATCCTCCACGGCAAGTTCCGCTTCGACCAGCGCCTCGGCGCGGGTGCGATGGGTGTCGTGTACCGTGCGCGCGACCTCCTGCTCGAACGCGATGTGGCCATCAAGACGCTGCCGGCGCTTTCATCCGATGCGATCACCCGCTTCGAACAGGAAGCACGCGCCGTGGCCGCGTTGTCGCACCGCTCCATCGCCACGATCCATGCCGCCGAGTCGTGGCGCGGCCGTCCGATGCTCGTCTTCGAGCTGCTCGAACGCGAGTCGCTCGCCGCCCGGCTGCCGCTCCACCCGACGGAGGTCGTCCGCATCGGCGCCGAGCTCGCGGATGCGCTCGCTCACGCCCACTCCGCGGGCGTGCTCCACCGCGACGTCAAACCGGCGAACGTCGCCTTCAGCCGGGACGGCGCCGCGAAGCTGCTCGATTTCGGCCTGGCGCAGTTCGGGGCAGTGGACGCCGGTCACATGGCCGGAACGCCTCTGTATCTCTCGCCCGAAACCATCCTCGGCGCTCCCGCAACGCCGCTCGCTGATGTGTGGAGCGTCGCGGTGACGCTCTACGAGGCCGTCACCGGCCGTCCGCCCTTTACCGCCCCGACCACGCCGCTGGTGATGAACGCGATCCTCGGCCACGATGCCCCCGATCCGCGCAGCATGCGCGCTGAGGTCCCGTCCGCGTTAGCCGCCGTGCTCCTGCGGGCGCTCCAGCGTGATGCGAGCACCCGCATCCGCACCGCTGCCGAGCTGCGGGACGCGCTCATCTCGGCAGTCTGAGCCGTCCGCCTGGTTTGCCTGTGCATCCCCCACTCCAGACGACCTACAGCTCTTGACAACATCCTCATTTAGACTTAGTCTAAACAAGCATGACGAAACACGATCCCTCCGAGATGCTTCGCGAACACGACATTCAGCCGTCGGCGCAGCGTGTCGCGGTGGCCGAGTACGTCCTGCGCACCGACGAACATCCGTCCGCCGACGTGGTCTGGAAGCGCGTCAAAGAACGCTTTCCCTGGATCTCGCGGGCCACGGTCTACAACACGCTGAACCTCTTCGTCGAGAAGGGCCTGCTGCGCAGGCTGCAGCTCGCCGAGGACAGCGTGGTGTTCGATCCGAAGCTCGACAACCACCATCACTTCATCGACGAACAGACCGGCCAGATCCACGACATCGCGTGGGACAAGGTGCAGGTCTGCAACATCGAGGCGATGCGCGGGTACGAGATCCACGACTACCAGGTCGTCATGCGCGGCGTCCGGAAGAGTCGCCGGTAACGAGCCCAAATCTCACTTCATTCATCATCACAAAAGGAGAAAGCACCAGGATGTTGACCGTTGGCGACAAGTTCCCTCAGTTCACGCTTCAGGCAAACGTTTCGCGCGAGAAGGGCAAGGAGTTCAAGACCGTCTCAAGCAAGGACTACGACGGAAAGTGGCTCGTTTTTTACGCCTACCCGAAGGACTTCACCTTCATTTGCCCGACCGAGATCGTGGAGTTCGGCAAGCACACGCAGGACTTCGCCGACCGTGACGCCGTGGTGATCGGTGGCTCGACCGACAACGAGTTCTCGCACCTGGCGTGGCGGAACAACCATCCGGATCTCGCCGAGCTGCCGACGCCGCTCGTGCACATCAACCCGACGCTGGCGAACGAGCTCGGCATCATCCACAAAGAAGGCGGCGTTGCGCTGCGCGTGACGTACGTCGTCGACCCGCAGAGCACCATCCGCGCCGTCAGCGCGTACGACCTGTCGGTCGGCCGTAACGTCGGCGAAGTGCTCCGTACCCTCGACGCGCTCCAGACCGACGAGCTTTGCCCCTGCAACTGGCAGAAGGGCGAAGAGACGATCCAGGTGGCGTAACCGATGAGCGCCGTCGAAGAGCTGCGCGCCGCGATTCCCGAGCCGGCGCGCGACATCAAACTGAACCTGCAGAGTGTTCTGCAGCCCGGGGCTCTGACGCCGGCGCAGCGGTGGGGCGTGGCGATCG
>DASWMP010000210.1:0-20900 GCA_036399695.1 Thermoanaerobaculia bacterium | reverse complement strand
TGGGACAGACACTCTTGTCTGTCATGTGGGACAGACACTCTTGTCTGTCATGTGGGACAGACACTCTTGTCTGTCATGTGGGACAGACACTCTTCTGTCATGTGGGACAGACACTCTTGTCTGTCATGTGGGACAGACACTCTTGTCTGTCATGTGGGACAGACACTCTTGTCTGTCATGTGGGACAGACACTCTTGTCTGTCCGGCCTACCGCGACAACACTACCGCCTCGACGCCGGCGGCGGAGAGTTGCTGTTGCACCGCGGCGGCTTCTTCGCGGGTGGCGAAGGGGCCGGTCTCCACGACGATCAGTTTGGCGCCCGGCACGGCCACCGGCTCCACTCCGGCGCGTCTCGCGCGGGCCACGGCGGCGTCCGCGTTGGCGCGGAGACGGAACGCACCGAGTTGCACGATCCAGCGTCCGACGCGGGCCGGCACCTTCCGCGCGGCGGCAAGCTGCGGACGCTGCGTGCCGCCGGCCGACATCACATCCACATCCTTGAGCGCCACCGGCGACTCCGGCAACGTGACCTTCTTCGTCAGCCGCTCGCTGCCCTTGCGGACGACGAACGTCAGCTCCCCGGCTGGCAACGAGCGGAACGCGTACGCGCCATCGCGGCCGGTGCGTACTTTGCGGCCGAGCTCCGCGATCTCCACCTCGGCATCCGGCAATGCGTGGCCGCTCACGCTGCGGTTCGCGCGCAGCGCAAAGTCGACGTCCGACAGCGGTGCACCGCGATCGAGAGCAACGCGGCGCGAGCCTCCGGCGACGGAGTAGCCGGCCGGCAGCGACGCGGCGTCCAGCGTCACCTCGTACTCGCCCGGCGCCGTGGCGATGGTGAACCTGCCGTCGGTGGACGTCGTCTCCTCGACGCGGCGCGCGCCGCGCGTCAGCGCGACAGTCACGCCGGCGATGCCGCGGCCGGCGTCGTCGCGGACGAAGCCGGTGGCCCGCGCCGGCACGTGCGAGACGCCAAAGTGCACCGTCTCTCCCGGCTCCACCGACGCGCGTGACGACGTCGTGAAGTAGGCGCTGGCATCCCCCGGCACGCGCGCCACCACACGATGCGGGCCGCGCGGCACATTCTCGAATGCGTAGCGGCCGTCGGCGGCGGTCTGCACGCGGCGCGAGCCGTCGAGCTCCAGCTCCACGTTCGCGATGCCGCGCTGCGTCCGGTCGTACTCGCCGGTGGCGGCGTCGTCGGCGAAGACCACACCGGCGATCGTCCCGCCGCGGCTCGCGGAGAAGACCTCCGGGAAGCGGTCGAACTGCCTGCGCACGCCCGCTTCCACGAACTGCTGCTCTTCGCGGTCGCTGCGCCAGATCGTGAGGCCGGCGTAAACGTCGGTCAGGGCGTCGAGGCGGCGGGAGTACGTGAGCGTGGCCAGCGTCGTCTCATGCGTTCCCGTGACCTCCTCGAGCTGGTTAAAAAGGGCGCGCAGGCGGAGCTGATGACGGGCCGGCCCCTGGCCGAGCCAGCCCAGCTCCAGCCCCGCCTGCGTTCGTGAGGGAGAAAGGTTCACCGCCGCCCCATCGATGAACCCCAACTGAATCAACGCGGCGTTCTCACGCAGCGCGCGGGCGATCTCCTGCGGCGAGGTCGCGGCGATGCCGAGCTGTTCGAGCGCGAGCGGCAGATCGGGCAGCTCGCGGTAGAACAACTGCAGCGTCGGCGCCTCGTTCTGGCGATCGGCATACGCGCTGAACTGCACGCCGTGCGGCAGCGAGGCGCGCATGGACGCGCGGAAGCCGAAGCCCCCGCCGTTCGTGAGCGAGCTCGCCGCGTAACGCGGAATGACGGCCATACCGAAACGGCCAAAGTCGGCACGCAGTCCGAGCGGGATGGTGTAACTGCGTACGGAAACAGGGTCCTGAGCGAACGCGCCGTACGTGCCGCCGCCGACGAGCGAGAGCGCGTCGGTGAGGGCATAACGGGCGTCCACGCCGGCCGTCAGGTTCCGCTGGGCGAACCGCGGCAGCTCGTAGCGGTTCGCTGAAAACGCGACGTCGGCCGACCAGCGCTTTTCCTGCCGGCTCCAGGAGCCGTCGGCGTAGAAGCCATGCATGTCGAGCGGGTTGATCGACGCGAAGTCGCGGGGTTGATAACGGATGTCGAGGCGCAGCCGCTCGCGGTCGCGCAGCCAGGAGAGCTGCGCCGCGGCGCCGAAGACGCGGCTGTAGCCCACCTCGCCGCGCGCGAACAGCTCCTCGCCGCGCGCGTAGTCGTACGTCACGGAAGCGACGGTGCCGTGCGACGGATAGACGTAAAGGCTGGGCATCACGGTCGAGCGCTCGCTCAGCTTCCAGGCGTACGACACGCCGGCCATCGCATTGCGCTCGGCGGGCAGCAGCAGCGACTGGAAGAAGGCCACGGACGTGTAGCCGGCATGCGCGCGGAAGCCTCCCTGCCGCAGATGCACGCCGCGGACGGACGTCCCCCAGACGGTGAGCGGCGAGTTGTCGATCGTGTCGTCGAAGAACGTCAGCTCGCGCGACGGCGTGGTGTGGCGGATGGTGAAGAGCCGCAGCGCGTTGTCGCTGCCGCCGTACGAGACGTGCGTGGCCCGCACCTCGAGTTTGCGGGGACCATTTTCCCGGACGACTTCGACGTTGTTCTGGATCTGCCGCTGTGAGGTCGTGTAGCGCGTCTCGACGGTCGCGCGCTCGTTGCTGCGTTGCTGTTGCGCGGCGGCGGCGGTGACGCGCGACTTCACGATCAGCGGAAAGGTGCGCGTGCCGCCGAGGGCCACCACGACCACCTGCGTCTCACCGGCGCCGCGGCCGAAGATCGTGATGGTGCCGCCGGCTGCCGCGGCGTCAGCGATGGTGCCGTCCACCGCGTAGGCGGCGGTGGCGCCGGGAACCTGGAGGACGATGGATTCGCGAATGTTTACGGTGAGCGGCTCCGCCGCGAACGCCGTTGCCGTGAAGAACAGGGCCAGGAGAACGATGAGACCAATGGGACCGATGGGACCTATGAAACGAATGGAGAACCCATAGGTCCTATGTGTCCTATAAGTCCCATAGGTCCCATCGTTCCTCTCTGTCCGAAGGCGCATCACTTCACGTCCAGATCCGCGGCGGAGGTAATGCTTTTCTGGCCATCGAGGTCGTACGTCACGAGCAGCTTGTAGCGGCCCGGCGGCAGTTCGCCGCCGTACTCGCCGCTCACCTCGGCGCGCTCGCCCGGGAGGAGGCGTTTCGGTGTGAGGTTCATCCTGCCGACCAGCGCACCGCTGCCGTCGAGGATCGCGGCGATTCCTTTCGCGACCACCGGCTCGGTGCCGCGGTTCGCGCACCACTGCGTCATCGACAGGTTTGCCGACGCGCTCTGCGGCGTCACGTTCAGCGGCTCGGCGTTGACGTCGAGCGTGTCGCTGAGCGCGAACGTGAAGAGCGTGCCGATCGAGGCCAGCATCGGCACCGGGCCGGTCATGACTTTGTTCGTGCCGCGGAAGATCACGACGACGCCGCGGAACGGGCTGTCGGTCGGGATCGTCAGCGTCACGTCCACGCGCTCGCTCTCACCGGGACGAACCTGCACGACGCGCCGCGAGTAGACGGCGGTCGCGGCGATGCTGCCCGCCCTTTCGCCCGCTTCGACGAAGGTGCGCGTGCCGTTCTTCACCGTCACGTCCTGCGCCACCATCTCGAAGGTGAACGGCTGCGACGTGCCGTTCGTGATCATCATCGTTTGCGTCGTGCTCTGGCCGAACGAGCCGCGAAGCTGCACGACGGCAGGCGTGACGGTGAGCGCGCCGTCGCCGGCAAAGACAGACGTGGCGAAAAGCAGCAGGCAGGCAATCAAGGTCTTGTTCATTCGGTGCTCACTTCCCAGCGGATGGAACTGGTCAGCGCCCCCTCGGCGGCACTGACCGGTACTTCGAGGTCCAGGCGATGCGGTGTCACGGTGCCGATGCGTGCATGCGGATCGACGATGCGCGGTGCGGCGCCGAGTACGACGCCGTCGATCCGCACGACGCAACGGGCGTCCGGCTCGTCGATCCAGGCCCGCAGGATCGCCGTGCCGCCCGCCGCTCCGTTCGCACGATCGACCCGGATGCCGACCGTGCGCGTCACCACCGTCCACCCTTTGCGCTTCGAATTCGTGTGGGCGATGATCCCGACGTCCACGCTCCCCGCCGGCAGCTCGACGAACGTGATCGAGATCTCCTCCACCGCTACCGGCGGCGCCACCGCACGGCGCTTCCCGGCCGAAGCCGGGAGCGCGAGTGCGAAGACGAGGAGCAGGGACAGCAGTCGCATTGCTCGAAAACAGTTGGCGGTTGGCAGTTGGCGGTTGGCAGTGGAGAGGCAGCCAGCATTCGCAGAAGCTTCTGCCAACTGCCGACTGCCTACTGCCAACTAGTTCGAGGTGGCGGTGAAGCTGATCGAGTTGTCGATCGCGGCGGCAGCGGCGCTGTTCGCGACCACGATGTCCCAGTTATAGGAGTCGGTCGCGCCGTACGAGCCGGTGGAGGTCAGGGTCGTGCCGGACGAATCGCTGAGCGTGGAGCCGGAGAGCTTCCA
The DNA here is from genome assembly GCA_036399695.1 of Thermoanaerobaculia bacterium. Classification (GTDB taxonomy): domain Bacteria; phylum Acidobacteriota; class Thermoanaerobaculia; order Gp7-AA8; family Gp7-AA8; genus DASVEE01. The sequence goes on along the minus strand of DASWMP010000210.1, from coordinate 16,369 downwards.
GACGATGCCGGTGGCCGGCGCGGAGCCGAGCTGCGCGGTGAGCGTGTAGTCGGTGCTCGTCAGGTTGGCCTTCTCGACCTTCACGCCGACGGTGGAGCTGAGCGTCCAGTCGGAAGCGCCGCGCGCGAGCGTGAACCCGGTCGGCGCCGCGCTGTAACGGCTGATCGAACCGAGAGCCGAGGAGGCGGCGCCCGTGCCGGTGCCACTCGTCGTGCCGCCGGCCGATTCGACCGTCAGCGAGATCGAGCTCTGGACCGTACCCGTGACCGTGAGCGTCCCGCTGCTGGTGGCGGCAAAGGCGCTGCTGCTGATGGCGACAGTGGCGAAAACTGCAATTGCGAGCTTTTTCATTTTTCTTTCTCCCTTATGTGTTGTTCGCTGTATGAGTCGGGAGAAGAGGCAGAAAAATACAATGGGGCAGGGATTGGGGCCCGGGGCTCGGGGCTCAGAGGGGAAAAAACCGGGGCGGGGTGAACAAACCTTGAACCTCCGGCCTGAGACCGACTGGGGCCCGGGCCCTGAGCCCCGAGCCCTAACTTCTACATATATAAGCCGCCGCTCACGTTCAGCACCGTCCCCGTAATGTACGCGGCCTGCTCGCTGGCGAGGAACACCACCGAATAGGCGATGTCGTCGGTGGTGCCGAGGCGGCGGAGGGCGATGCGCTCTTCGAGCTTGGTGCGGGCTTCGTCGCCGAGGGCGTCGGTCATCGACGTGGTGATGAAGCCGGGGGCGACGGCGTTGACCGTCACGTTACGCGAGCCGATCTCCAGCGCGAGCGCCTTCGTGAAGCCGATCAGCGCCGCCTTCGACGAGGCGTAATTCACCTGGCCGGGGTTGCCCATCATGCCGACGACCGAGGAGATGTTGATGATGCGTCCCCAGCGGGCGCGGATCATCTTCTTCACGATCTCCTGCGTGATGTGGAACGCGGAGTCGAGGTTCGTGCGCAGCACGTTCGACCAGGCGTCCGGCTTCATGCGCAGGAAGAGATCGTCGTCCGTGATCCCAGCGTTGTTGACGAGGATGTCGATGCTCCGCTCCTTGAGCAGCGCCCCGATGCGCTCGCGCACGTCGGCGGCGGCGATGTCGAGCTCGATGGCCGAGGCGTTGCCGATCTCACCGGCAATCTGCTGGCTGCGGTCGAGCGAGCGGGCGGCGAGGACGACGTGAGCGCCGGTCTCGCCGAGGCGCCGGGCGATCGCTTCGCCGATACCGCGCGAGGCTCCGGTGACGAGGGCAGTCTTTCCGGTGAGGTCGATCTTCATGGGGCCGGGATTCTATCCCTATCGCCCCGCCCCGCGTCTCCTCGGCTGGATGACCTCGATGTGAAACTCCGTCCGGCTCGTCGAGCAGGGACTCTCGGCCGCGACCCAGATGTAGTAATCGCCCGGCCGATCGGCGGCGAACAGCATCGACGGCCCGAGCTCGTCGAGCACCTGCGAGCGGTCGCCGAGGCGCCCCCGGTACCAGGTGAACATCGTCCGGTCGAGATCGGCGAACGCCGTCGTCAGCTCCGCTTCCTCGTTGACGCGCACCGTCACCTCCGGTGTCGCCGCGACGACGGGCTTCTCGTCGCCGCAACTGACGACGATGCGCGCGAGCCTCGAACTGGGATACGAGCTGGTGATGACGTACGACTGCCCCGGCGCCAGCCCCGTCACTTTCACCGTACCGCGACTCGACGGCGACGCCAGCCGCCCATCCACGTTCGCCACCTGACGATCGCTGCTGCTGAAGACCCAGGAGAACTCCGTCGGGTAATTCGAGAACCCACTGTGACTGGCGAACAACTCCGCCTCGACGGTCTGGCCGACCTCCACCCTGATGACTTCGTTGATGAAGCGGGGGTACTTGCCCGCGAAAGCCGTGGAGGCTACGAGCAGGGTGGCGAGAGCAACGAGCGTGCGTTTCAGCATGCCTAAAGTACGGTGGCGCCCGCCGGTCCGTTGGCGGTTGTAACAGGGAACGATGGGACCAATGAGGACCCATCGGTCCGATCTGTCCCATAGGTCCTATTGCGCGTTGCCGCGGGCCACGAACGCTTCCAGCGTCTTAGCATCCGAGACGTTGATCAGCTCCACGTCGCTCCCGGTGTCGATGCGCTTGATCAGGCCCGTGAGCACGTTGCCCGGTCCGATCTCCACGAAGCGTCTCACGCCCATCGAGACCATCTTCTGCACCGACTCCACCCAGCGCACCGGCGACGCGACCTGCCGCAGCAGCGCGTTGCGGACGGCGGTGGCGGTGCCGATCGGCGAGGCATCGACGTTCGACACCAGCGAGAACCAGAGATCCTTGAGGTTGGCCTCGTCCAGAATCGGCCGCAGTTTCTCCTCGGCGGGTTTCATCAGCTCGCAGTGAAACGGTGCGGACACCGGCAGCAGCTTCGCCAGACGCACACCGCGCTTTTTGGCGATGTCGATGGCGCGGTCGACGGCGGACTTCGTGCCGGCGATGACGGTCTGCCCCTTGGCGTTGATGTTGGCGACGGAGACGATCTCCCCCTGCGACGCTTCTTCGCAGATCTCGCGCACTTCTTCGACCGTCGGGCCGATGAGTGCGGCCATGGCGCCGGTGCCGACCGGCACGGCCTCCTGCATGAAGCGGCCGCGCGCGCGGACGATCTTCGCCGCTTCCGGCGGCGTGAGCCCGCCGACGCTGACGATGGCGCTGTACTCGCCGAGCGAATGGCCGGCCACGAGATCGCGGCGGGTGGCGCCGGCCTCCTCGAGCACCGCATGCAGCGCGGAGGAGACGGCCAGGATGGCCGGCTGCGTGTTCTCCGTCAGCTTCAGCTCTTCTTCCGGCCCTTCGAAACAGAGCTTCGAGATCGAGAAGCCGAGGGCGTCGTCGATCTCCTCGAAGACCCGTCGCGCCTCAGGAAAGGCCTCGGCGAGATCCTTCCCCATGCCGGCGAACTGACTCCCCTGTCCGGGAAAAACAAAGGCAGTGTGATGTTCCATGCGGCGCGGATGATACTGAAAATAGCTGTCAGCTCTCAGCTATTAGCTCTCAGCGCTGCGAGCTGACAGCTACCAGCCTACGTCGCGGCCAGCACGTTCGAGTCGTGCTCGCGGTTGTGCAGGTCCGAGACTTTGGTGCGGATCTTCGCCTCGATGCCGTTGACGCTGTACTCGTGGGCGACGCGGATGGCGTTCTTGATCGCTTTCGCGCTCGAGCGGCCGTGGCAGACGATGCAGCCGCCGTTGACGCCGATGAGGGGGGCACCGCCGTACTCGGAGTAGTCGGTGCGCTTCTTCAGCGCCCGGAAGGCCGGCTTCAGGAGGAGCGCGCCGAGCTTGCGGAACGGCCCCTTCACCTCGTTGCGGATGAGGGTGAACAGCATCTCCGCCAGCGATTCCGATGCCTTCAGCAGCACGTTGCCGGTGAAGCCGTCGCAGACGATGACGTCGGCGTTGCCGTTGTAGACGTCGCGCCCTTCGGCGTTGCCGATGAAGTTGAGCCCCGTCTCCTTCATGACGCGGAACGTCTCCTTGATCAGCTCGTTCCCTTTGCCTTCCTCCTCGCCGATCGACAGCAGACCGATGCGCGGATGCTCCATGCCGAGGACCATCTGGGCGTAGAAGTGCCCCATGACGGCGAACTCGCGGAGGTTGGAGGGCTTGGTGTCGGGATTGGCGCCGACGTCGAGGAGGATGGTGTTGCGGCCGGTGACGTTCGGGATCATGGCGGTCAGCGCGGGACGGCTGACGCCTTCGATCGTCCCCATGACCATGTACGCCGACGTCATGGACGCGCCGGTGTGGCCGGCCGAGACCATGATGTCGGCGCGCTTGTCGCGCACCATGTTGGCGCAGACGCGGACGGAGGAGTTGCGCTTGCGCCGGATGGGCGCGAGCGAGTTGTCCTCCATGGTGACGACCTCGCGCGCGTCGACGATCTCGACGCGCGGCGGCCGAGGCGTTCCGAGAGCGGTGAGACGCTCGCGGATCACCTCTTCCATGCCGACGAGCAGGATCTCGACGGCCGGGTACTCCTCGACGGCCAGCAGCGCTCCGCGAAGGATCTCGTCAGGCGCGTGATCGCCTCCCATCGCGTCCAGCGCGATGCGAGTCGTCTGCGTCAAACCCTCGGCCATCGCGACGCCGGTTTGCTACAGGACGTCTTTGACGGCGATGACTTCGCGGCCCTTGTAGAAACCGCACTTCGGGCAGACACGGTGAGGCAGCTTCGCCTCATGGCACTGCGGGCAGGTGGAGAGCGACTTCAGCTTGAGGAAGTCGTGCGCCCGGCGCGTGCGCGTGCGGGCCTTGGAATGGCGTCGTTTCGGATTCGGCATCGTAATGCTCCCTTGTTGTTGAACCGGTTGTTGGTTATTGGTTGTTGGTTTTCGGTTGGGGGGAGACCAACAACCAAAAACCAACAACCAAAAACTGCTTCTACACTTCTTTCTTCTTCGCCAGCGCTTCGCGAATCCCTTTCAGCGAGTCCCAGCGTTCGTCGACGATCGACGAGTCGCAGTTACAGGCCTCGCGGGTACGGTTCGCTCCGCACTTGGGGCAGAGCCCCAGGCAGCTCTCATCACACAGCGGCTTCATCGGGATCGAGAGCTGGATCTGTTCGATGGCCAGTTCCCGCAACGGGATTGCTCGATCGGAGTAGAACTCGACGTCGAGCTCCGTTGAATCGGTGATCTCGATTTCTTCGCCTTCGACAACGGCCTCAGGACGAGGGCGGAATCTTACGTGAAAGGGCGAATTGTTGGCAAACGGGTAAGGCTCGACGCAGCGCGCACAGGTCAGGTCGGCCGTGAATCCAACCGTCCCCTCGGCGACGTACTCGCCCGTCATGTCCCCTTTGTCCGCCGTTACCTCGATCCGCACCGCCGCCGATCCAGCCAGCTCCGGCCGGTCGAGCTCGTCCGGCGTAAAGTCGAACGCGCCGGTGTACGACTGAGGCCCATGCTCGTCGATGGAATCGAAGTCGATGATGTCGTCTCTCATGAGATTGCTGCTGTCGCGGGCACACGCGTGGCGCGCCGGAACATGACTTAACCGCGGGAAGGGGCGAGGGCATTCCGGGGAGGGGGGGGCGTGGACCTGAACCGTGAATCTTGAATCGTGAACCGTGAATCCTGAACCGTGAACCCTGAATGCAGAACGCAGAACGCAGAACGCAGAATTTAGAAAGGGGGACGAGAGGCAATGTTGAATGTTGAATGTGGAATGTTGAAGCGGGGACGGGCGGGGCCGCCGGAACGGGCGCGGGGCGCCTTCATTCAGCATTCAACATTGCTCCCGGCGCCGCCGGTGCCGTCGTTCGTCATTCTGCGTTCTGCGTTCTGCGTTCTGCGTTCAAGGTCCTCCGTTCACGGCCCCCCGTTCACGGTCCCCCCCCCCGCCCCACCCTTACCGCTTCGCCACCACCCGCACCTTCATCTCCTCGACTCCCCCACTCACCGAATCGGCGGCCACGATCTCCTCGGCTTCCGACAAATAGCGGATCCATTTGCGCAGATCCCGCGCCGCCCGGTGCAGGCGGGGGGCGGCGATGCGGAGGCCGGTGTTGTCGCCGAGCCGCTCGAGGACGGGGATGAGCGGCTGGGGGTCGAGACGGACCGCCCACTGGCTGGCCGGCCAGGGCGCCGGCTCGAACGTATCCTTTATATATAGTCCCATGCTCTGCCGGTCGAAGGAGACGAGCAGCTCGTTGCCGGTGTCGCGGGTCTCGCCGACCAGCTCCGCCAGTTGGCGGACCCCCTCCATCTCGGCGCGGCGGGCATCCGTGGCCGGCACGATCATCAAACCTTTCGGCCGCGGCAGGAGGGTACCGGTGTCGATGCCGTAGAGGGCGATCGCCCCCCCTTCGCCGACGATCGTCGACACTTTCGCTCCGAAGAGACGGTTCAGGTCTTCGACGGCGCGCGGCGGACGGCCGAACGTCACGGAGATCATGGCCCCGGCGGCGAACCTGGCCGTGATCGGCGCCGACGCGGCTGCCTCGTCGGTGCGGGCGCGGGAGGTGATGTCGATCCGGTCCGGCGTCACCGTGACGCTGCTGATGGTCGGACGCGGCAGCGGAGGGAAGACGCCGCGGCCTCCTTCGCGCTGCACGACCAGGAGGTCGCCGGACGGCAGCCCCTCCCCCAACATCAAAAGAGCGGTGAGCTCCGATTCGCTGATCCTCGGTTCCGGCGTGGCGCCGGAGGGGGCGTTGATGAGGAACACCTTCCCATCCCAGCGCGCCTGGACGTCCCCCGCCAGCATCAGCCAGAGGCGGACGAGGAAGGCGCGGAACGGATCCATCCGGATGCCGTAGCTCGTCCGCTTGCGGCTCTTCCAGGCGACGATGTCCGCGCCGCCGAGGAGCCAGGGCGACGGGAGCGGCTGATCCGCGGCCCACTGGAGCACCGGATCGCGCGTGACGCGGTTCGCTTCCAGCTTTGCCTGCAGCAGCGCCGCGGTCGGCACGAAGGCGAACGCATCGGCGCTCGCCGGCACTCGGGTCAGCAGCTCGCGCTGGTCCGCCGAAAGCGGCAGCTTCACCCCCGCGCCGCTCTCCGGCGTCGTGGCGATGAGATAGATGGCGGTCCCGCCGATCACCACGAGGATGACGACAAGAATAATGATGAACGTTTTCATGCGTGCATAGGGCGCCTGCTACTATCCGCGCCGATGCCGGTCCTGCCTGCTGCCGAGGTCATCCTTCACACTCTACGCCATGCGCTGGCCGACCGTGCCGGGCGCGCCTGGCGCTCGGCCGTCCATCGCGAACGGAAGCTGCGCGTCGGGGTCGACATCCGCCCCTTCTACGAGCCGCTCACCGGCGTCGGCTGGTATCTCTATCATCTTCTACACGGGCTGGCGAAGCACGAAGAGGTCGAGCTGTATCTCTTCGGCGACGCCCGCGTGACCGACGTGGGGCCGAAACTGCACGCCGATCTGCCGGCCAACGCCACGCTCTGCACGTTCGACATGCGCGGCCGGCCCTACTCCCGCGCCGCGCACGCCATGACCGCCGGCGCGTACGTCGGCTGGCTCGCGCTGGCCGATTGCGACGTCTTCTTCGGGGCGAACTATTTTCTGCCGCGTCTCCACGGCGCCGTGGCCCGCCGCCGCGTCATTACGGTGCACGACCTGACGTACAAGCGCTTCCCGGAGCTGCTGCAGAAGGAGACGCTCGACAACCTGGAGCGGACGATGTCCCGCGAGATCGGCCTGGCCGACGCCATCGTCTGCGTCTCCGAGTCCACACGCCGCGACCTGCTCGAGTTCTACCCCGTCGATCCGACCCGCGTCGTGGCCATCCACTCCGGCCTCAATCCGCTTCCGCCCGCGGAGCCGGTGGAAGGACTGCCGTCGCGCTACCTGCTCTTCGTCAGCACGATCGAGCCGCGCAAGGACCTCGGCACGCTGCTCGATGCCTACGAACGGCTCCGCGCCAGCGGCGCGTACGACGGGTCGCTGGTGGTGGTGGGCCGTGTCGGCTGGAAGTCGGAGTCGCTGCTCCCGCGCCTGCGGAGGCCGGGCATCGTGCATCTCGACTACTTGCGCGCCGCGCAACTGGCGACGGTCTACCGGCACGCCGAGGCGTTCGTCTTTCCGTCGCTGTACGAGGGGTTCGGCTTCCCGCTGCTCGAAGCGATGAGCCACGGCGTACCGACGGTCGCGGCGAAATCATCATCGCTGCCGGAGATCGGCGGCGACGCCACGCTCTGGTTCGCCCCCCGCGACGTGGCCGCGCTCGAAGCGCACCTCCGCCGCCTCACCTCGGACGAAGCGCTGCGCAACGCCCTGGCGGAAGCCGGCCGCGCGAGAGCCGCGATGTTCCGCTGGGACGTCGCCGCCGAGCAGACGCTGGCCGTGCTGCGCCGCGTCGCGGGATAATCTCCGAGTGCGGTGGCGCGCAGCCGAAGAAGCACCGTCGGAGTGCACGCCGGAGGCGTGCCGTAGATTAGCCGGGGGTAAGTGCCGAAGGCACGCAGCCCCCGGATGAGAGACGCATTGCCTATCGACCCCGGCAGGGGTCGCGTCCGCAGCACCACAACGGCACCCCTCCGGGGTGCGAACTTCTTTTGCAACCGAAACCGGTGGCGGCGCGCCTGCGGCGCTTGCCTACCGGCTAATCTACGACACGCCTCCGGCGTGTAGACATCGGAAATCGGAAATCCGCAATCGCCTCACCAACCACTGCTACTCTTCCCCCGTGCAACTCGACGTCGTGATCGATGCTCGCCCCCTGGTCGGGAATCGCACGGGGATCGGGGTGCACACGGCCGAGATTGCGCGGCGCCTGCCCGTCTCGCCGCCGCCGCTCCTCGCCTCCCATGCCGCCATCGAGAACACCAGCCATCTCGAGCACTGCCGGTTTCGCGTCGATCGCTCTCCGCTCGGCGTGATCTGGCAGCAGACGCGACTCCCGCGCATCGACGCGAACGTCCTCTGGGGGCCGCACGGCACGCTGCCTGTCGCGCTGCGCATCCCGGCCGTGGCGACGCTGCACGACTTCACCTCCATCACCATGCCGGGGCGGCACAAGCTGAAAACGATCCTTTCGTTCAACCTCTTCATCGGGCGCAGCCTCGAGCTGGCGACGCGCGTGGCCTGCGTCTCGCGGGCCGTCGCCGAAGAGGCCATGCGCGGCTTCGGCATGCCGGCGTCGAAGCTGGAGATCGTCCCGAACGGCGTCGACGATTTCTTCTCCCCCGGCGGTGAAGAGCAGGACTACGTCCTTTTCGTCGGGACGCTCGAGCCGCGCAAGGGGCTCGACGATCTCCTCACCGTCTGGCCGATGCTCCCGCCGCCGCGTCCCCGTCTCGTCATCTGCGGCGACGCCGGCTGGGGCAACGTGGAACGCGAGCTGCGCGCCCTCGGCGAGGTCGAGCTGACCGGCTTCGTCGACAACGAGCGGCTGCGTGACCTCTATCGCGGGGCCATGGCTTTCGTCTATCCATCGCGGCACGAGGGCTTCGGCATCCCGCCGCTCGAGGCCATGGCCTGCGGCGCCCCCGTCATCGCCACGCGCACCGGTGCGATCCCGGAGTTCGGCAAAGACGTGGCGCTGCTCATTGCGCCGGGCGATCTCGAAGGGCTGCGCACCTCGCTGACGCGCGTCATCCGCGATGCGAGCCTCCGCCGCGAGCTGCGCCTGCTCGGGCCGGAGCGGGCCAGGCGCTACCGGTGGGAGCGGAGCAGTGAGCTGATGCTCGCGCTCCTGGCCGAGGCCGCGCGATGAGGGTGGGCCTCGACGCCCGGAAGATCGCGGACTTTGGGATCGGCACTTACATCCGCGGGCTGCTGCATGCGCTCGCGGGGTTGGCGGAGGGAGAGGAGACGTACGTCGCCTTCGGACCGGCGTCCATCGCCGCGCAACTGCCGGCCGGCGTCGAACACGTCGTCGTCGATGCCCCGCATTACTCCGTGCGGGAGCTCTTCGCCGTCGGCCGCGCCGCCGACGGTGCCCGCCTCGATGTGTTCCACGCGCCGCACTACGTCGTCCCCTTCACGAAAGTGCCCGTCGTCGTGACCGTCCACGACCTCATCCACCTCCACCAGCCGCAGCGCAACCCGATCGCGCCGGTGTACGCGCGGATGATGCTCACGCGCGCCGTTCGCAAAGCGACGAAGATCCTGACGGTGAGCGAGACGGTGAAGCGCGAGCTGATCGCGGAGCTCCGCGTCGATGCCCAGCGGATCGTCGTCACGCCGAACGGCGTCGACGCCGTCTTCCAGCCGGCCACCGGCCACAGACCGGCGTCCACCCGCTACTTCCTCTACTCCGGCAACGACAAGCCGCACAAGAACGTGGCCACGCTGATCGAGGCCTTCACGCGCGTCCGGCGCGAGCTGCCGGACGTGGCGCTCGTCCTCACCGGCGGCGCGTTCGAGCGTTACCACGCGCAGGAAGGCGTCGTCGCCCCGGGCTTCGTGGCCGTCGACGAGCTGGCCGCGCTCTATCGCGGCGCGCTGGCCGTCGTGCTGCCGAGCCTCGAGGAAGGCTTCGGACTGCCGGCCGCCGAGGCCATGGCGTGCGGCGTGGCCGTCATCACGTCCGACGCGCCTGCGCTCGTCGAGGTGACCGGCGACGCCGCGCTGCACGCCGCCGCGCGGTCGCCCGAGGCTTTCGCGGGGGCCATGCTCCGCATTGCACGCGACGCAAACCTGCGCGACGGCCTCGCCGCCGCCGGCGTCGCGCGGGCCGCGAGCTTCACGTGGAAACGGTGCGCGGAACTGACGCGCGGCGCGTACCGCGCGGAGTAGTTGGCGGTTGGCAGTTGGCGGTTGGCAGTGGAAGAAGCCGAACCACTCCGGGCTGCGTCGTGTCGCCGGTTTCTCCACCGCCAACCGCCAAGTGCCAACCGCCCAACCACTCCCCACCAGTGGAAGAAGCCGAACCGCTCCGGTCTGCGACGTGTCGGCCCGTTTCTCTACTGCCAACCGCCAACTGCCAACCGCCAACTCCCTTCCATCCGGGCACGAATCGTGGAACAACGTGGAACGTCGGGCATTCGATTACGATTTTCATAAACAAATGCTTGACAATATCTTTTATCGACCGCATATTTAGGACAACGATAATGATGATCTCCAGAAACTGGATCGCTAGTTCAGTCAATGTCGAAGGTCGTCAGCAGGTGTCTCTGCGAATCGCTGCCCCCGTCTCCCAGGTCAACGAGTTAGCCGGCTATAGCCGGCGTGTGTTGCCAAGAAGCGCGACCGGGAGGTCCCGTACGGCATGAAAGGTGGTGAGCATTAATGGCCGCATCGAAGAAGGGCGCTTCCAAGTCTTCGTCTTCCTCTAAGAAGTCGTCGAGCAGCAGCAGCAAGGGTTCGAAGAAGAAGTAACGATCATCACCGAATAATTGGGGAGTCGTACTCGCGGGGCCGGGCAACCGGCCCCGCGGTTTTTTTGTGTGCACTTTTTTCCAGGAGGACATCATGAATATCGGGATCATCGGCGCCGGTCACATCGGCGCCACCGTCGCGCGTCTGCTGATCGACGCCGGCCATCACATCGCCATCAGCAACTCGCGCGGACCGGAGACGCTGCGCGAGCTCGTCGCCGGACTGGGGCCGCAGGCCAAAGCCGTGACCCCCGAGGAAGCGGCACGCTTCGGGGACGTCGTCCTGGCGGCCATTCCGCTGCGCGAGTACACCTCGCTCCCCGCGGCGGAGCTGCGCGGCAAGACCGTCATCGACGCGAACAACTACTACCCCGATCGCGACGGCCGCATCCCGGAGCTCGAGTCGGGGGCGAAGACCTCGTCCGAGCTGGTGGCCGCGCATCTCGAGGGAGCGCACGTCGTGAAGGCGTTCAACACGATCTGGTTCGAGCACCTCAAGACGCAGGGGGACAAGAGCGCGCCGGTGGCGAAGCGGCGGGCGATCTTCATCTCCGGCGACGACGCCGCGGCCAAGGCCACGGTCTCGAAGCTGATCGAGGAGATCGGCTTCGGCCCGGCCGACCTCGGGTCACTCCGCGACTCGGCGCGGCAGGAGCCGGGCGCGCCGCTATACAACAACCCCGTCACCGTCGAAGAAGCCGGCGTCTAAAACCGCACCGCGAACTTTTCGGCGCTTCGGCACACTCCGGAGCCGATGAGTGCCGTCCCTTCCTGCTCCGCCTGCGCATGCGAAACCGTGTTCTTTCAGGGGCAGGAAGGGACGTGCGGCCACTGCGGCCACGTCATCGCCGCTCACGCCCTCTACTGCGATGAGCCGGGCTGCGGCGAGCGGGCCGGGCGGAACGCGAGCTGCGCGCGGCACCACGAAGCTCGCGGGAACGGGTGAGAGTTTGAGGTCCGAGTCCTCAGAATGAAGGTCCGGACCTTCAATCTGAAGGTCTGACCCATCAATTTGACGGTTGGCTCCTTCATTTGACGGCCCGGGTCGTTCACGCCGACGCGCGGCGCATCGGCCTGCCGGCCATATACCATTCACCCGTGATCCCTGCCCGATTCCGTCGCGGCGCCTGGCTCGGCGCGCTTTGCGCCGCCATCATTTCCATCATCTATTTAGTCGATCCGACGCTCCTCGGCGCCGAGTGGTGGCTGTTCGACCGGAACTCCCAGGCCCTGGCGAAAACGCGCACGCCCGATCCGCGTATCGTCCTGGTGACGATCAGCGAATCGACGACGCGGGTCCTGGCCGAGGATTTCGGGCGGCCGCAGTCGTACACGCGGGAGGTCTACGCCCGGGTCGTCGACGAGCTGCTGCGCGATGGGGCGGCCGTCATCGCCTTCGATACCCTCTTCGCCGAGGCCAATGAGGCCGAGCCGGCGGGCGACCGGAGGCTCGCCGAAAGCGTGGCCGGGAAGCCGGTCGTCATTGCCACACAGACCACCGCCCCCGGCGAGCGCGGGACCACGGCGCTGCCGGCGGCGTGGATGCCGAAGCTATGGCGCGTCCGCGGCACGTCCGGCGGCACGATCCACTCCGTCACGCCTCCGCTCGAGACCCTCCGCGACGCCGGCGGTCTCGGCTCCATCCGGCTCGCCGCCGGCTCCAGCTCCGCGCGCGTCCACTCGTACGCCCTCCTGGACAAAGTGCCGGGCGGCCACGTCGCCAGCCTGGCGCTCGACGCCGCGCGGCAGTACCTGAAGCTCCCGCGCGAAGCCGTCGCCTCCCCGGCCCTGAACGGTTCCCGGCTCGCCATCGGCCAGCGCACCGTGCCGGTCGACGAATCGCTGGAGATGCTGATCCGCTGGAACGGCGGCCGCGCCGACCGGCTGAACTACCGCAACGTCGACCTCGACAAAGTGCTGGTGGCCTCGCTCGCCCGCGAAGCGGAGGGGGTCGCCTCCCCGCACGACCTGGCCGCCTTCGCCAAGCAGTTCGAGGGCAAGATCGTCATCATCGGCGTCACCGCCGCCGGGCTGCTCGACCTGAGGCCGACGCCGCTCTCGTCGCAGACGGCGGGCATCGAGCTGCACGCGAACGCGCTCGACAACCTCCTCAACGGCGATTTCAACCGGATGGCGAACCGCTGGCTCATGCTGCCAGCGCTCCTCCTCATCGGCGCGCTCTTCGGCGCGGCCATCGACTCCACCCGCTCGCAGCTCGTCTCCGGCCTCCTCGCCATCGGCGTGCTCCTCGGCCTGGCCGGCATCGGCTACGCCGCCCTCGCCGCCGGGCTGGTCGTCCCCGCCGTCAGCGCCATGGTGGCGACGGCGCTCACCTACGTCACGCTCACCGTCGTCAACTTCGTGGCCGAGCAGAAGCAGTCGCTGATGCTGAAGACGACGTTCGGCCGCTACGTCTCGCCGCAGATCCTCGACCACATCCTGGCCCATCCGGAGAAAGTCCAGCTCGGCGGAGAACGGCGCGAGCTGACGATCCTCTTCAGCGACATCCGCGGCTTCACTTCCATCTCCGAGGCTTCGGAGCCGGAGGAAGTGGTCGAGATGCTCAACGAGTACCTCACGCGGATGGTCGAGATCCTCCTGGCCCACGGCGGCACGCTCGACAAGTTCATCGGCGACGCCGTGATGGGCTTCTGGAACGCCCCGGCCATCGATCCCGACCACGCCCGCCACGCCGTCGCCTGCGCCGTCGAAATGGTCCAGGAAACGGCCCGCCTCCGGGAGCAGTGGATGGCCGAAGGGAAGGCCGAGCTGCGCATCGGCGTGGGGGTGAACACGGGCGAAGCGGTCGTCGGCAACATCGGCTCCGAACGCGTCTTCGGCTACACCGTCATCGGCGACGCGGTAAACCTTGCGTCACGACTGGAGGGTAAGAACAAGGATTACGTGACGGAGATCATCATCAGCGAATTCACCCTGGCGAGAATTGGCGACCATTTCCCGACGGTTTACCTCGACGAAGTGAAGGTGAAAGGGAAGGATAAGGCGGTGAGGATTTATCAGGTGACCGTGTAGAGAGGCAGTTGTTGGTTTTTGGTTGTTGGTTGTTGGTGCTGCGCTGTGCGGGGAGTGTCGAGCACGCGAAGCACCAAAAACCAAAAACCGAAAACCAAAACCCTCACCCCAGAACGGAATCTAAAATGCGCAAAACCCTCCTCCTCGCAGTAACCCTATTAGCGGCGAGCACCCTTGCCGCCCCTCCCCTCTTCAACGCGGCGTCGGAAACGAAGTGGAACGTGACGAAGGGCGGTGCGGCTGCCGGGACGATCACGCTTCTGACGAGCAGCAACGGTACGCGGGCCGAGTACCGCGCCACGGCGAAGGCGCCGGTCGTGATCTTCCTCGGCGGGAACGGGAAGGTTTGGGTACGTGAAGCCGGCGGCGACGTCGAGCTCGCGTCCTACAAGGGCGGCGTCGAGACGTCGCTCGTGCCGGCGCTGCTCCTTCCCTTCACCACGACCGCGGCCGACAAGGCGGTGACGAAGGACGGGAAGGTCTCGACGTACAACTACGGCTCGGCTAAAGCGGCGTACACGTACGACGCGAAAGGGCCGTCGGCCGTGAGCATCACCGCCGGCGGGGCGACCTACACGCTGACGCGGACGGCGCATTCGACCAGCACGGCCGATGCGTCTAACTTTGCCGTCCGTCCGAAGAAGGCGGCGGCTTCCCGTCTGGCCAAGCTCTCCGGCAACCTCCTCGGCTCGTCCGACTCCAACGTCGCGGCCACGGCCGGCACGCGCGGAGCCGGGACGAAGGGGCTGAAGCTCGCCGACGGCGGCGACTACAAGGCCGTGGAAGCGCTCGAGAATCGCGACGCCAAGTGGCGGGCGAAGCTCGACGGCGCGCTCGACGACTTCCAGAAGGAAGGCAAAGTCGGAAAGGGACGTGACGAATGAAACGCATCGCGATCGCACTGACCGTGCTCTTCGCCACCACTTCCGCGCAGGCGCAGTGGGGCGACATCATCCGCAAGATCGATCCGAACAAGGTGAAGAAGGGGGCCAAGGTGGTCTCCGCGGCCACACGCGACTTCACTGAAGACGAGGAGGCTGACATCGGCCGCGTCGTCTCGGCACGCATCCTCAAGACGTACGACCTCACCGAGGACGAAGGGCTGCAGCAGTACGTGACGCTCGTCGGGCGCACCGTCGCGGCGTACAGCGCCCGGCCGACCCTCGAGTGGCACTTTGCCGTCATCGACACCGACATCGTCAACGCCTTCTCGGCGCCGGGCGGCTTCATCTTCATCACGACCGGCGCGCTCGGCCAGATCAGTTCCGAAGCGGAGCTGGCGGCGGTCCTCGGGCACGAGATTGCCCACGCCACGCAGAAGCACATCCTCAAGGAGATCCGCCGCGGCAACACCATCACGGCCGGACTCGACCTCGCCTCCGACACGCAGAAGGGCTCGTTCCTCAACGACGACCTCGGCGCGCAGATCTCGAACATGGCGTACGAGAAGCTCTTCACGACCGGCCTGAGCCGCCGCGACGAGCAGGAAGCAGACAAGATCGGCCTCGAGATGGCCATCGCCGCCGGCTATCGCGGCAACGAGTTCCTGACGTTCCTCGGCAAGCTGCAGAAGATGGAGTCGTCGTCGCAGATGAAAGTGCTGACGGCCACGCACCCGAAACCAGCCGAGCGCATCAAGTACGTGACGCCGCTGCTGAAGAGCAATTCCGGCGTCGTGCTGGCCGAGCGCTGGACCGAATGGGTAGGGGGAACGGAACCGTAAAAGGCCGAGGTGCAACTTTCGCGGTCCCTGAAACGTTCTATTTACATGCGCCCGAGCCTCGTCTTCGCGTCCCTGCTGCTGTTCGCCACGTCCGTCTTCGCCGCGGCTGAGAAAGAAGTGCGTCACAACTTCCAGTCGCAGATCGCGCGCGGCGGGGTGAAACGGATCGTCATCGACGTGCCCACGGGCTCGATCCTGGTGCGCAACGGCACGGCCGACCGCCTCGCGCTGGCCGGCTACGCGCTGCGCACGTACGACGTGGAAGCCGAGCGCAAAAATGCGCAGGAGATGGTGGACGGCGCGACGATCGAGCTCTACGTCAGCGGCAGCGAAGCCATCGTCCGCCGCCGCTTCGTCGGCGCCGCCGACGCCTGGCGCGCAAAGAAGTTCACCGAGTTCACGATGGTCCTGGAAGTCCCGCCCGGCGTGGACGTCGATTTCGAGACCAGCGCCGGCGAGGTGAAACTCGAAGGCACGTTCGGCAACGTGGACGTGGATTTACGCGCCGGCGAGATCACGATGTCGACCCCGAAGTCGATCGTGAAGGAACTGAACGCCTCCGCGAGAGTCGGCGAAGTCAAAGCGCACCTCGGCAACCAGATCATCGAGCGCGAAGGGGTGTTCCCGGGACGCACGCGCTACAAGAACGCCGCCGGAAGGTCGGTGATCAACCTGCACGTGACCGCCGGGGAAGTGAACGTGACGTTGACGCAGTAGGTACTCCTTAGAACACCACGCGGAAGCGTTGGAGCGCGCACGAACGAAACAGCAACGCATAGTTTGGAGTGGGGGGGGGGGGGGGGGGG
>DASWMP010000209.1:0-4072 GCA_036399695.1 Thermoanaerobaculia bacterium | reverse complement strand
CATCGATGCGGTCGCTCTTGTTCGTCGTCTCACTGCGTCCGCGGACATTGCACACGATCACCCGCTCAGCGTGATCGACCAGCAGATCGTGCAGCCACTGCGCCTGCGTTCCTTCCTCGAAGGCCACATGCACACGCGGGCCGGCGCTCCGGACGAGCGTGAGAATGGCCTTGGCCTCGGTGGGTACCGTCGCCCGCATCAGCACCTTGCCCGATTCATCGCGCAAACTGGCGACGACCGTTGCCTGGTGCACATCCATCGCGAGATACTGAATCGCCTGTTGTTTCATGGCAGCCGCTCCTTCCTTTCGTTTGGGCTTTGACGCCTCCAAACTTACAGGAAGGGGCGCGCTTTCAACATGCGTTAGGCCGACGAAGGCGCTAACCAAGTGCCTTGACCACCTTGAGTGTTCTTGCGGACGACGCAATCTTGTCTACCGCCTGAGCCGCCAGTGCGAGTGCCTCGGCATTACCATGGACTTCGCGGTTACGCTCGAGGATGACCTCCATGGGCGAAAAGCAAGGTATGTCCTTGTACATCATCTGCACTCGATATCCGATGTCCGCCGTGTGTGTGTTGAAAAACAAATAATCGTGCTTTTCAACTGAAACAATTGGATCGATCTGAACCCAGAAATCCTCGAATACCTCTTGGTAGCCGGCAACCTTGCCCTGTTCAAAGGCGACGCTAGCCTCTGCGGCGCGCTGCGCAGCCAGTTCGTCTTTAGTAACGTGAATGCTGCGTAACTGAGCATCTTGGAAGCCGTCGTGGTATGCGGCTTCGACACGCGCGCGCAGCTGCTCGGTAAGAGCAAGGTGCGCTGTCTTCAGTTGCGCAAGGTGGCGCCGCAGCACGATAAGCCAGCCTGAAAGCGCAGCAACTGCGATTACTCCGATCGTGCTCAGGATGGTGGCAATAATTTCGCGCGTCATCTGTGAACCTCGATCTGCAACATTTCCTCTCGTACCTCCTCCAAAACCTGCAGTAGGTCGTCGCTACACGCCCGGTGATTGCTGAACGAAGCGGCAAGAGTCGGTTCGACGAGAGCGGCATAGTGTTCTCGCATTGAGTTGCGAAACCGCATCAGTTGGTAGTCCAGAATCTTGCAGTTTTGCGATAGCTGGAATTGATCGATGAGCCTGCTGCCAGTAGCTGTCAGTATGCGCGCGATCGCACCGAACGGAGTCTCTAGACCGACCGCGGTCGCCATTGTTGCGACTAGCCGTGCGTACGAATCGTCCAGCCGTTCAAGAAATCCCTTTGATCGGCACAGATCAAGCGATCTGCGCAGCTGTTCCCATGGCGTCATCAAGACAGCTGCGTATGACTCTGAGCGTTCCACCAGTTCCTGCAAGCTGAGGTAGCAGGGCTCCTCGAGGTATGGTCCTACTCGGTGGCAGATCATCATTGCTCCGAACGTCAGGCTGTCGGTAAGTGTCAGAGGATGCAAGACGATCAGGACGTCCTCGATTTCGCGGGTGCTCTGCGCGAGCACCTTGTACCGTTTGTCGAACACCGAAAAGATGATCGACTCTGCGCATGACAATGTGGCCCCGATGTCCACGTCTGATCTTCCCGTATTAGGAGTGACGGAGATCGTTCAATCCCTACCCCCCTCGCCGGCCGGCCCTGGCACAGCACAAACCCCAGCACGGCCTCTGCTAACCCGGCTGGTGTGCTCAACTACGTCGCGTACGTTCAGCTGGAATGGGCCCTGTCGCCGTTATCGAATCTCTCAACGGTCTGTTCCCATGTTGTGGGCCGACGCGACTGGGCCGCGGCCTAACTTTGGTGTGAAGCTGATGCGGCCCGGCTTCGGCCCGGCAGCCGAGCTGCCTGCCTCACACCAGCGTGACGGCTTCGGCACGCGGGACTGGCCGCACAGCTTACACCAAGGACGTTAGGCGGACGCAAGGGTAGGGAAACGCGGCGTGGCGTCACTCCTAGCTCGGAGGTACTGAGTGACGCCTGATGAAATCGCGTTTATGCGCATGGCAATCGACGAGGCGCGAAAGACGAAGTTCGAGGCAGATCGTGAGTCGCGGCCGTACGTCGGCGCCGTTGCCGTAAGAGATGGAGAAGTGCTAGGGACGGCGTATCGAGGAGAGCTTGCGCTCGGCGAACATGCGGAGTTCACGCTCCTTGAGAAGAAGCTCAAGAACGCCCAGCTAGCGGGCGCGACGATTTACACAACACTGGAACCTTGCACGCAGAGAAACGCGCCGAAGGTTCCGTGCGCCGATCGGATCGTGGAGCGGAAGGTGGCGCGAGTTGTCATCGGGACCTTGGATCCAAATCCGTTGATCTCCGGTCGCGGCCAGAGACGGCTGCGTGACGCGAATATCGCTACGGATCTCTTTCCGGCCGATCTCATGGCGGAGCTAGAGGAGTTAAATCGTGAGTTCACGCGATTCCAGAAAAGGCAGATCGACGGCCAGCACGCAACCGAAGAGTTCATCCACGCGAACAAGAATCGGTCGCTCGACGCGTGGTACCGGGTCGTGAACTCAGTGTACTGGAATCGGAATTTTCATCTCACGCCAGCAGCGATCTTTGCGCATCTTGTAGAGGTGGTAGGCGGTATTAGCTCGCTCGCCAGCACGAAGCGGAAGCAAGGAATCGACCCGGAAGCGCATGTTGCAAAAGCTGTGGCTTGGTGGCTTGCGCTGTGTGGCAAGCTTGGCGTCAAGAGTCCTGAAGATCTGCTTTGGGACAAGTTTCCCAGAATCTGTCCATATTGCCAGGAGGCACAACACGATCCTATCGAATGCGGCGCGAAAAAACGCGCTACGCCGGGACCGCCATGGGAGCTGCTGACGAAACTATCATCTGGGAAATCTCGCCCGAAGCGGCTGGGAGACTGGCAGTTGATGTTTCAGGAGATCTACCCGGCCCGATCCGCCGCTGAATATGGCGAAGCGTTCGCACGGCTGTCCGAGGAGCTTGGAGAGTTGGCCGAAGCAGTGCGAGTCTTTCCTGCAGAGCCGGGCTATTTCTTAAGCGAGGCCGCCGACGTTTTCGCGTGGCTCATGAAGGTCAAGAACATCATCGAGTTGGAGAAAATGGTACCGAAGAAGCAGTATGGCCGCGCACTCGAGATCACCTTTTGCAGGTCATATCCTGACAGTTGTTTTGAGTGCGGCAAGAAGATGTGCGCATGCCCGCCGATTCTGCCGTCCACTATCGGCCGCATCGCGCATGAGGTGCCCGTCGGTCGTGGTGGATTCAGTGACGAGGGGCGCTTCATGACGCCCAACACGGCAAGTGAGTTCTTTCGCCCCGACGCCGCCTAATTTCACCGTCCGACCGGGAACATGGGTGACAGATCAGACCGGGCACATAGGTTACACCTTGTGTCTGTTTCCGATCACAGGCCAAGCGTCTTTTCGGGCCAGAAACGTGCTCATTCGCGGAGCGTCGGCAACTGGCTCAAGTCGCACGACCGGTCTCTGTCGGTGCGATGGACCGTGTTCGATCACGCTGGTGCACAACTCACGATGCGTCATGCTCGGCGGTCGATGGCCTCTACGATGATCAGCCATAGAACTTCATCTCCCGTTCGTCGAACCGCGCCAACAGCACCGGTCCGTAGTAGACCGACCAGATGCCGTCGTCGATCTCCTCGAGACCTACGTATTCGCCGCACAGAGTCTTGCTCGTGAAGATGTGGCCATTCTTCCAGCACATCATTCCGTTGTGCTCGATCTTGCGCTTCTCCAGATGCCCCGCGTACTCGATCGGCGGCAGCGTCGCCGGATAGGGCCGTGGCGACGGACGGTAGATCGTGGCCGGCCGCTTCTGGCCAAGTGCCTCGTGTAGACGCTCTTCGTTGTAGATGCGCCGGAAGTCGAACCGCTTCTGCTGGCGCTCCATCGTCGGCTCGGGCGGCCGCGCCGTCTCCGCCTTCAGTGTGCGGTGCATGCGCTCGTGTGCGCCGTTCTGTTCCGGATGACCAGGCACGATGCGCTCGACGCGGATGCCGAGACGGATCCACCACAATGACAGCCTCGAAAGCCTTGCCAGACCAGGACTTCCGAACGGGCTGCCGTTGTCCGACAGGATCGCCCGAGGC
>DASWMP010000208.1:0-40068 GCA_036399695.1 Thermoanaerobaculia bacterium | reverse complement strand
CGGAGGCGTGTCGTAAGGTAGCCGGTGGCAAGTGCCGAAGGCACGCCGCCACCGGATCACGGTGGCCCTCCGTTTCGACCCCGGCAGGGGTCGCGTCCGGCACCCCTCCGGGGTGCACTTTCTCTGCAACCGTAACCGGTGGCGGCTCGCCTTCGGCGATTGCCACCGGCTACCTTACGACACGCCTCCGGCGTGTAGATCATCGTGAGAACGTGTCGGACCAGAACGAAGGTGTGGCCCCGGCGTTCGAGCGAGACTTTGTACCCGCGTAACTCTACGGTTTGGCAGGAGACGGAATCGTGAGCCCATCCCCGAGAACACGGATGAGGCTCTTGAAGGTCTTCACGATCGGATTCACCCGGTCGCGCGTATCCCGCGGGGCACCTGAGACAGACACCGCGAACACCAGGATCAGCACGTAAGCCAGTCGACGCATACAGTCCTCCTCTGCCGGGCTCCAACGCCGGAAAATGAATGTCGAGGAGGCCTCCACGCGCCAAAGCGATGACGAACCATTCGCCACAACTCGGCTCCGCCGATTATGACATCGGCGATGGATGGTCTCTGGGGGCACCGGGGGTCACACCTTCGATCATCGCACCCAAAACTGAAATCTCCCACGTGTAGAAACAGGTAAGCCATTTTGCCGTCCGCTCTACGCTCGGTGGAGCGTCATATCGGCGATGTCAGAACGAAGGTGTGACCCCAGCGCTCCCAAATCGCGATGCGCGTACCGCAAATCGCGGTGCTTCCCGCGCCGGGCCGACATCGACTGCCGCGCCTCCGGCGTGCCGACGGGCCGTGTCGAAACAAGGTGGGCACCGGGGGTCACACCTTCGATCACCGCACCCAAAACTGAAACCTCCCACGTGTACAAACAGGTAAGCCATTTTGCCGTCCGCTCTACGACCGGTGGAGCGTCATATCGGCGATGTCAGAACGAAGGTGTGACCCCCAGCGCTCCCCAATGTCAGAACGAAGGTGTGACCCCCAGCGCTCCCCAAATCGCGCGCTCCGCGCGAAAGGACGTAATCGAAAAGGCGATACGTGGTTACACGCCGGAGGCGTGTCGTAAGGTAGCCGGTGGCAAGTGCCGAAGGCACGCCGCCACCGGATGATCAGATCCGCCCTCCGTTTTCGACCCGGCAGGGGTCGCGTCCGGCACCCCTCCGGGTGCACTTTCTCTGCAACCGTACCGGTGGCGGCTCGCCTTCGGCGATTGCCACCGGCTACCTTACGACACGCCTCCGCGTGTAGAGACACGCGTTCGGCGTAGGCAGGTCATCGCGGAATCGGCGTCCGCCTCTGAATGCTCGCGCGTCGATTCACTGCACGCGGCGGAAATAGATGTCGTAGTAGGTGTCGGTCTGCTGGCCGCGCTGCAGGTGTGCGCGGTATTTATAGATGTTGCCGGTGTCATCGCGTCTGCCGGTCACGCCGTAGCTCAGACCGAGCGCGGTGATGCCCGAGCCTGCCAGTGGAAGCGATTCGCCCGACTCCGAACGGCCATTGTGGTTCGCGTCCGTCCACAGGAGCAAGGTGCGCCAGGCCGCATCGCGCGCATCGAGCAGTGCGTTGCCGTCGTCGTCGAAGGTGGATAACGCATCGAAGCCATTCGCAGCGAAAGTGCCGTCCGGTTTGCGCGTGTGATTGCCGAAGAGCTCGGAGCCGTCGTCGATCAGGCCGTTCCCATTGCGGTCCAGTGCGAGGAATGCCATCGCCGCATGACGTTCCGTCCAGGTGATGGTCTCGACCACGCCGTCGGCCGTCAGGTCGAACTGCACCGGATCGCCGGCATCGGAGAGGCGATACGCACCCGGCGCCAGGTTGATGACGATGGGCGAAAGCTGGCAATCCTCCGGAAGTGTGTACTCCGTGCAGGCCTCGCCCGTCGGCGGGGGTGGTCGTGTCGACGGCAGATAGCACACCTCCGGACTGCCGGCGCCGGCGCTGGAGTCGTCCGCCCATACATCGGCGAAAGCGCGATAGCAGGTTCCGGCAATGGCGAGCTCCGCCTGAATGCTGCTCGAATGAGGCGTCGTTACGTACCCGGATCCCCACGCCGACGTTCCGTCGATCAGGTGCTCGAAACGCACCGGCTCATTCGCGGGATTGCCCAGGAAATTAAGGTAGGTAAAGTACGCTCTGGAAAGCGGCTTTTTGCTCAAGGGCGGGATGCTCAGGTTCACTTCGGCGCGGACCGTTCCGGCTATCGCCGTGCCCGCGGTCAAAAGGCCGACGATGCAAAACAGCGCTGCGCGTCTCATCGGCAGCCTCGTTCTTCAGCGCGCAGACGGGCGCCGTCCGCCAGTTCCTGCGCGAATTGCACCTGGCCGCGCACTACGTACTCGTACATGAAACGGTCGAGCAGCGGGCCGAACTCGGCTCTTGCCGCGGCGAGAGCGTCGGCGCGGTGGCGGCAGAGCGTCGGATAGGAAGCGGCGAGCCGGCGGTCGATTTCGGCGCGGCCTGCCGCATCCATCTCTTTACCACTCACGAGCAGAGCTTCCTGCTGACGAAGGTCGCCGATGAACGGACCGGCCACGCGCTCGAGGCGATCCCAGAAGTCGGCGGGTAACTGCAGCGCCTCGAGATCCTGCTGATGTGCGTCGCGCCAGGTCTCGCCGACGAAGCCGCGCCGGACCACCGATTGAAAGAGCTCCGTAGGGAGGAAGAGCTCGGGGTTGACGTTGCCGTCGATGACGTCCGCCCAGGCCGCCGTACTCACGCGCGCCCCATGTCGTGCAGACCGCGCATGACGGGCAATGCGTTCTGCAGCACCAGTGGCGTTCGTACGCGCTGCCAGACGTTCGTCGAGCGTCAACTCCCAGGCGGGTTTCGCGCTGTTGTCGGATGCGAGAGCGAAGTAACTGGTCAACAGCAGCAGCACTAATGCGAACGTTTTCATTCAACTCCTCCGCCGGTTACCGCGAGACGAGGGGAGCAGGAAGGAGGACGTGTGTCAAGAAATCCATTGATGGGAACTTTTACGCTCCGCGCGAAAGGACGTAATCGAAAGGCGCTTCGGGGTTACACGCCGGAGGCGTGTCGTAAGGTAGCCGGTGGCAAGTGCCGAAGGCACGAGCCACCGGATCACGTCGGCCCTCCGTTTCGGCCCCGGCAGGCGTCGCGTTGCGTCGCAGGCACCACGACGGCGCCCCTTCCGGGTGCGAATCGTCGTTGCACCCGAAACCGTCGAAATACACCATAACGGTAGACGTTACTACCGCGTGGCGTTACCATCTACTGTGTGATCCGCAGTTGGGCCGACGATGAGGCCGAGAAGCTGTTCAACCGGCAGCGATCTCGGAAACTGCCGCCGGACCTGCAGCGAGTAGCGCTCCGGAAGTTGCTCATGCTTGACGCTGCGACGACGCTTGAAGACCTTCGGGTGCCGCCCGCCAACCGGCTGGAGAAGTTGAAGGGTGACCGTGAAGGGCAATGGAGTATCCGCATCAACGACCAGTGGCGGGTATGTTTCACATTGCGCGACAGCAACGCGTATGACGTAGAAATTGTCGACTACCACTGAGGAAACGATGACACGCCTGCTGGCTCCAGTTCATCCGGGTGAAGTTCTCGCGGAAGAGTTCCTTGGGCCGCTCGGCGTAACGCAATATCGGCTCGCAAAAGACACGAGCGTTCCGGCTCGGCGAATCAACGAGATCGTCAAGGGCGAGCGGGCCATCACTGCCGATACGGCCCTTCGGCTCGCAAGATACTTTGGTACGTCCGATCTGTTCTGGTTGAACCTTCAGGCAAGGTACGATCTCGAAGTTCAAAAGGACCGTCTCGGTAAGCGACTCGAAACGGAGGTCCAGGCGCTCGAGCGATCGGCGATGCCTCGATCCGGTCTTCCCTCAACGAAACAGCCTCCGCACGAAAAACCAAAGAATCGCACCGCGCGGTCGGCGTTTGTGCGGAAGGCAAAGTGAGCCCGCGTCGATAGGCGACGCTCGCGAGCTTACCGCGTCAGCGCGCCTCGACCGGGATCAGCACCACGGCGTCGACGTCGGCGCCGGTTCCCGTCACCTGCACGATCTTCCAGGTGCCGCGCTCCTCGATGGCTTTGACGGTGCCGATCGGCCCTCCGGGGCGATCGCGTTGCCAGACCTGCTGGCCGGGGCGCAGGCGCCCCGCCTTGGCCCGCGGCACGAGCACCACCGCGGACGTCCCGCCGCGCACGACCACACCTTCCGTGACGGCGGGCAGCTCCGCGCGCGTCGTCAGGAAGGCGCCGGCGAAGCAGAGCAGCACCAGCAGCACGGCGGCGGGGGCGACGCGGGGGGCGAAGACCAGCGGCAGCGTCGAACGGCCTTTGCGGTCGTTGTAGCGGCGGATGGCCACGGGGCGGAAGATGGCGCGGCTGGTCGGTTCCATGGCTGAGGGCTCGACTGAAGGTGGACGGCGCGGGAGAGTGGGCCTCCCGCACCGTCCGGCATGGCGCTACATCAATCCTGTCTTGGAGCAGACGTAGCCGCAGGTGCGGGAGTCCGTGATGTTCGGCCCGCAGGCGACTTCGCCCGTCAGGCCGTCGCAGCAGCCCCACGAGATCACGTAGATGAACTCCGTGCGGGCACCACCGACTTCGCCGAGATCGGCGTCGCTGATGGGGGTGATGGTGCCGGCCGGGCTCTCCGGGAGCGCGGCGCGCTCGGCGGGGGTGAGGGTGGAACGGTAATCGGCGCTCTTCCAGGCGCGGATGATCTGATCGCGAGTCATCGCAGTCTCTCCTGATCGTCCTCAGACGAGGGCTTTGAGGTTGTCCGGGCAGCAGCCGAAGGTGCTGGCGAGGTAGCAGGTGCCACGGATCATGGTGTTTTGACAGTTGAAGATGGAGCCGCAGAAGTCGAGTCCGAACAGGGTCTCGCCGCCGGCCGCACTCTCCAGCTCTTCGTCGTCGAGACGAATGAGGCCGGCCGGGTGCTCGGGAAGCGTGCTGCGTTCGGACTCGCCGAGCGATTCGCGGTAGTCAGCGTCTTTCCACGCGCGAATGATCTGGTCTCGAGTCATGTCGTGAATCTCCTTGGATGTCCGGTGTGTGAAGGCGAGGGCATGGGCAGGGTGCGATCAGGCCGGGCGGTCAGGCACCGGCTCGCTCAGCTCACCTCCTTCATGACGGCGCTCGCGGCGGCCGTTTGCGCAAACGGGGCCGCGATTCGGGTGACGGCTGGCGTGTTCTCACCGCGGCGCTGCGCCCGCACCAGGGCGGCGTACGTGCCGCCGAGTGCGAGCAGCGAGTCGTGCGTGCCGCGCTCCACGAGGCGGCCGCGGTCGAGGACGAGAATCTGGTCGGCGTCGCGGATGGTGCTGAGGCGATGCGCCACGACGATGCGGGTGCACTGCAACCGCGAGAGGTTGCGGTCGACCGCCTCTTCGGTGACGGCGTCGAGATGGCTCGTGGCCTCGTCGAGCAGCAGGATGCGCGGCTCGCAGAGCAGCGCCCGGGCCAGCGCGAGCCGCTGCCGCTGGCCGCCGGAGAGCATCGTCCCCCCTTCGGCCACGATCGTCTCGTACTGCATCGGCATGGCGGCGATCTCGTCGTGCAGGCCGGCGATGGCTGCCACTTCCATCACGCGCGTCATCGGCGCGTCCGGATTGGCGAGGCGGATGTTCTGTGCGATCGAGCCGCTGAAGATGAACGGCTCCTGCAGCACCACGCCGAGCTGCCGGCGCAGGGCCGGACCGGTGATGTCGGCCAGCGGCACGCCGTCGAAGAAGATCTCGCCGGACGTGGGGCGATGCAGCCCGACGAGCAGCATCGCCAGCGTGCTCTTGCCCGAGCCGGTGGCGCCGACCAGCGCGATCTTGCGTCCACGGTCGACGTTGAACGAGACGTTGCTCAGCACGGGCGGCGAACCGGCCGCGTAACGGAACGAGAGATCGCGCACCTCGACCGAGCCGCTCTGCTCCGGCACGGCGTTCTTCGTCACCGGTTCCGGCTCCGCTTCCAGCACGTCGGCAATCCGCTCGAGGTGCGCTCCGACGAGCAGCAGTTGCTGGCCATTCGCAACGACCGAGGCAATGGGCGTGAGGAAGGAGCTCGTCAGCGCCACCAGCGCGAACATCGCGCCGAGGGTCAGGTCTCCCTGCACCACGCTCTGCGCGCCGCTCCAGAGCAGCAGCAGCGACGACCCGCTGCGCAGGACCGTCATGGCGGTGTCGGTCATCGTCGAGAGCCGGCCGCGCTCGAGCACCACGTTGAGCTGCTCGTGGAAGAGGCTCGACCAGCGGTCGAGGGCCCGGTCTTCGGTGCCCGACGCCTTGAGCAGGGAGATGGCGATGACGGCTTCGACGAGGTAGCTCTGCTCCGCCGAACGGGCCGCCAGCTCCCGCTCGACGAGGCGGTTCACGCGGCCGCGCGTCAACGCCACGACCAGCAATTGCGCCGCCGCCAGCACGACCGCGAGGAGCGCGAAGCGCGGCGAGACGAACGCCAGCACCGCCAGGTAGCCGATGGCGAACGTGCCGTCGAGGAGGAGTGAGAGCGTGTTCCCCGTCAGCACCTCCCGGATGTAGCTGATGCTGCTCACCCGCAGCAGCACGTCCCCGCTGCTGCGCGTCTGGAAGAACGAGAACGGCAACGAGAGGAGATGTTCGAAGAAATCGACGACGAGCTTCGAGTCGACGCGCGCCCGCAGGAAGAGCAGCAGCGCGCCGCGCACCTGCCCGACGACGCCCTGGGCCGCGACGACGAGCACGAACCCGACGCCGATGATGCCGAGGAGCTCGTGGAGCTGGAGCGGGATGACGTGATCGATGAGGAGCTTCGTGAACAGCGGCAGCCCGAGGGCGAGCAACTGCAGCACGAGCGACGCGGCGACGACGAGCGTCAGAGCCCGCCGCACACCGGGAAGGCGCAGCATCATGGCGGCGTACGACAGCTTCGAGCGGGGCGTGCCGCGGCGCCGCTTCTCGAAATGCACGCCCGGCTCGAACGTCAGCGCCACGCCGGTGAAGGCCTGATCGAGGTCGTTCTTCGTGATGGTGCGGCGGCCGCCGGCCGGATCGACGATGTCCACCCGGTCGCCGCGAATCCTCTCCAGCACCACGAAGTGGTTGAAGTTCCAGTGCAGGATCACCGGCAGCGGCAGGAGCCCGAGCGCCTGCGGCTCGAGTGAATAGGCGCTGGCGCGCAGCCCGAAGCGCCGCGCGGCGTCGACGATGGTGCGCGCGGTGAGTCCGTCGCGGCCCGGCTGGCAGACGTCGCGGCATTCCTGCACTTCGGTGTTGCGCCCGTGATGGCTGAGGATCATGGCCAGACAGGCGGCGCCGCATTCGACGCCGCTGAGCTGCCGGCGCACGGGAACGCGTTTCATCGCGTCACCCCCGCCAGCCGGGAGAGCGCGGGGACGCGGTCCGGATCGGCGAGCCGGAGCAGGACGTAGCCGATGCCTGCCAGCCCGGCCATCAGTCCCGGCGTCTCGATGCCTTTCGGCGTGCCGCACGACCAGCCCCGCTCGCGCGCTTCCGCGAGCACGCCGTCGACGAGACGGCGCACCTGGCCGCGCAGCTCATCGTCGCCGCGATGCCGGGCGATCTCGTCCACGACCTCCAGGTTTCCCAACGCTCCATGGCACAACGAATGGCTGATCGTCAGCCCCTCGGTTAGCGTGGTGCGGACGGCGACGTCGAGCTCCTCATCGAGCCGCGGATCGTCGAGCCCCGCCTTTTTCGCGGCCAGCCGCGAAGCGGCGATGCCGGGCGCGCCGTGGCACCACGCCACCATGAACGACGGCTCGGCCGCACGGAAGTCGGGCCAGTTCGCCCGCTCGGCCGAGAAGAGCCCGCGCTCGTATTCGAAGGCGCCGCGGACGAACGGCAGATAGACGTCGTCGCCCGTCGCGGCCGACAGTTCGAGGAGCGCGTACGCGATGCCGGCGGCGCCGTGCGAGAAGCCGAGCAGCGGCCGGTGCTTCGCCACCGGCGTGGGCCAGGCGATCCCGTAAGGCATCGTCACGGCGCGCGCCAGCAGCCGCTCGCCGGCCGCGCGTGCCGTGTCGAGTGCGCTCGCCGACCCGGTGGCGCGCCAGAGCGCCAGCAGGTTGAGGATCGCGCCCGCGCTGCCGCCGATGACGTCGAGCGTCTCGTCCGTCTGGACGAGTCTCGCCACCGCCGGCACGAGCTGGTGCGCGGCCTCGAGGTAGGCGCTGTCGTTCCACAGCACGCCCGCGTGCGTGAAGGTATAGAGCAGCGCGCCGGGGCCGCTGAAGCCGCCCGGACCGCTCTTCACCGTGCCGTTCAGCACCCCTTCGATGGCCTTCGGCACGCGCCGATGCGTGGCGTCGAGCGTGAGCCGCGCGATGGCCGCCGAATCGTCATCACCCGCGTACGCGAGGAACAGGGCGATGCCGAGCGTGCCGTTGTAAAGATCGGCCGCGAGCGGCAGCAGCGTCCAGTGACGGTCGCCGACGAACGTGAGGCCGATCCAGTTGGCGTCGTCTTCGCCGCGGATGGCCAGCCCGCGCAGGCGTGCGGCGATGGCGGCGGCTTCGCCGCCGGTTGGGCGGTTGGCGGTTGGGCGGTTGGGCGGTTGTGACGGATCGGCGTCGTGACCGTCGGCGCGTCCCTCTGCTCCTCCGCCCAACCGCCCAACTGCCAACCGCCCAACCGGCGGGCTGGACAGCGAAGCGATGGAGGCGGAGATGAACCACGACTGCCACGCCAGATCGGACTCGCTGAGACCGGCGATCCGCTGGCGCACGAAGTCGAGACTGGGCATGCGGAAGAAGTCGGGGATGCGCTCGCCGTCGCTGGTCCAGAGATCGCGCGAAGCCGGACGGGCGCGGAAGAACGGCACGTCGCCACGCTCCAGGTCGCGGATCTCCGCCGGCACCGCGGCCGCGATGGCCGGCGTGTGCCGCGTGGCGATCCAGAGCCGGTCGAAGAGATGCCGCCGGTCGAGCGCGTCGCGCAGCACGTCCGGATGGAAGCTCTCCATCAGCAGCGAGGCGTACACCTGCGTCGAGCGGAGAATGGCGCGCACCGGCGCCTGCGCGAGCCGCTCGACCGGCCCCTCTTCGGCGAGGAGCGCGTGGCTCTCGCGCATGAGGAGGCGATAGGTGGCGTCGAAGCCGTCGAGGATCTCGCCGATGTACGCCGTGAGGTCGACGGCGGCGTCGCCGAGCGCCGGCTGGTTCTGTTTGGCGTCGATCGTCAGCCGCTTGCGCACGGCGCGGACCTCGTCCGTCGCCTGCTGCTCGAAGCCGAGAATCTCAAACGGCGTCGTCTGCCCGCCGCTGCCGCCGAGCCCGGACATGTCCAGCCCTTCATCCTCGGCGTCGGCCGACCAGATGCGCCGCGGCAGCAGGCCGACGCGCATGACCGACTCTCCCATCGCCTGCGTGGCGAGCGCCCCCACATCGGCGTCGGGCATCTCGGGCCGGTGATGGAAGAGCGCCTCGAGGTCGATGAGGCAGGGGTGCTCCCCTCGGGCGATGAGGTTTTCGCGATGGATGTCCGTGGCGTCGAGCGCGTACAGGATCGCCAGCAGGCCGCCCTGACGGCGATAGAAGCGGCGCAGCGCCGCGTCATCCGCGCACGGCGCGGGGGCGATGAACTCGGCCCAGCCGTGAGTGGCGCGATCGAGCACGCGCGCGGCCTCGAACGCAGGCTCGGCCCCCCGCGCGTTCAGCCACTCGAGGAGCTCGCCGAAACGGACGTCGACCTCCAGCGAACGTGGCTTGTAGACGACGCGCGTCCCGTTCTCGAACGTGAGCACGCGCACGGAGCGGCCGCCGGCGTGCAGGTCACCCGCGGACGCGGAGATCGCGGCGAGCGCGCCCGGATCCCGGCCGTCGCAGAGCCGGCCCACGATGTCCGCACGATCGCTTTCGAGCCGCTCCAGGATCTCGGCCGAATTGCGCTCCCACTGCTCGATCGAGCGGAGGAGCTGCCGCGTCAGCACCGGATACTCCGCGAGCAGCGGCAACAGCACGCCCGGCTGTTCGAGCGACCGGTCGAACCAGGCGAACCGCTCGGCCGGCGTCTCCCCCTGCAGCTCGCCGCGCAGGCGGGCCACGTTGACCTCCAGGACGAGCATGCGGTACGCCTGCAACGTCAACTGCTCAGCGACGTCCGGCAGCAGAAAGCGGTCGGCAGCCTCGCCGAAACGGGCGCGCAGCCGTTCGAGCGGCGGCGCCAGCAGCGGCGAGAGGCCGCGCAGGAAACCGCTCCTCAGCGGGAGCGGCGTGGCGTCGTGACGGGCATACGCTTCGGCGACGGTGCGGCACCAGTCCGGCGGCTCGTCGCCGAGCGTGGCGTCAGGCGGCGTGGCGATGAGCGATTGCAAGCCGTCGAGATCGAGTTGCAGCGCGCCGAGACAGCGGGCCAGCGTCTCCGGATCGTTGAACGGCGGCACACCACGCCACCGCGCCAGACGCGATGCCGCGCGTTGCGTGTCCGCCGGCTGCGCCGCCGGCTTGCGGCGCAAGGCCCACAACCGCTCTTCCAGAGTGCAGCCCGGCAACAGTTGATTCACCAGCATGCGACTGACTCCTCCGTTCGCCGCGCACACCTGCGGCGGAGGGAGAAGCCCATGCTTCTCCGGAACGTTGCGCGGGTGCGTCAGCTCTCGATCTGCATTCCAAACTTAGGCGTGCCCCGCACGCCCAGCAACGCCAAAGGTTCGAACCGCGCGAACGAAGTGACGAACCCGCGAATGACGGTGATCAGAAGCCGGGTATGGTCGAGGCCGTGGGCCGGCTGCACGCACGCGAGCCGAGGAGTGGAGGACGGACAATCCTGTCCGTCACGCGAGACCTGACGCGAGCACGCTTCTCCTGTGGCTCCCTTCGCGCGTGACGGACAAGATTGTCCGTCCTCCACTGGCGGAAGCGAGGCACGCCGGCTCACCTGTACTGTTGGAGTACGGGCGGTGCGGAATACGCACGGGCGACCGCGGAGGAACTGCAGATCAGTGCGTGCTTCCTGGCGTTTCTTCCGAAGCCGCAGGTGGTCATCGACGATCAGCCGCTCTCATCGTGGCGTGATCTTCAAGAGCTCTCACCTTCGGAATGCACGTCGTGTACTCCTGAAGACTACACGTGAGCTGCGGCGTCAGAACGACGTCGTGACGCCGATGCGGAACGCGCGGTTTTCGACGGGGTGAAAGTGCAGATCGTCGATGCCTTCGGCGGGCTCGCCCGGGAGCCTGGAGGTGTAAAAGTAGTCGACGTCGCTGGCTTGGGCATCGAGGATGTTGAAGACGTCGACGTCCAGGCGGATGCGCGGGGTGAGGCGGTAGCCGAGGCGGGCGTTGAGCAGGCCGGAAGCCTGGGAGCGGACGCTGTCGTCTTCGATCAGAGGGCGCGGGCCGAAGTAGCGGTAGCGCAGCTCGCCGGAGAGGCGGCGAAAGTCGATGACGTTGAGCCCTACGGAGGCGACGCCTTCGACGGAGCCGGGGATGCGATCGCCTGCTGGATCGGCATCGCGGAAACGGGAACGGGAGTAGGCGTACTCGGCGTCGACGGCGAGCCAGTCGCGGAGGTTGTAGAAGGTCGCCAGCTCGATACCAGTGCGGCGGCTCGGGCGGCTCGCCTCGGTCGTGCCGGCATCGCCGATGAACGGCAGCTCCGACGCAATGTCGAGCCGCCAGAGCGACGCCGTCATGTGGAAGCGGGGCACCGGCGTCGCCCGCAGACCGAGCTCGCCGCCGCGCGTGCGCACCAGCGGTGTGACCCGCGCGACCGGCTCGCCGGTCGCGGGATCGACGCGGATGGTCGCGCCGCGTGCGTCGTTGCTGTGGAACGCGGAGCCGGCGTTCAGGTACAGCTCGGCGTTTCGCCACGGTCCGAAGATCATCGTGAGCTTGGGGCTGACGAGCGACGCGTCGCCCTGACCGGAGTTGCGCGCGTCGCCGGAACGGACATCAAAACGATAGCGGTCGGCGCGCAGCCCGCCGACGGTGCGCAGCCACGGCAGCCATTCCACGGAGGTCTGCGCGAAGAGCGCGCCGCTGGTCTGCGCCACGCGATCCTGCCGCGTCGTCTCCAGCCGTTCGCGCTCGCGCGTGTGATACAGGCCGACGTTGCGGATGTCGTCGTGCCGCGCCTGCAGGCCGACGAGGTTCTCGGTGGAGATGCCGCCGAAGCGGGCGATCCAGCGGCGGCTCGCACGCAGGCCGGCGACGAGCCGGTCGTCCGCCTGCTCGAACTGGTCGCCGGCCACCGGATCGTCGAGAAAGTAGGTGAAGTTCGAGAAGAGGTTCAGCCGGTAGCTCAGCGCGTACGCGCCGATCTGCGTGAGGGTCTCGCGATCGTTGCGCTGCCATTCGGATGCGAGGCTGTATCGCGACGTTTCGCCGCCATCGCTCGGATCGATGAGCCCGAACCGCGAGAGCGTGCCGGCGCCGACGGCGCGGCCGGGGATCTGATCCGTCGCGTTCCACCTGGCGTCGTACCCCATGGCCGTGATGCTGAAGCCGCCGCGCTGGTCGCCGCGGGTGTAGCGGAGGACGCCGTTCCATTTGCGGAAGTCGTCCGGACGTACCCACGGACCGTCGTTGGTGCCGGCTTCGAGCGCGTAGAGGAGGTAGCCGTCGCCGGCGCGCGGCGACGCGGCGAAGAGAGCGCGCCGGAAGCCTGACGAGCCCCCCTGCACGAAGACCACCGGCGCGTCGAGCAGGTTCAGGTAGTTCACGTTGACGGCGCCGGCGCTGGCGAAGTCCCCCTCCTCGGCGTAATACGGACCTTTCTTGTACTGCACGGCGGTCACGAGCTCGGGGATCAGAAAGTTCGCATCGGCGTAGCCCTGTCCATGCCCGTGCGTGGGCATGTTCACCGGCACGCCGGCAACCGTGACGGCGATGTCGGTGCCGTGATCGAGATTGAATCCGCGCAGGTAGTACTGGTTGGCCTTCCCCTCGCCGCTGTGCTGGCTGACGATGACGCCGGGGACGGTCTCGAGGATCTCGCCGGCGCGCTGGAAAGGACGGCGCTCGATCTCTTTCGCGGTGACGACGCCTTCGGTCGCCGAGTCAGCGATGCCGATGAGATCGTTCACCCGCTCGTCGAGGTCGGCCAGGTTGCGAAACGTCCGCGTGGCCGTGACGACGACGTCGGCGTTCGAGGCGAGGTAGAGGACGATGTCGACGCGCGCCGGAGTCCCGCTGGTCGCGACGACGCCGCGCCGCACGGTTGTCGCAAAGTTCAGCAGATGGAAGGAGACGTCGTAGGTTCCGGGCGCGAGCGCGACGCTGTAGGTGCCGTCCGCCGCGGTGACGGCCACCCGTGTGCCGCTTCCCCCCGCCGCCGCGATCTCGACGGTGACGCCCGGCAGTACCGCATCGGTGGAATCGGCGACCCGCCCGGCGACCGACGCCTGCTGCGCCGAGGCGGCGAATGCCAGACAGGAAAGCACCAGCATCAGGCCGCACAGCCGCAACACGGACAGCATCATCGTTCGAGGCAGGATCACCGGCACCGCCGCTGCGGTTGCAGTGCCGAAGAGCCGACCATCTATGTAGGTGATGGCTCGGGTAGGCGAAAGCGGTAGGGGGTCGGGGGTGCTACAGTGGACGCGTGGAACGGGTAGCTCACGTCTTTCGCAGCTTCGAAGAAGCCGATCAGGCCGACGATCAATTCTACGCGGACCTGACACCAGACGAGCGGCTCGACCTGCTGCTCGAATTGATCGAGCGGCACCGGAGTGCGCTTGGCGAAACTGCAAGCAGATTTGAGAGAGTTCATTGCGTTACTGAACTCTCAGAACGTTGAGTATCTAGTCGTCGGTGGTCACGCCGTCGCGTTTCACGGATATCCCCGTTTTACGGGTGATATCGACCTTAACGAGCTGATATCGAGAAGCTGCGTGCTGTTGCTAAACGAAGGGGCAATGGCTAGCGGCTGTGAGAATCAGCTCAGCAGAGCGGCGGCTGGAGAAGCTCGCCACCGCACTCCAAGATCCGTTCCCGCGACTCGATGTCGTTTACCGCACACCGAGCATCGCGTAGATGTCGCGGGACTGGTAGATGCGGCCGTCTTTGACGACGGTGACGACGTTGCGGAGGTCGCTGATGTTCTGGGTGGGGTCGCCGTCGACGAGGATGAAGTCGGCGAGTTTGCCGGGGGCGATGGTGCCGAGGTCGGCTTCGCGTTTGGTGAGCTGGGCGGGGAAGAGGGTGGCGATGCGCAGGACTTCGGGGGCGGGGATGCCGGCCTGGACGTAGAGCTCGAGCTCGCGGTGGAGGGTGAAGCCGGCCAGGCCGTCGGTGCCGGCGACGATGCGCACGCCGTTGTCGTGGAGGGTCTTTACCAGCTCGGTCATCTTTTTGAAAGATGCGATGTAGGTGGCGTCCTTGCCTTCGGGGACCGGCAGGCCGCCGGTGAGGGCGGTGCGGCGCACCTGCGGCGGAAGGCGGTCGTAGATCGGCGCGAAACCGGGCGAGACTTTGCCGGCGCGCGCGACGAGCATGGACTCGAAGACGGCCAAAGTCGGATCGATGACGATGTTGCGCGCGCGGAGGCCGGCGATGAAGGCGCGGACTTCCGGCGACGTCAGCGAGAGCGCCGCGCCACGCTCGGCGACGGCGGTGAAGCGCGCCGGTGTGCGGGTGTCGGTCACGTCCGGCATGAAGTTCAGCATGAGCATGTTCGCGTGCTGAATTTCGTCGTAGCCGGCGGCGATGGCCTGCGAGGCGAGCATGCCGGCGGGGATGTGGCCGCTCACGCGCAGGCCGCGCTCGTGCGCGTAGTTGGCCATCGGCGCGACGAGCTCCGGCTTCACGGAGCTGTAGATCTTGATCTGTTCGTAGCCGAGGGAGGCGTAGCGATCGATGGCGGCGCGCGCTTCCTCTTCGGTCGAGACGAGGACGTTCGTCGGCGCCTTGTAGGGGCCGGGGCCGTCGATGATGCCGGCCAGGACGACGCGCGGGCCGATGAGCGTGCCGTCGTCGAAGCGGCGCTTGAGCGCGGCAATGGTGTCGATGTCGTTGCCGAGATCGCGGGCGGAGGTAACGCCGGCAGCGATGTCGAGCAGGCCGTCGCTGTCGGTGAGATGCGAGTGCATGTCCCACAGGCCCGGCAGGACGACGCGGTTCTGGGCGTCGATGAATTCAGCATCTTCAGGGAACGACGTGGCGTTGCCGACGGAAACGATGCGATTGCCGCGGACGACGATGGTGCTGTGCGGCGTGAGGCGTCCGGTGACCGGATCGAAGAGGCGCGCGTTGGTGACGACGATGGCGGCCGGCTTGGTGGAGAGGACCGCGGCGAACTGCGCGAGGCGGTCGCCGGCGCGCTGCTCCTGCACCTCGATGAGCTGGCGTGCGCTCGCCTCCTGCCCTTCGCGGATGACCGAAAAGTAGGAGGAGACGGAGGCGAAGAGGTTCTCGTCCGCATCGAGCCAGACGTCGACGGGGGTGAAGTCGAGGCCGGTGATCGTGTACTGCGTGACGGTCTGGCCGCCGACGTCCATCGAGCCGGCGCGGAGGACCGACGCTTCGCCGGCCGGCAGCAGCGGCAGCTTCTGGCCGGGGGCGTGGATCAGCGCCTTGGCGAGCAGCGCCTGCTCTTCGGGGGGGCCGTAGACCGAGAGGTAGAAGCGGGGATCGGTGACGCTGGCCTGTCCGTCGTCGGCGCCGTTCGTCCATCTGGCCACGCCACCGGCGACGCTGAAGCGCTCGCTCACCGGGACTTTGAAGTAGTCGACTCCGGTGGTCTCGATGGACGCCGGGATGCCGTGCTCGTCGAGCCGGATGACGCTCGTGGTCTTCGGGCCGCGTCCGCGGTCGTTGTATTCGAAGTCGACGGTGAGTGCGTCCGCGCCCGGCGTGACGACCTGGGTGCCGGCGCGGTTGTCGCTCGTGAGCGCGGTGTAGCGGCGGGCCACCGGGCCGTCCGGGGCGGTCGAGTGGGCGCAGCCGGCGCCCAGCAGGACGAGGAGAGGAAGGATCAGTTTGTGCCGCATGGCCCGTAATTCTAGAATCCGCGGAGATGCCCCGCCCATCTGTTTCAGCGATCGTCACCACTTTCAACGAAATCGACTTCATCGAGGAGTGCCTGCACTCGATCGATTGGGCCGATGAGATCTACCTGATCGACTCGTTCTCAACGGATGGCACCGTCGAGCTGGTCCGCTCGAAGTTCCCCCGGGTCCGCCTGGAGCAGCGCGAGTATCTCGGCGCGGCCTCTCAGAAGAATTACGCCATCGACCGCGCCGCGCACGACTGGATCTTCTACATCGACGCCGACGAGCGGGTGACGCCGAAGCTGCGCGACGAGATCTTCCGCACGCTCGAAGGTCCGCTGGACCGCTGGGGCTATTCGATCGGCCGCCGCAATTTCATGCTCGGCCGCGAGGTGCGCTTCTCCGGGCTGCAGCGCGACAGGGTGACGCGCCTTTTTCATCGCGGCCACGCCCGCTATCCGAACCGCCGTGTCCACGCCGACCTGCTGGTCGACGGCCCGGCGGCGCCGCTGCGGCAGAAGATGCTGCACTTCTACATCCGCTCGTTCGATCACATGATCGCCAAGATGACGCGCTACGCCGTCTGGGGCGCGACGCAGATGTTCATCGAGGGCAAGAAGGTCCGCACGTGGGACATCTTCGGCCACGCCTTCGCGAAGTTCGTCCGCGATTACATCTTCAATCTCGGTTTTCTCGACGGCGCCCCGGGGCTGATCTCGGTGGGGATGCACGTCTATTACACGTTCTGGAAGTACGCGAAGCTCTGGGAGTTCACCCGCTTGAAGCAGCTCGGGAAGCCGGTACCGATTCCGAAGCTGGATCAGGAAGAGGAGCGTTGGGAGCTGCCGTGGGAGAAGGCGGCCACGCCTCCGGCGGGTGGGGGGCCGTAGCGGCGCCGGTAGCGCCGTGACAGACAGGAGTGTCTGTCCCACAAAGGCCCAGAATCTGATGTTTTTTGTGGGACAGACACTCCTGTCTGTCCACGCGCCGAAGGCGGGCTACTCCGTCCTCTCCACGACGACGTGCAAGCCATCCACCGCCGCCACCCGCACGCGGGCGCCGGGCTCGATGCTGTCGCGCGAGCGTGCGTTCCACAGCTCACCGTGCACGAACACCTTGCCGGCGCCGTCGATGGCCGTCCGGGCTACGCCGATCTCCCCGATCATCCCCTCGGTGCCGGTGGAGACGCGGTGTTTTCTCGCGCGCAGGACGAGCGCCATCAGGAACACCGCGATGATCCCGATCGGCACGCTGACCGCCAGCGCCGTCGCAAGGCTGACGCGCAACTCGGGGATCGGTCCATCGACGAGCATCACACCTCCGAGCACGAGACAGACGACGCCCCCCGCACCGAGTACACCATAAGAGGTGAACTTGGCCTCGAGGGCGAAGAGGACGAACGCCGCCAGGATCAACGCGAAGGCGGCGAAGCGGGTCGGCAGCAGGTTCAGCGCGATGACGGCCAGGATGATGGCGATCAGGCCGACGACGCCCGGCAGGATCGCACCCGGATGGTTGAACTCCGCCCACACCGCGAGCATGCCGAGGGACATGAGGATGAAGGCGACGTTCGGGTCCATGATCCAGGAAAGGAGCTTCTGGCGCGGCGTCAGCTCCACCTTCGTCACGGTCTCGCCGGTGAGCTGCAGCTTGACGGTGGTGCCGTTGAAGCGGCGGATGGTGCGGCCGTCGGCCCAGCGGAGCAGCGAGCCGAGATCGGGCGCGACGACGTCGATGACTTTCTGCTGCAGCGCCTCGTCCTCGGAGAACGAGCGGGCGTCGTTGACGGCGCTCTCGGCGGCGGCGACGTTCCGCCCGCGCCGCTGCGCGATGCTGCGGATGAAGGCGGCGGTATCGTTGCGCGCCTTCTTCATCATGATCTCGCTCTCTTCCCTGCCGAGCGTGACCGGATGCGAAGCGCCGGTGTTCGTCCCCGGCGCCATGGCCGCGATGTCCGCCGCGATGAGGATGAAGAACCCCGCCGACGCCGCCCGCGCCCCGCTCGGCGACACGTAGACGACCACCGGCACCTGCGAACGGACGATCTTCTCGACGATGGAGCGCGTCGACGTCAGCATTCCGCCCGGCGTCCGCAGCTCCAGCACGACGAGCTTCGCGTTCTCCTGCTTCGCCCGATCGAGCGCCCGGCCGATGTACTCGTCGCTGACGGGGTGAATGACGTCATCGACGACGACGTGCAGGATGTTCGCGTGAGCGAAGGAGGCAGCGAGGAGCAGGGCCAGAAGCAGGAGCGCGCGGTGCATGCCGCTATTGTGCGCTCAACGCTTCTCGGAGATTTACCCTTCTGCCGGCATGTAGTCCGGGGCGGGCTCGTAGTTGAAGAACTTGGTGATGTCGTTGCGGAAGACGAGCTTGAAGTCGCCGATGGGGCCGTTGCGCTGCTTGGCGATGATGATCTCGGCGATGCCTTTCTCTTCCGTCTCCTTGTTGTACACCTCGTCGCGGTAGATGAAGAGGACGAGGTCGGCGTCCTGCTCGATCGAGCCGGATTCGCGGAGGTCGGAGAGCTGGGGGCGGTGGTCGCCGGTGCGCTGTTCGGAACGGCGGGAGAGCTGGGACAGCGACAGGACCGGGACGTTCAGCTCTTTGGCGATGCCTTTGAGCGAGCGGGAGATCTGGGCCACTTCCTGCTGGCGCGATTCGATCTTGCCTTTGATGGCCATGAGCTGGAGGTAGTCGACCATGATCATGTCGAGGCCGACCTCCTGTTTCAGGCGGCGGGCTTTCGCGCGCATCTCCATCGGATCGATGCCGGGGGTGTCGTCGACGTAAATCTTTCCTTTCGACAGCCGGGCCGAAGCCTCGGCCAGCTCGCGCCAGTTGCGCTCGGACAACATCCCGCTGCGAATGAGGTGGTTCGAGACGCCGGACTCCGAGGAGAGGATGCGCAGGCCGATCTGCTCTTTCGACATTTCGAGCGAGAAGACGCCGACCGAGTGCAGCCGCGAGCCGCCGCCGCGCGGCATGCCGTCCTTGCCCGGCAGCGCCAGCGACTCGGCGATGTTCATCATGAACGACGTCTTCCCCATCGACGGACGGGCGGCCAGGATGATGAGGTCCTGCGGCTGGAAGCCGGACGTCATCTCGTTGAAGCGGTCGTAACCGGTAGGGATGCCGGTGAGGAGCTTGCCCGCGTTGTGGATCTGCTCGATCGCCACCATGTTCGCGCGCGTGATGCGGTCGAGGCCGACGAACCCTTTGTCCGACGTCCCCTCGGCGATCTCGTAGAGCGACTTCTCGGCGATGGTCAGCACTTCGGCCGGCTCGCTCGGCGCGTCGAAGGCCGCACGCATGACCGTGTTGCCCATGACGATGAGCCGCCGCAGCGTCGACTTCTCCTTGACGATGGCGGCGTAGCGCTCGACGTTGGCGATGTCGGGGATGCCGTCGACGAGCGAGGAGATGAAGGCGGAGCCGCCGACCGACTCGAGGAGCGCATGTTTCGCCAGCTCCTCCTTCAAGGTGAGGAGGTCGATCTCGCGCGACTGTTCGGCGAGGGCGCGCATGGTGGCGAAGAGGGTGCGGTGGGAGTCGCGGAAAAAGTCGTCGGTATCGATCGTCCCGATCACGCGGTAGAGCGCGTTGTTGTTCAGGATGATCGAGCCGAGAACCGCACGCTCCGCATCCGGACTCTGCGGCATGGGTCGGTCGAGGGAGACGTCGAGTTGTGCTACGGCCATTGGACGGGCGGGATAGTGGGGGAAGGAGGACGGCGAGTCATCCGAAGAGTTTTCCGCAACATATCCTCACCGCCCGTCTCATTCCGGCCCCGGCTCCCGCGGCTGCTTGCGATTTCCACAAAGTGTAGCGAGGAGTGGGCTTCGGGAGA
Organism: Thermoanaerobaculia bacterium; assembly: GCA_036399695.1. GTDB lineage: Bacteria > Acidobacteriota > Thermoanaerobaculia > Gp7-AA8 > Gp7-AA8 > DASVEE01. Next base: position 20,312 of record DASWMP010000208.1, on the reverse strand, counting down.
ATGCGGATATTAATTTCGTGCCATGCTCGGCCTGCTGCACGGCGCGAAATCTACGCGCCGTAGAGTCGCTCTGGCGGTACGTGCCCGTGCAGGCTTGTGCGCCGCAACGCTTGCCCGCCGTGCCGGCCGGAATCTCCCTTTGCGAAACCTCTGTTCTTCCGGCCGCGTCATCAGTCGGTATCAACCGGAGGATTCATGAAGAGTTCGTTCATCGTCGCTCTCGCCATCGCGCTGCCTCTGGGCGCGCAGACCTCGCAGCCGGCCGCTACCGCGGCACCGGCAGCGACGGCACAGAGCGATGCATCGAAGGCCGTCGTGGCCAACATCAACGGCGAGCAGATCACGAAGGAAAAGCTGGATCAGTTGTGGGAGCGGGCCGGCGCGAAGCTGCGCGCGCAGTACGAGCGGGCGGGCGGCAAGATGGCCTTCCTCGACAACTACATCGGCAAGCGCCTCGTCATCCAGGAAGCGATCAAGCAGGACTTCCAGGCGCGTCCTGACGTGCAGGCGGAGCTGGAGGCGGCGAGGGAATCGGCGCTCTTCGACCGTTACGTCCGCGACGTCCTTTCGGCGGCCGTCATTTCCGAAGGGGAGATCCGCAAGTTCTACGAAGACAACAAAACGCAGTTCGCCGTCCCCGAGAGGGTGAAGGTGCGGCACATCGTCGTCACGAACCGCGACAAGTCGAAAGAGGATGCGAAGGCACGCATCACCGCGGTTGCGACCGAGCTGCACCAGGCTCGCGTGACCGCGATGGCCAACCCGAACGCCGGCGATGCGTACTTTTTGACCAAGTTCGCCGACGCGGCGGCCCGCGTCTCCGAGGATGGCTCGCGCGAGCAGGGCGGCGACCTCGGCTGGGTCGGCAAGGGAGCGCTCGACGCCACGTTCGAAGAAGCCGCCTTCAACATGAAGAAGGGGATGATGAGCGGCATCGTCGAGACGCAGTTCGGATATCACCTCATCTACGTCGAGGACCGCGCCGCCGCCGGCACCGAGCCGTACGAAGAAGCGCGTCCTTCCATCCGCGAGTACCTGATGGGGCAGAAGATGGCCGAGGTCGTCGAGTCGGTCAACCGCCTCACGAACGAGCTCCGCGCCACCAGCAAAGTCTCGGTCTATCCCGAGCGCATCAAGTAGCTTCGACTTCGACCACGCGTGGGCGGCCTCTCCGGCCGCCCACGAAGTACTTCCGCAGCATCATGAGGAAGGCGAAGTAGCCGATCCAGGTCGCGATCGAGACAGCCCACACCACCGGATCGCGCCCCCCGTCCCGCACCATCGACGCCGCCCAGATCACGCAGCCGACGACCTGCAGCAGGACGACCGTCCACCACGCCGATTCCTTCAGGCGATACGACTGCACCGCCAGAATCCCGCAGAGGATCGAAAGCGCGAGCAACGTCAGCGCGGCCGGGCCGCCGGTGACGACGGTGCCGAAGAGCGGCACGACCGGATCGCTCATCCGGACGAGCAGCCAGAGCGACGCGAAGGCCATGACGACCGCCAGCGCGAGCACCGGCAGCGGGACGGCATCCGTCCAGCGCGGCTTGTCCCGCCGGTCGCAGGTGGCGCGGACGTCGTCACGCCGGTAGAAGAAGAAGAGGATCGCCGGCAGCACGATGGCCAGGCCGGCGATGCCGGCCGCGATCAGGCCGATCTGCGCCCCTTTGATCACGCGGGGAACGATCAGCAGGGTGGTGAGCAGGGCGATGACGCCGCCGGCGAGCCAGAGCGCGCTGACGACGGTGCTGAGCGCCCGGGACCAGCGGCGGGCCTTGATCGAGCCGACGCCCGCCGCCACGAAGAAGAACGCGGCCACGCCGGTCAGAAAGATCATCGAGGGGGTCGGCACCGCCGACGCGACCGCGGCAAGCAGCAGAGCGCCGCAGGCGAGGCCGACCAGGATCTGCAGCGCGCCGAAAAGGATGAGACCGTTGCTCCGGTCGTTCTCCATAGTGTTCCTCCGGCTGAAGCAAGTCCAAGAACGGTGCCGGAGAAGCAGGGCCCGGTGTCCGGGGCCCGGGTGGGGAGAGACAGACGCGAGGCTCGGGGCAGAGATCGAAAACCTGAACTCGCGACCGCGCAGCATTACGGCCCCTCGAACCTCGCGTCCGACACCCACTGGGCCCAGGGCCCAAGGCCCCGGGCCCAGTGCCGCTACGGCAATACCTGGATGTACGGATCGAGCACGGTTTCGCCCGACACGATGTCGTACTTGATCAGCGCGGACCGGGTGTTGAACGGGCCGGCTTCAGCGACCCACTTGGCTCCCTGCTGCTTCGCGACGACGTCCGGGATCGGGCCGGTCGCGAACTTGATTGTGAACGGCGCGTTGCCCTGCCACTTGACCTGCTCCTGATCGAGCGCCACATCGACCTTGTCTTTGTCGACGACGATACGTCCGTTCTCGACGGAGATTCTTACGTCTGCCATGACGAGCTCCTCTTCTGTTGTTGGTTGCTGGACCGCGAACCCGGTGCGAATTATAAGCGCATCCGCTGGAACTCCGCCGACTGGCGGACCTCGCGCAGCTCGGGATCGAGCTGGATGTCGGAGCGGTTGTAACCCTGCTTGACCGCTTCGGAGAGCCAGCGGACGGAGGTCTCGGTTTCCTTCTGTACTGCCGCGACGATTGCCGCGCAATAGAGGATGCGCACGTCGTTGCGATCGATGCCGAGGGCCGTCTCGATCTCCCGCTTCGCCTCGCGGGCGCGGCCGCGCTTGGCCAGGCATTCGGCCATGCGCGCGCGGACGTAGCCGTCCTTCGCGTTCTGCCGCAGCTCCGTGCCGGCGAGCTCGATGGCCTTATCGTACGCGGCGGCGGCTTTCGCTTCGTTGCCCGGCACCCAGCGGTAGGCGTCGCCGAGGTTGCCCCAGTACCAGTAACTGCTCGGCACCAGCTCGACGGACTTCTCCATCGCGGTGGCGGCGTCGCGATAGCGGCCGAGCATGTAGTAGCAGGTGCCGAGATTGGAGTAGCCCTGCGCCGTCGGCTTGCGCTCGATGGTGCGCTGGAAGACGCCGATGGCGTCGTCGTAGCGCCCCATCTGCTGATACGCGGCGCCGAGGTTGTTGTAGCCGAAGAGATTATCCGGGACGAGCTGAATGACCTTCTCAAACGAGGCGGCGCTGTCGGCGTACTTGGCAGTCGCGAAGTAGAAGACGCCGAGCTCGTTGTGCGTCGTCCAGTTCTGCGGCTGCAGGGCGATGGCGCGCTTGAACGACTTCTCGGCGTCCGCCATTCGTTGCGCGGCCTGCTGCGCTTTGGCCAGACCGATGGTCGCGTCGACGCTGTTCGGCTGCTGCTGCAGGGCGATGTTGAATTCGGCAATGGCCTCCTGCGTCAGGAGGCTGCTCAGCCGCAGATTGCCGAGGGCGATGCGCACCTCGACGTTCTGCGGGTCGCTGGCCAGGGCGCGCTCGCAGTACTCGCTGGCCTTGCGCGTGAGCGCCTGGTCGCGTGTGAGGGTGAACTTCGCCAGATAGGCGCGGCCGAGGGCGGCCTGGATCGAGGCCGAGTTGCTGATCTTGCCCAGCTCCTCGAGGATGCCAATGGCCGCGTCGACCGATTCCGCCTTGTCGTAGCGGCGCAGGTGGCCGAGCGCTTCGAGGAAGCGCTGCTGGGACACGCGCGGATCGAGCGGCACGCTGCGGGCCACGACCGCCGCGGGATCGAGGGCCGTGGCGACGCTGGCCGCGAGCTGGTCCTGCAGGTCGAACAGGTTCTTCGCCGTCCCGTCCAGCGTATCGCCCGTGACCTCGGCGCGCGTGCCGATGTCGTAAATCGAGTACGTCACGCGGATGCGGTCGCCGTCGCGCTGCATCGAGCCGCGCAGCAGCAGGTTCGCACCGAGGTCGCGGCCGATCTTTTCGATGTCGTTCGATTCGAGCAGCGCGCTGTTCGCACGCGCGACCTGCAGCGAGGAGATGCGCGCCAACCGCGCCGTCAGCGTGTCGGCCATGCCGTCCGCCACGAGCTGTCCGCGCGCGTCGCCGCTCAGATCGGCGAAGCGGAGCACGGCCAGGTACTTCTTCTGCGCGATCGGACGTGCCGTCGCCGCTGCCGTCGCGGGCCGCTCCTGCCACCACCAGAAGCCGCCGGCGATGGCGGCAGCGATGACGGCGAGCACCAGGATCGCGACCGCGGTGCGCTTCGGCGAATGCAGCATCGGCACGAGCGGCGGGCGAGGGATGTCGAAGCCGCTCTGTTCCGCCACGCTGCGGTCGCGCAGCGCCTTCAGCTCGCGGGCGAGATCGCGCGTCGAGGCGTAACGGTCTTCCGGCTCCTTCTCCAGGAGCCGGCGCACGATCTCGCAGAACTGGGCCGGCGCGCGCACGTTGTACTTCGTGATCGGCTCCGGCTCCTTGTGCAGGATCGCCGCGAGCGTGTCGATGGCGGTGTCGCCTTCGAACGCGGACCGCCCCGTGGCCAGTTCGTAGAGGATCGCGCCGAACGCGAAGAGATCGCTGCGGAAGTCGAGCTTCTTGCCCGTGGCCTGCTCGGGCGACATGTAGCCGACGGTGCCGAGGATCGTCCCCGGATTCGTACCCGGGACGTCGAGGCTGAGCGTGTCGTCCGCGTCGTCCGGCCCCGGCCCGAAGACCTTGGCCAGGCCGAAGTCGAGGATCTTCGCGTAGCCGTCGCGCGTGAGCATGATGTTCTCGGGCTTGAGGTCGCGATGGACGATGCCGCGCTCGTGGGCGGCGGCGAGGCCGTCGGCGATCTGCGTCGCCAGATCGAGGAGCTTGCGCATCTGCAGCGGACCTTCGGTGATGACGGTCCGGAGGTCGCGCCCGTCGATGTACTCCATGACGATGTACGGCGTGCCGTCGTCGGTGCCGACTTCATGGATCGTGACGATGTTCGGGTGGTTGAGGGCGGAGGCGGAGCGCGCCTCCTGCGTGAAGCGCGTCAGCGTGTCGCGCTCGCCGGCGACGCCGACCGGGAGCATCTTGAGCGCGACTTTGCGCCCGAGAATCGGATCGCGCGCGACGTAGACCTCCCCCATCCCTCCCGCGCCGAGGGGTGCCAGAAGCTGGTAGTGGCCGAGGGTCTCGCGCAATGGCTGGATTGTAGCCGCACCTCCGCGCGGCCGGGCGGCGCTATAATTCGCGGCGGTTCCCCGAGAGAGGCGCAATGCGATGTGGCACTGGTCCGTGCCCGCTGTCCTGCTGTTGCTTGCCGGGTCGCACACGACGTTCGTCCCGTGGAAATCGCTGCGCCCGGGCGACGAACCGCCGAAAGCGGCCCTGGTCCTCTACTGGGTTCCGGCCTCCCGCGACGACTTCAAACGCTCGGAACTGCTCTCCTCCGAGGAACTGGCCCTCTACGCGACCCAGTGCGTCGGCATGCACGTGATCCGGCCGGAGGACGAGGAGCGGCTGGAAGCGCTGGAGGTGGAGAGCGTCCCGGCAGCCGTGCTGCTCGACGGCGAAGGGCGGGAGGTGGACCGGGTGGACGCGGTGGAGGGAGCGCTGCGGACGTCGTCCGTGGTGGACATGGTGCGCGACGCGCTCGACGACCGAGCCTCCGCCGCCGAAGCGCGGCTGGATGCCGCCAGGCGCCAAGCCGCCGCGGGTGAGGTGGAGGAGGCGGTGGAACTGTACCGCAGCGTGCTGGAACAGCGCTGCATGTGCCCGCGGCAGGCCAAAGACGCGCAGCGGGCGCTGAAGAAGCTGGGACGGCGGTAGCTGCCACGCCAAAGAAGCGGAGCCATCTCGGAGTGCGGTGGCGCACGCCACCGCTCTGGTACACGTATGAAAGACAAAAAAATCCGTTGTCCGCGGCAGGCACGGACAACGGATCTCGGAAATCGGCTTTAAGCCGTTTCGAGCAACTGCACGGCGCGCTTCCAGTGCAGGCGGGAGCGGCGCACGTGGAGCTTCGACTTGCGGCGCATCTTGCGCCAGCTTCCGCCACCCTGTGCGCGCAGCTCGTTGTGCTGGCGCCAGAAGGCGTAGGCCTTCTCGAGGTGCTTCGAAGCGTTGTCCAGACGGCGGCGCACTTCGACGGCCATCTTGCCGGTGGCCGCCGCCAGCTTCGATTCAATCGGATCGATGGCGGCGCGCATGCGGGCCTGCTCGATCTGCGGCTCGGGCGTGGCGCGGAGGTCGGACGCCAGGCCCACGGCCTTGAGGCCGCGGATCCACCACTTGGCCGGATCCCACTGGTACCAGCGGATGCCGTTGCGGTAGTCGGCCGGGAAGCGGTGATGGAACGAGTGGTAGCCCTCACCGAGGGTCAGCAGCGCCACGAGCCAGTTGTCGCGGGCCGAGACCTCGGCGTTGAACTTCGGCTCGCCGAGGGTGTGCGCCAGCGAGTTCACGAAGAACGTGGTGTGGTGAATGATGGCGATGCGCAGGAAGCCGCCCCACAGCAGGCCGGCGAGCGGGTTGCCGAAGGCCCAGCCGATCGCGGTCGGGAGCGCGAACCCGACGCCCATCAGGATCACCTTGTGCCAGCGGTGCTGCCACATGACGATCTTGTTGGCGAGCAGGTCGGGGGAGTTGGAGAACGTGTCGTCGCGCTGGTCGTTCCTGTAGAAGATCCAGACGATGTGCGCCCACCAGAAGCCGCGCTGAATGTTGTACGGATCCCAGTCCTTGTCGACGTACTTGTGGTGAACGCGGTGGCTCGAAGACCACCAGAGAATTGAATTCTGAGCGGCCATCGCGCCGAAAATGGCGTAGAACACCTGCACGGGGGCCGACGCTTCGTAGCTCTTGTGCGAGAAGAAGCGGTGGTAGCCGGCGCAGATCGAAACGCCGACGGCGGCATACATGCCGACCAGCAGGAGGGGCATCCAGACAGCAAAGCCCGTCTTCCACGTCCAGAGCGCGGTCCCGACGATGCCGATGAGGGGGGTGAAGGTGAGGAAGAGAATGTTCACCCAGTCTTTTTTCTGCTCGCTGATGCTGCTGATGATGTCACCTCCGAAGCGACTGACACGGCTAGTAGTATGCCTTTGCGGGGTCAGACTCAGAACGTTACTCCTGTGCTGCGTATTCACCGCCGCGGTCGCCGCAGCCGAAACAGGCGACAAGCAGGCAGATTACCACCACCGTCTGGCGAAGGCGGCCATGGCCGAAGCGGAGACGACGACGAACCCTCTCCGCCTGCTCGCGCTCGCCTTCAAGATCAAGGATGAGCTGACGCAGACCGTGGCCCTCGCCCCCGACAATCTCGAGGCGCGGCTCGATCTGGTCCGTTTTTACGTACGGACGCCGTCGGTGTTCGGCGGCGACGCGAATCTGGCCCGCTCGCAGGCCCGGGAGATCGCGATCCGCGACGCCGGCCTCGGCCACTACGCGAACGGCTACATCTTCTATCGCGAGCAGATCTACGGCCCCGCCCGCCGGGAGCTGCTGGAAGCGGTGCGGCTGGCATCCACGGCCGAACGCAAAGCGCTGGCGATGCGCTGGCTGGGGTGGCTGTCGCAGGAGACGCAACAGTACGCGACGGCGTTTGCCATGTTCTCCGCGGTGCCCGATCCGTACGAGGTGGGGCGCACGGCGGTGTTCTGCGACTGCGAACTGGAGCGGGGGGAGGCCGCGCTGCGCGAGTCGCTGCGCGCGAAGAGCTCCGCGCAGGCGCGCTACTACCTCGGGCTGATCCTGGAGAAGCGGGGGGACTTAGCGGGCGCGCGGCGGGAGGTGGAGGCGGCGTACAGGCTGGACCCGAAGATTGCCGGGATCAAGGATGCACGCAAGCGGTTGCGGAAGTAGTTTGGAAAGCGGCAGTTGATGAAGCATCGCTGCCGCACTCCAAACTACGCCATGGGGAGATCGACGCCGCGTTCTTTGGCTACGGCGATGGCCTCGTCGTAGCCGGCGTCGGCGTGACGCATCACTCCCGTGCCCGGATCGTTCGTCAGCACGCGCTGCAACCGCGCGGCCGCGTCCTCGGTACCATCCGCCACCACCACCATGCCGGCGTGCAGCGAATAGCCGATGCCTACGCCGCCGCCATGGTGCAGCGAGACCCACGTCGCGCCGGAGGCGGTGTTCAGCATCGCGTTGAGGATCGGCCAGTCGGCGATCGCGTCGCTGCCGTCCTTCATCGCCTCGGTCTCGCGGTTCGGTGATGCCACCGACCCGGAATCGAGATGGTCGCGCCCGATGACGATCGGCGCCTTGACCTTCCCCTCGGCCACGAGCCGGTTGAACAACTGCCCCGCCTTGTCGCGCTCTCCATAGCCGAGCCAGCAGATGCGCGCCGGCAGGCCCTGGAAGTCGACGCGCTTCTGCGCCATGCGGATCCAGCGGTGCAGCGGCGCGTCGTTCGGGAAGAGCTCGAGGATCGCTTCGTCAGTGACGAAAAGATCGTTTTCATCGCCGGACAGCACCGCCCAGCGGAACGGTCCCTTCCCTTCGCAGAACAACGGACGAATGAACAGCGGCACGAAGCCACCGACCTCGAACGCATCCGCCACGCCGACCTTCAGCGCCTGACCGCGCAGGTTGTTGCCATAGTCGAACGTGACGGCGCCGCGGCGCTGCAGTTCGAGCATGCCGCGCATGTGGCGGGCCATCGTGTCGTACGACAGTTCGATGTACTTGTCCTTGTCGCTCTCACGCAGCGCCACCGCCTCGTCGTACGGCATGCCGGCCGGCACGTAGCCCGTGAGCTCGTCGTGCGCGGAGGTCTGATCGGTCAGAACGTCCGGGACGATGCCGCGCGCGATGAGCTCATCGAGCAGGTCGACGGCATTCGCGACGACGCCGATGGACACTGCTTCACCGCGATCGCGGGCTTCGAGCGCGCGGGCGATGGCGGCGTCGAGCGTCGGCGCTTCCTCGTCGAGGTAACGTTTCTCGAGGCGGCGCTGGATGCGCGTGCGATCGACTTCCGCCACGAGGGCCGTCGCTTCGTTCATGGTCGCGGCGAGCGGCTGGGCGCCACCCATGCCGCCGAGGCCTGCCGTGACGACCAGCCGGTTCTTCAGCGAGCCGCCGAAATGCTTCTGCGCGACGGACGCGAAGCATTCGTACGTCCCCTGCAGGATGCCCTGCGTCCCGATGTAGATCCACGACCCGGCCGTCATCTGCCCGTACATCGTGAGCCCGAGCGCGTCGAGGCGGCGGAACTCGTCCCACGTGCCCCAGTGCGGCACGAGGTTGGAGTTGGCGATCAGCACGCGCGGCGCGTTCGCATGCGTGCGGAAAACGCCCACCGGCTTGCCCGACTGCACGAGCAGCGTCTCATCGTCCTTCAACCGCTTGAGCGTGGCCACGATCGCGTCGTAGCACTCCCAGTTCCGCGCCGCCTTCCCGATGCCCCCATACACGATGAGCTGCTCCGGACGCTCGGCCACTTCCGGGTCGAGATTGTTCATCAGCATCCGCAGCGCCGCCTCCTGCTGCCAGCCAAGGCAGGAGAGCTCAGTGCCACGCGCCGCACGAATCACGCGCGAGGGGGAGAGGGTGGTGGTCATGGGGGGATTGTATGACGCTTCGCGGTGGTCGGTAGCCAGTGGCCGGTGGCCAGTTGCGAGGGGGAGTTGTTGGTTTTTGGTTTCTGGTTTTTGGTGGCTCCGCTACACCACGCTCACGGCATAGCGGAGCACCAAAAACCAAAAACCAAAAACCAAAAACCAAAAACCCACCCCGCGATGCCGCTACCGATTAACAACCACGCCCCATCACCCCTCCAACTCCTCGATCAACCGTCCAATCTCCTTCGCCAGCGCGTCCAGGTCGCGCTCGTTGCCGAGGGTCTGGAGCCATTCGCCGTAGGCGGGGCGGAGGCGTTCGACGAGGTTGCGGCCGCGGCGGGTGAGTTGGACTCTCGTCGAGCGGAGATCGTTGGGGTCGCCGTTGCGTTCGGCGAGGCCTTGTTGCTCGAGGCGGTTCATCATGCCGGTCATGTTCTGCTTCGTCACGTTGAGGCGTCTGGCCAGGGCAGCCAGGGTCTCGGGGCCGCCGGCGTCGGAGAGAGCGGCCAGGACGCTCCACTGCTGCGGGGTGATCTTGGCTTTTTCGAAGATCGGGCCGAGGCGGCGGGTCAGGACGTTGGCGAGCTGGATCACCCCGGTGAAGAGATCGCGCTCGCTGGACGGCATGTAGTCAAGATATTGACCACCGCCCGAAAAGTCAAACGGCAGCGGCCGTCACTTTCGACGGGCCGACGACGCGGTTCCGCCCCAGCTCCTTCGCCTCGTACAGACGCTCGTCCGCCGCGTGGAACAGCGCCTCGCGATCGCGGCCGTCGTCCGGGAAGACCGCCGCTCCGATCGAGACGCTGACCGTGCTGCCGTCCTTCGGCGCCGGCAGCGCTTCGATGCCGGCGCGGATGCGCTCCGCGATCATGAGCAGCGTCGACGCGTCGATCTGCGGCACGATCACGGCGAACTCCTCGCCGCCGTAGCGCGCCGGAAAGTCGACCGCGCGCACCGTCTCGCGAATCACCTTCGAGACGCGCTTGAGCGCCTCGTTTCCGGCGAGATGGCCATACGTGTCGTTGTACTTTTTGAAGCGGTCGAGATCGAGGACCAGCACGCCGAAGCGTTCCGGGTAGCGGTCGGCGCGCTCGATCTCGCCGTCGATCCTCTCGCGGAAGGCGCGGAAGTTCGGGAGGCCGGTGAGGTCGTCGGTGCGGGCGCGCGCTTTCAGCTCGTCCGCCATCCGGTTGAAGGCCGTGCCGAGGCGGGCGATCTCGACGTCGCCGCCGACGGGTGCGCGGGCCGTGACGTCGCCGCTCGCGACCTTGTCGGCGGCGGCGGAGAGCTCCTCGAGCGGGCGGACCACTTTGCGCAGCGTCGTCGTGACGACGGCGAAGCTGACGAGGACGACGATCCAGGCGACGGCCAGTCCGCTGGACATCATGGCCCGCGATTCACGTTCGAGTCGCGGGAGCTGGTTGTCGATCTCCCGTTTGCGTGCGGCGATGGTCTGCTGCGCATCGGCCACGATGGCCAGCGACATGGCGTCGAGATCCTCGGGGCGCGCCGTGGGATCGCCGAGGAGCTGGCGGAACTCGCGGGTGCGGGCGCGGACGGTGCCGATATCGATGGTGGAGAGCGATTCGTCGGAGAGGAGCTGCGCCACGACGCGGTAGCGCGCCGGCGACTCGCTCCCGGTCATCCAGCGCATGTGAAAGGCGTTCTGCGCGCGGATCAGCTCTTCGAGCGTGGCCACGGCTTTCGTCTCGACGGAGATGAGCCGCGTCCACCGCTCCTGCGCCAGCTTGGCGCGCCAGCTCAGACCGAACGTGATGCCGAACAGAGCGACGGCAAAGACGCTGGTGAGCAGCAGGACGCGCGTACGCAGATGAATGCGGGACATCGTTTGTGTGGTCGGTGGCCGGTTGACGGTGGCGCAAGGATAATCGGGGGGTGGTGGACCTCAAAGCGATCTATCTCACAGCGCTGGCGCAATGTGCGCCGGTGGAGGTGATGAAGCGGTTTCGGATTTCCGGTTTCCGATCTCCGGGGGGTGCGCCGGCGGTCGTGGCGATTGGCAAGTGCGCGGTGGGGATGGTGCAGGGGCTCGCGCCCGCCGGTGAGGTGTTCATTGCGGTGCCGGAGGGATATGCCGGTGCGCCGCGCGGGCACGATGGGACCTATGGGAGAGATGAGACAGATGGCTCCGCCGATTTGACCATTGGTCCTATCGGTCCCATTGGTCCCATCGTCTCTCACTCGGTGCACCAGGGCGGTCACCCACAGATCACGCCCGCCTCATTCGCCGCGGGCAGAGCCCTGCTCGCGTTTGTCGACCGCCAGGAGAACATCATCTTCCTCATCTCCGGCGGCGGCTCCGCCTGCGTGGAAGTTCCGCTGCCGCCATTCACCGAGCACGAGATCACTGACACCAACCGCCGTCTCATCGACGCCGGCCTCCCCATCCGCGAGATCAACACCGTGCGCAAGCGGCTCTCCGCGATCAAAGGGGGCAAGCTCGCGGCGCGGGTCCGCGGCCGCGCGATCACTCTGCTCTATTCGGACGTTTCCGCCGGCGCCCTCTCCGACATCGCCTCCGGCCCCACGCTCCCGGACGACACCACCCTCGACGAGGCCATCCACATCCTTCGAAGGATCGACTGTGACCACATCGTGACGAAGCTCCGCGATCAAATGGCCCTGCCGGTTGTTGGCTACGCCGAGTCACATCTGCTCGCGGACAACGGCACGCTCACCGCCGCGGCCGCGAAGCTGGTCGAAGAGGCGGGAGGCATCGCGGTGCGTTGGGAAGGTCAGCTCGAAGGAGACGTCGAAGCCACGGCAGCCGCGCTGGCCGCGCGCACGGCCACGCTGCGTGAAGGCGAAGTCCTCATCGCCGGCGGCGAGCCCACGGTCGTCAAAACCGGCACCGGCCGAGGAGGCCGCTGCAGCGAACTGGCCCTCAGATTCATCCGCCAGCTCTCGGCGCAGCGCAGCACGGACAAGGGACAACCAGCAACGGACAACGCCTTCCAGGCCCTCTTCGCCAGCTCAGACGGCGTGGACGGCAACAGCGGCGCAGCCGGCATCTTCCTCCCCCGGCTCCCCGGGACCCACGACGGCGACGAAATCGCCCGTGCCCTGGCCGGCTCCGATTCATACACCATCGCCGCGCAAGTCGGTGAGCCGATTATGATTGCGCCGACAGGTAACAACCTCCGCGACCTCTTCCTCATGGCTCGCGGTTAGCAAGCTGCACCGTAGCGATTTTCCCGAATGGACGCAGAGCAGGAGAAAGAACCGGGACACCACCATCTCACGGCCCGCCAGCGTCAGCGGCGCGGCCCGATGTGGGGCTGTCTCCGTGCGCTCTTCTGGCTCGTCGGCGGCGGCACGCTCCTGCTCTTCCTGACCCTCGGCACCGGCTGGTGGTACGTCGGCACCGAGAGCTTCGCCGAGACCATCCGCAAAAGGATCGAGATCACGCTCGAATCGCGACTCGGCCGCGAGGTCACGATCCGCTCCGTGCGCATCATCCAGGGCAAACCGTTGCGCGTCGTCCTCGACGACCTGCGCATCGCCAACGCCCCCGGCGGGAAGGCGCGCTACTTCGCCACCGTGCGCCAGGTCGAGATCAGCGGCGGCGTCGAATCGTTCCTGCGCCGCGAGCTGAGCGTCGGCCGCGTCGACATCCGCGACCCGCAACTCTTCTTCGAAGTCTTCCCGGACGGCACGCACAACTTCCCGCAGTGGAAGACGGGGCCGAAGCGCTCCTTCGAGTTCGTGCGCGTCGAGCTCGACAAACTGTTCATCACCGGCGGCCAGTTCTCCTTCCTCGACCGCAAGCACGACATCGAAGCGGTGGCGACGAAGATCGCCTCCGAGATCACCGTAACGACGAAGGAAGGGCTGTACGCCGGCATCATGAACAGCCCGCTCGTGCGCCTGCGGCTGCAGGAGTACGTCCCCTTCGACGTCGACCTGCGCGGCGGCTTCCGCTACACGCCCGGCGTGCTCGCGCTGCAGTCGATCGCCCTCAAAGGGCGCGGCATCGAAGCGTTCGTCTCCGGCAAGCTCGATCCGCTCACCGAAGCGGTCTACGACCTGCGCATCACGTCGCGCGTCGGCCTGCCGCGCATCCAGGAGATTTTCAAAGTAGAGCTGCCGCTCGAAGGGGACGTTGCGCTCGACACGCGGCTACGCGGCAAGTCGGGCGACTTCAACCTCACGGGCGGCTGGGTCTCGTCGCGCCTCGCCGCCGACACGTACGAGCTGACGAACGTCAAAGGAAAGCTCAACGTCACGGGCAACCGTGCCGTGGTCGACGTCGACGACGCACGCTACGGCGGCGGCGGGATCAAGGCGCACTACGTCCTCTCGCAGTTCGCCGAGCCCTACCCGATGACGGTCGACCTCCGCTACAACGGCATCTCCATCGAGCACCTCTTCTCGGACTGGGGCGTCGAGAAGACCGGCCTGCGCGCCGCGGCGACGGGCGCGCTCACCTACCGCTGGAACAAGGAGAAGATCCTCGAGGGTGCGGGCGAGGGGACGGCGCGCCTCGCGAAGAACGCGGTGGCCTTCTCCGACGCGCGCTATCCGATCGGCGTCGCCGGCAACACGAACTTCGCGCTCGACAACGGCGTCGTCACCTTCCGCAGCCTGGAGCTCGACACCGACCAGTCGCACATCAGCGCCACCGGCAAGCTGAAGATCGAAGGGGTCGTCACAGACCTGAAGCTGGCGATCGACAGCCGCGACTTCTCGGAGCTCGACCGCATCGCCGTGAACTTCGCGCAGTCCGCCGGCAAGAACGACTTCACGCTGCTCGGCTTCGGCGGCAGCGGCAAGATCACCGGCAGCATCACCGGTCCGATCGAAGCGCCGCGCGTCGCCGCGCACGTCGACGGCTCGCAGGTGCAGTACAACAACATCCTCCTCGGCGACGCCGCCATCGACCTGCAGTACGACGGTCCGAACAGCACGCTGAAGTTCGACCGCGCCGTCTTCACGCTCGGCGGAGGACGGCTCGAGCTCACCGGCACGCTGAAGTTCCCGGAGACCGGCGCCGGACCGGTCTTCGACATCGCCGTGGCCGCGACGAACTACCCGGCGCAACGGGCGATGGAAGCAGTCGGCCTGGAGCTGGAGATCGGACCCGGACTGGCCACCGGGAACCTCGTCGTGACCGGCACGCCTGAATCCGGACGCGTCACCTTCGCCGGCCTGACGATCAATCGCGGCGATGCGTCGCTCCGCCTTGCCGGCGACGTCACCTGGCAGCCGGGCGACGGCAACTTCGCGCTCGACCTCGACATCGACGCCCGCAACTTCCCGGTCGAGGACATCGCCAGGTTCCTCGACTTCACCGACCTCCCGGTCACCGGCCAGCTCACCGGCAAGCTGCACCTCACCGGACCGAAAGACGCGCTCGAAGGTGAAGGCAGCATCGTCGTGCGGCAGGGCACCGCGTTCGGCGAGCCGATCGACCTCGCCAGCGCCGACATCCGCTTCACCGAGGGACGCGTCCGCGCGACGAACCTGCTGGTGCAGGCCGCCGCCGGCGAGATCCGCGGCGAGGCGGAGATCGACCTCACGAACGAGCGTTTCAACTACACGATCCAGTCCTCCTCGATCGACCTGTCGAGGATCGGCCTTCTGAGCACACTGCGCGATCTCCTCGGCGGCACGATCACGCTGAATTCGACCGGCGCCGGCACATTCGACAACCCCGAGCTCGTCGTCGAAGCGACGCTGACCGGCGCCACGATCCGCGGACTGAAGCTGCCGGAAGGAACGCCTCCGCCGTCGCTCTACGTGGCCATCCGTGGCGGACGCCTCATCGTGCGCGGCGGCATCGCCGACATCGCCACGATCGAAGGTGAAGGTGTCGTCGGCGAGAACCTGGCGGTCGACGGCCTGGTGCGCATCACCGTCACGGACGTGGCCCGTCTGCTCGCCCTCGCGCCGCAGACGGCCAGCATCCCGGCCACCGGCAACCTCGTCCTGGACCTCAAGCTTGGCGGACGGCTCAACGACATCAGCGCGCTGGTCGTCGAAGGCTCGGCGCCGACGTTCAACCTCGCGGTGGCCGGCCATCCGCTCGTGGCCGCGCAGCCGCTCCGCTTCACGTTGCGCGACGGCCGCGTCATCCTCGAATCGGTCTCGCTGCAGAGCACCGACTCCACCTTCAGCGTCACGGGCGACGTGAGCCTCATCGGCAACAAAGCCATCAACCTCGACGTGAGCGGCACGGTCCAGGCGGCGCTGCTGCAGCTCTTCGTGCCCGATCTCAGGGCCGACGGCCGCTTCGACGTGACGGCCACGGCGCGTGGCACGCTCGCGGCACCGAGCGTGACGGGCTACGCCGACATCCACAACGCGGAGTTCCGCTTCTCCGGCTTCCCGCAGACGATCGACGACGTGAACGGCCGCGTCGTCTTCGACGGCAACCGCATCAACATCGAATCGGTGCAGGCCACGCTCGGCGGCGGCCGCGTGGTCCTCGGCGGCTTCATCACGGTGCAGGGGCTCACGCCGGATCGCGTGCGCATCACCGTGCAGGGGACCGAGGTGGCGGTGCGCTACTTCGAAGGCCTGACGGTGGAAGGCGACTTCAACCTGCTGGTGAGCGGCAGCCTCGAACGGCTGGCCATCACCGGCGACGTCGACGTCACGCGCGCGCTCTACTTCCGCGACTTCGATTTCCGCCAGTCGCTGCTCAATGTGATCCTCTCGCGCCGCGGCATCGCCCCGATCACGAGCGCGGGCTGGCAGGAGCGCGTCGACCTGCGGCTGCGCGTCAACGCGCCGAACACGCTCGCCGTGCGCAACAACATCGCCGACGTCACAGGCAGCGCACAGCTCGACGTCACCGGCACGCTCGCCAACCCGATCATCCTCGGCGAGGTCACGCTGAATGAAGGGGGCACGGTCCGCTTCCAGAACGTCGACTACAACGTTGCCCGCGGCACCATCGAGTTCCAGAATCCCTTCCGCATCGATCCCTACTTCGACGTCACGCTGGAAGGACGCGTCTCCGGTGGCATCTCCGAACTGGAAGCGGGCCCGATCGACCTGACGATCAACATCACCGGCACGATCGACCGCATCGTCCCGACGATCACGAGCGACCCCCCCGCCAGCGACATCACGCTCTTCTCGCTGCTCGGCCTCGGCGGCCTCACAGGCCGCAACGGCGCGGCAGGCGCGAGCGCGTCACTCGTCGGCCAGTCGCTCCTCTTCCAGAGCCTCGGTTCGCTCCTCGGCTCGCAGCTCCTGCCGTTCGCCGAATCGTTCTCCTACGATCCGGGCCTCCTCGAAACGAGCGCCGGCGCCGGACCGAAGGTGTCGTTCGCGCAGCGTGTCTCCGACGACGTGCGCGTGCTCGTCGTCTATTACCTCGATAGCCACGACAGCAGCCAGGCGGTGGAGTGGATCGTCAACCGCGACTGGACGCTCCAGCTCACCCGCGATGCCGACGACGAGTACCGCATCGACGCCCGCTTCCGCCGCCGCTACAACGGCCGCTGGACCTGGGGCGCCGTCGACGAGCGCTTGTCCTCGTTCGCCACGCTGCGCCGCGACGAATCGACCGAGACGACGACGCCCATCGTCCCGGCGCCGCCGACCACCACCGTCACTCCCGCGGCCACCGCCGGCCGCCCGATCGCCACGATCCAGTTCCACGCCGACGGCCGCTTCGACATCTCCAACCTCGGCCAGTACGTCACCGTGAAGGCAGGCGAGCCGCTCTCGGTCCGCGAGCTGCAGTCGTCGATCAAGAATCTCTTCGCCACCGGCAACTTCCGCGACATCCGCGTCGATGCCGGCGACACACCCACCGGCGTCAACCTCACGTTCTCGCTCTTCCTGGTCTTCCGCGTCGGCGACATCGTCTACGAAGGACTGCCGCGCGGCACGCGCGTCGACCGCGGCGTGCAGGTGCGCACCGGCGAGGTCCTCTCCCTCAATGCCGTCGACGACAGCGCCACCACGATCCAGGAACGGCTGCAACAGGACGGCTACCTCGAAGCCACGGTCGATCCGGAGACGACGTTCGATCGCGAGCGCAGCCTCGCCAGCGTCACGTTCCACGTCGTGCCCGGACCGCAGGCGAAGATCGCAAACGTGATCATCGAAGGCGAGCCGGCGCCGTTCACGCCCGAGACGCTCATCGACCAGATGCGCCGCAAGCCCGGCTCGACGTTCAACCTCGAGCAGGCGCGCCGCGACGCCGACCGCATCCGCACGCATCTCATCCGCGAAGAGCACCGCCGCGCCGACGTCGACTTCCTCGGCCATACCTACGACGAAGCGACGAAAGCCGTGACCCTCCGCTACAAGGTGGAGGCCGGACCGAAGGTGCGCGTCGAAGTCACGGGCGTCGATCGCAGCGACGTCCGCCGCCTCCTCCCCTTCCGCCGCCGCGAAGCGGAGTACAGCGAAGACGCCATCGACCGGGCGGCGGAGAACATCACCCGTTCGTACCAGCAGCGCGGCCACTTCAACGCCGCCGTCGATACCGAGAGCGCTCTCGTGGGCGATACCTGGGTCACGACGTTCAACGTCAACCCCGGGCCGCGCTACCGCCTCACCGACGTCGACTTCACCGGCAACCTGAAGGTGCCGGACAAGGAGTTGGGACGCGTCGTGGCGACCTCGCCGAGCGGCGGGTTCCGCAGACTGCTCGCCTCGATCCTGCGCCGCCCGACCGGCATCACGCGCGAGCAGCTCACCGGCGACCGCGACTCGCTCGAGTCGTATTACCGCCTGCAAGGCTTTTCGACCGCGACCGTGGCCAGCCCCGTCGTGGCGGCGAACGACGCCACGGGCGAGCTCACCGTCACCTTCCCCATCGACGAAGGCGTGCAGACGCTCGTGAGCGACGTGCGCATCGAAGGTACCGAACAGGTGAACGCCGGCGACCTGCCGGCGCTGCTGATCGAAACCGGTGAGCCGCTGAATCCGCAGCTCGTGCGCGAGGATCAGGTGCGGCTGCAGACGTACTACGCGGACCGCGGCAACGCCGAGGTGCAGGTGACGCCGCGCGTGCAGACGAGCGAGGACCTGACGTCGGCGACCGTCGCGTACACCATCGCCGAAGGACCGCGCGTGGAGGTCGGCGAGATCATCGTCCGCGGCAATACGTACACGAACGACGAGGTCATCCTGCGGCAGGCGGACCTCGACAGCGGTGAGCCATTCAGCTACACGTCTATCCTCGAAGCGCAGCGCAACCTCTACCGGCTCGGCATCTTCAACCGCGTGGACGTGCAGCCGGAACAGAGCGGCACGAGCGTGGCGGACCGCAACGTCGTCATCTCGGTCGAAGAGGGACGCAACCTCACGGTCTCGGGCTCGGTCGGTGCGCGTCTCGACCGCGACGAGGAAGAGGACAAGTTCGCGCCGCGCATCACAGCGGCGGTCGCGCACCGGAACCTCTTCGGCACCGGCCGCTTCCTCGGCCTCGAGGCGATCAACAGCTCGAAAGAGAACGAGTTCTTCCTCACCTACCGCGAGCCGTTCGTCGGCCCCTGGAACGTGCCGGTGCAGGTGACGGTCTACCAGAGCGACGACAACACCCGCACGCAGACGCGCATCCGCCAGCGCGGCACCTCCATCGAGGCGACGAAGGTCGCGAACTACCGCACGCGCTGGTCGCTGCGCTACGACTACAAGATCTCCGACTGCATCAAGGGAACGGTCTGCGAGTCGCTCGATTCACCGACCGATCCGATCCCCGGCCTCGACCGCTCGCTGGCCAACATCCAGATCTCGAGCATCACGCCGACGTTCTTCTGGGACAAGCGGGACGACGTACTGAATCCACGGCGCGGCTTCTTCACCAGCGCCTCGGTTGAATACGCCTTCCCGCTGTTCGCCTCGGAGACGTCGTTCCTCAAGGGCTTCGTCCAGGGCGCCTGGTACCTGCCGGTGACGCAGCGCTCGACGTTCGCCGTCTCGGCGCGTGGCGGCCTGATCAAGCCGCTGGCGAAGCAGGACGGTGTCTATCGCGCGATTCCGCTGTCGGAGCGCTTCGTGGCCGGCGGCGACACCTCGCACCGCGGCTTCGAGCTCGACCTCCTCGGCTCGCTCTGTCTCGACCCGCGCGACTTCCAGAGCGGCGGCAACGGCTTCGACATCTGCAAGCAGACGCTCTTCCGCGACCAGGACGACGACGGGAACTACATCGGCGAGGTCATCCCTCTCGGCGGCAACGGACTGTTCCTCTTCAACGCGGAGTACCGCTTCCCGATCGCCGGCACCTTCGGCGGGACGGTGTTCGCCGATGCCGGCAACGTCTACGCCGACACCACCATTGACTTCAAGCGCCTCCGTTACGGAGTCGGTGCCGGCGTTCGCTACGAATCCCCGGTGGGACCGCTCCGTTTCGACGTCGGCTGGCCGCTTCAGCGGCGTGTAACCGCCGTCCACCCGATCACCGGCGCGCCGACCGAATACGAGCAGGCGTTCACGTACTTCCTCACCATCGGCTACGCGTTCTAGCGCGGGGCGCTGGCGCGCCACTTGCTGCCCTTCACCACGCTATGGCTCAGGAATTTGAAGGCTTACTCAAAGACATCTTCGGCGACTCGATCAGCAAGGTGACGAACTTCCAGCAGGAACAGCTCGGCCGCCTCACGGCCAAACTGCAGGAAGTCGCCCGGGACGCGGTGAAGGACGAGTTGACAAAAATGCACACCGACCTCGCCGACCTCAGGGCCAGGGTCGCCCGGCTGGAGCAGGAACGGGCCCAGGCGGCGGCAGACTCGCTCGAGCCGTCGTTCTGATCTCGGAGTGCGGTGGCGAACGGAGGGTGTCTCAAAACGGAGCGCACACACTCTGATGGCCTGATTAGAAACCGGCGCCTGCGGGCGCAGACAGACAAGAGTGTCTGTCCCACATTGAATGCCAGCGTGCCCGCGG
>DASWMP010000207.1:0-12206 GCA_036399695.1 Thermoanaerobaculia bacterium | reverse complement strand
CTACCAGAGCGGTGGCGTTCGCCACCGCACTCCGAGACGCACCATCGCGTCTGGTAGCGAGATCCCGCCTACTCGCTAGTCCACATCGGCCCGCCGTCCGTCGAGATCGCGAAATGCAGCGCGATCTCCTCCATGCCGTGCCTGCGGTAGAACTTATGTGCGCCGAGGCGTTTCAGGCCGGAGTCGAGCGTCAGGAACTTGCAGCCGTTCCGCGTCGCTTCGGACTTTAACCACGTCAACAGTTGCTCACCGTAGCCCGACGAACGATGCGTTTCGTCCGTGACGAGGTCGTCGACGTAGAGCATCGGACCGAAGGCGAACATCTCGAAATAGCGGTAGCCCGCCACCGCCCGCACGTCCGGAGCGCTCAGTGAGGCGAGAACGTATCCCTGCTGCTGCATCCGCCGCACATCCCCGACGAACGTCGACTCGTCGAGCGCCGGGCGAAGCTGGCGCAGCACCGGGAAGCAGGCGGCGATCGCTTCGTCCGTTTCCGCGATGTCGATGGACGACGGCGTCACTTCAGCACCTCGGCCGTCAGGCGATCGAGGTTCTGCTCGTTCGCCGGGACCACGATCGCCTCGATTTTGCTGGCCATCTCCGCGCTCTCGAACGCCTGTGACCAGGAGACGAGCGTCCCGGACGACGACGGTTCCAGCGTGATCGTCAGCCGGTACTTCGGCTGCGACTCGTGTTGCACGACGACCTTCCGCGGCGCGTCCACCTCGGCGAACACGCTTTCATTCTTGTAGTTCTTGCCGTTCGGGCCGTGCATGGTGAAAGACCAGCGGCCGCCGTCCTTGAACTCGCAGACGTCGAACGTATTGGTGAAGCCGTCGGGGCCCCACCACCGCGCCAGGCGCTCCGCATCGTTGAACGCGGCGAAGACCTGGTCGACGGTGGCGGGGATCTCACGAGATGTGCTGAAGGTAGTCATCGGCCGCGGATTTTCCCACACGACGGTCTCACTCCCGCACCTCCACCCGCATCTCGTCTCCATTCGCTCGCACATCCGGCACGTACATCGGGCCGCCAAGGAGGGGGAGGGCGTGGAAGGAGCCGGGAACCTCGGCGCGGAGGGGGTAGCGGATCTCCCACATGCCCTGGCCGAGGCGGTCGATGAAGAGGGCTACTTTCCGGTCGCGGAGCTCCTGATAGACGTACGCCGTCGCGCCTTCGGGCCCGGTGGCGTAGAGCGGCTCGCCGCTTTGCAGGGCGATGGCTTCGAAGCCGGCTGGCTTGAGGTCCTCGAACAGCAGGTACTCGTAATCGTTCTTCGCGTCGATCGTGGCCACCACTTCCAGGCGCTCGCCCGTCTTGATCGACTCGCCGTCGCGCAGCGGGACCTTGTCGTACACCACGCCTTTCAGCAGCGTCGGGCGGGGCACGAGGCGGAAGTACTCGCGGCGGACGAACAGCTCGTGGCCCGCTGCCTTCACCGGTTCCTCGAGCGACACGAACCTCGCCTCCGCTGCGAAGTAAATCGGGCCGCGGCCGCCCGTGCGGCGGATGCGGATCTCGTTGCTGTCGCGGATCAGCGACGGGTCGATCGACTGCGTTGTCACCGGCGTGCCGTTCACCGTCACCTCGTACTTCACGTCGCCGGTCAGCTCGCCCGACGCCTTCAGGTAATCGTTGAGCGCGAGGATGGAGATGGCCGTGTCGCGCGTGTTGTTCCAGCGCGCGCCGCGGCGGTTCTTCACCAGCCAGTTCATGGCCGGCTCGATCAGCTCGTTCTTCGGATCGATCGTGACGATGGCCTGCAGCGCAAACGCCGTCGTCTCGACCGGTGAGTCCCACCAGCGCCACCAGAAGCGGTCGGCACCCCAGTGCACGGTGGCCATCGTCTCGGCGGCCGTCTCACCGCGCAGCAGCACCGACTGGTCGGGCGTGCGGTCGATCTTCACGCCGTTCTCCAGATTGCGTACCAGCACGCGTGCCTGCTCGGCGAAGCCGAAGTCGTGCGCCGCCAGCGCCAGCAGCGCGCGTGAATAGGCGTTGAGCTCCGCGCGCCGCTCGTAGGCAGCGTCGAAGGCTTTGCGTGCATCGGCCGACGGCGTGCCGCGCCAGGCCGCGAGCGCGTGCAGCGCCCAGGCGAGATCGTGCGGGCTGCCGGCGATCTCGACGAGCTGGTCGTCCAGCCATTCATAGGCGCGGTCGACCGCCTCCTTCCGCACCGGCAGGCCGCCGTCGCGGGCGATGGAGAAGCCCCAGACCACGTAGGCCGTCATCCAGAGGTCGTTCTCGCCTTCCTTCCACCAGCCCCAGGCGCCGTCGTGGTGCTGGAAGTCGTAGAGGCGGGCCATCGAGGCGGCCGTGACCTCGTCGAGCCGCTTGCGCGGAATCGGGAGCTCCGCGCCCGACTGCGCGAGCGTGCGGGCTACGATGGCGGCGGGGAGGAAGCGGCTCATCGTCTGCTCGGTGCAGCCGTACGGGAAGTCGAGCAGGTAGGGGAGCGCGTCGAACATGGCCGCCGCGAGGCTCGGCTGCACGCGGACGAGCAGCTCCGTGGCGCGGCGGTCGCGCGGGAGGTCGAGCTTGACGATTGCCTCCTCGCCACGCAGTTTGCCGCTGCGCGCCACGAGCTTGTCGATGCCGTGCTCGTAGACGACGAACGTCTTCTCCATCGCATCGCCGTGTGTGGACGAGCGCCCCGTCACCTTCAGTTTCGCGGTACCGGATTTCTCGGCCCCGACCGTCCAGTCGGCGCGGGCTTCACCGTGTGCCGGGACGTCGACCCGTACATGTGCCGGCGCGTCGAGGCGCAGCCCTTCGACTTCGAGCGACGGCGCCACCTGCATCGCGGCGTCGGAGTTGTTGTTGATGACCGCCGAGACGGTCACGCGGTCGCCGGCCACGAAGAAGCGGGGCGCCTGCAGGCGGACGATCAGCGGCAGGTTCGTGCGCGTGGTGGACGTCCCGATGCCGAACTGCGACTCGCGGGTCACGGCACGCGCGGTGGCCCGCCACGTGGTCAACGCCTGCGGATACTCCACCTCGACCGACGCCGTGCCGCTGGCGTCCGTGATCACGTCCGGCTTCCAGAAGGCGGTGGAGCGGAAGTCGCTGCGCACCTCGATCTGCACGTTTGTATCGGCACCCGCACCGGTAGCCTGAACCTCGGACGGTGCCGCCGGCGCGGCCTGCGCCGTCACCGTGATCGACTCTGCCACCGCGCTGTCGCGCCTCGACATCTGTGGCGCGGGCGCCGACACCGGCATCGGCGGCGGAGGCGGCGCCATGTTGCCGGCCGCCGATCCGACGACTCCGTCCTCCATGGCCTGATCCGCGTCGCGCTCTTCTTCCTGCTCCTGCTGCTTTACCGGCTTCGGATAGCGATCGTCGTACAGCACGCCGTCGTCTTCCACCAGACGCACGTACTGCTGCGTGGTGGCGCTTCCGGAGGCCTGGAGGTTCGCGTAGCGCCGCTCGCCGAAGAAGAACTGCCGCGGGTCGCCGGCCAGGTCCTGCTGGATGGCCGTCACCGATTCATCCGACACCGCCAGCGCGACTTCCGCGATCACCGGCTTGCCGTCGGCGTCGCGCGCCGTCACGGTTACGCGTCCCTTCTGTTTCGGCTCGTACTGCTCGCGGTCCGGCTTCACGTCCACCGTCACGAACTGCTCGACCGGCGGCACGACGATGTCCTTCGTCACCGTGGCGATCGTGCGGTCGAAGACCGACGACGCGGTGAGGAAGAAGTTCGGCACATGCGGCTGGTCCAGCGCGAGCTGCACGAGCTTCACGTTGCCGTCGAGCCGCAGCACCTGCGTCTCCAGGATGCCGTACGCGCTCGACGTCAGCACGACCCAGCGTCCGCTGGCCGGCGTCACGATCATCACCGGCGCGGTCGTGCCGGCGCGGAATGCTTCCTTGTCGACGATCAGCTCCAGCCCTGCCGAGCGGTAGCCGATATTCGTCGAGGCGGTCGTCGACACCCAGATCGTCGTCTGCGCCCGCACCACGCCGCCGGCGCGCGCGGTCTCGCCGGGGAGGACGTCCTGGCTCGCCCACTCGACCTGATAGTAGCCCTCGCGCCGCGGCGTGAAGGTGAACGTCGCCTCGCCATCCTTATCGGTCGTGACCTTCGCCTCCTCTACCTTCTCGGCGACGACGTAGCGCTTCTCCTTCCACTCGGAACGCTGCACGATCACGGTCCCGGTGACCTGCACCGGCTTGTCGTTCGCGTCGAGCGCCTTGATGGCCACGGACACGCGGTCGCCGGGACGATGGAGGTAATGCTCCGGCTGCATGCTCACGGTGTAGCGCTGGCGCGTGACGCGCACTTCGCCTTTGCCCGTCACCTCGCGGCGCGAAGCGTCCACGACGCGCGCCTCGATGCGGTAACTGAGATCGCCGCGGTCACGCGGAGTCTCGATGCGGATGATGGCCCGGCCGGCGGCGTCGGTCTTCACCGTCTCCCGCTTCACGATCTGGCCGCCGCCCTGATGCACGCGCTGATCTTCAAAGTACCAGGGGTACTGCCGCCACGGCATCCAGTAGCGGTAGAACGGCTCCTGCCACACCACCGCCTCCACCGTGGCATTCGCCACCGGTCCGCCGAAGTAATAGCTCGCTTCCACCTCCGCCTCGATGACGTCGCCGGTGCGGTACTGCTTGCCTTCCGGCGTGCTCACGGAGACGCGGAACTCCGGCAGCTTGTACTCCTCGAGCCGGAAGAGCGCGGCACCGCCCACGTGGTCGTTGCCCAGCTTGAAACGGATCGTGTACGTGCCGAGGGGCATCGCGTCCGTGAGAGGGAGCTCGGACCAGAAACTGCCGAACGCGTTCAGCGTCGCTTTCCCCTCCGCCACCTTCTCGTCGCGCGGATTGACGATCTCGTAGGCGAGCGTCTGCTGCTCCGGCGTCACCCAGCGCTCCTGCTGGCGGCGGCGGGCGATCAGCTTCCACTGCACCGTCTCACCCGGACGGTAGGCCGGCCGGTCCGTGAAGGCGTAGATGCGCCAGGCGTCGCCGGTGTCGCGCTGTCCTCCCCAGGTGTGCAGCGAGTGATACGCCTGCCGTGTCCCTTTCGCCGCGGCGACCAGCGTGGAGCCATTCGACTGCGTGAATTCGCCGGCGTCGGCGATGCCGCTGGCGTTCGTCTCCACGGTGCGCTGGTCGAACGTGTTGTCCCTCCTGGCGCGGTTCACGGTGACGCGCGCGCCGGCCACCGGCTCGCCGGTGAGGACGTGGGAGACGAACGCCTGCACGTGTCCACCGACGGCGTGCACGAGCACGTGCAGGTCGGTGACGAGGAGCAGGGCCCGGCCGGTCTTTCCACCGCCGCGTGCCGTGACGACGTATGCGCCGGTCGCGAGCCGCGGGGTGATCCGGACCGTCCGGTGCGTCGGCAGGTGATCGCCGCTATCGTTCGTCTTCTCGATCCAGCGGCGGATCGGCGCCTCGGTGGTCTCGGTGAGCCACGCTTCGGGTTTGGTGCTGTGTCGCGTGAGGTCGGTCGGCGCGATCGTGAGCTCGACCTCCTGCACGTTGCGCCAGGTGAGGTGGATCTGCTGTTCGGAGTCCGGGAGGAACGTCTGGCCGACGTCCACGCCGGCCGATGGGGCGGTGATGAGCTCGACGGCCCTCTTCGCGTCGTCCACCCATTTCGACTGCCCGGGCTGGAACTCGGTCAGGATCCGGCGGTAGAGCTCGAGCGCCCGCCGGAAGTCGGGGCGCATCGTGGCGCGCTCCTCGTCCACGTAGACCGCGCCGGTGCTGGTGAGCGTGCTGGCGTAGAGATGGAGCGCGTCGTCGTAGTACGCGGTCTTCTTCCCGTCGGCGACGATCTGCTCGAGGAGCTCGTAGGCGCGCTCGACGGCGTCGGGTGTGCGGTGGAGGAGGTACTGCTGCGCGAGGAGGTAGCGGGCGTGGGCGCGGTCGGCGGCCGTGTCGGCGATGGCGACCGCGTTCACCAGGACGTCGCGCGGGATCGCCTGCGGGTTTTCGTCAGAGCGCGGGTTCCAGCGCGACTGTCCTCGGACGATGCGCCAGACCATGTCCAGGTAGCGCTGCCGGGCGAGCGCGAGGTCGCTGCTGCCGGCCCACCAGTCCAGCGCCGCCCCGTACCACTCGCTGTACGGCTGGTAGGAATGCCACGCGTGGAAGTCCCCCAGCGACTCGTTGGCCTCGGCCCAGACGCGGTCATGCTCCGGCGACTCCCGGATGACTTTCTCCAGCGCCTCGCGGGCGGCCTGATTCGGCTCCTGCTCGTTCGTCCCACCGCGCCAGGCCGTATCGGCCAGCCGGAACGCGACCCAGCGCTGCTCGTCCTTCGGCGCCACCTTCTGCGCCTGCTCGTACAACGTATGGGCGCGCGCGAACGACTTCTCCGCGACCGCCGCCTCCGCCTGATTTTTCAGCGCCAGATAGCTGCCGTCGGTGGTCTGCGCCAGCAGCGAAACGAATGAGAGAACCCAGCCCAGGAATGACATGTCAGGCGATTAGACCAGCGACCGGGCAGAAAGGTAACCAGGGAGGGGGACGGGGGTGGTTTTTGGTTTTTGGTTGTTGGTTTTTGGTTTTTGGTTTCTACCTCGGGTCTCCGCCCCGTTCGGCCCGGTGTTGCCGGTTGTCCGTTGTCGAGCAACTTAGGGTGGTATTGACCGGACCGTGTGATGAGCGCATCCGCTCGGGGGTTACACCGTCATGTGGGACAGACACTCCTGTCTGTCCGGCCCACCCCCGAGTCCATTCCTCCAGACAAGCGGCCGTTCGGGTGCACGGGACAGACAAGAGTGTCTGTCCCACATCTAAAGTTGACGCCGTTGGGGCTTGCGCCCGGGGCTACGACGCTGGCGCCCCCGGAGCGGGCTTTCACGGGAAGCGCCGAATCGCTGCCACGGCAAGCGCCATCGCTTCCACGGCAACCGTGGCCGCTACCACGGCAAGCGCGATTCGCTTCCACGGCAACCGTGATCGCTGCGATGGGAAGCGTGATCGCTTCCACCGGACGCGCGAATCGCTTCCACGGCAACCGTGATCGCTGCCACGGCGAGCGCGAATCGCTGCCACGGGAAGCGCGACCGCTGCCACGGGAAGCGCCATCGTTACCACGGGAAGCGCGACCGCTGCCACGGTAACCGTCAACGCTACCACCGCAAGGGCGACCGCTTGCAGCGGAGGAAGGAATCGCTGCAGGGGAGGCTTTCACGCTTGCCGCGGAAGCGAAATCAGTTCACCTGGCAGCGGTTTCTTCTTCACGCGCACGCGATTCTGCGTCCCGTGGTAGCGATTTCTCTTCCGCTGGTAGCGATCACGCTCAAGTTGGAAGCGATTTTTTCCTCCCCTGGTAGCGGTTTTTCTTCGCTCGCCAGCGGTTTTTCTTCCCCCGTCAGCGCCGGCTCGTTCCTCGACGGCGGTTCGTCGAGGCGGGCCGCAACTTTCGTCACAGTCCTGCCACCGCTTCCTCCGGCCTTCCCCCGTCGATCCACGCCATACTGTCCATCTACCAAAATCAGACGAAAAGACGGACGCCGACATGCTCGCTCGCCGCTGCCTGCTGCTCGCTTTCATCACCTCACTGACGCTCGCCGCCGCCAGCGCCGACGCGCAGTCGTCCGCCACTGGCCGCCAGCGGGCCGTACGTCCTGCCGAGACCCGGCTGGAGGTCCACCAGCTCGCCGGTTACGACCCGGCGCTTCCCGCCACGGACGATCTCGCGCCGTTCGGCGCGATCGTCGGCGACGCGGACGTCGTCGGCCTCGGCGAGAGCTTCCACACGTCGGGCGGCTTCTACCTCATGAAGCACCGGCTCTTCCGCTTCCTCGTCGAGGAGAAGGGTTTCCGGGCCTTCGCCATCGAGAGCAACTGGGAAGCGGTCGAGCGGACGAACACCTACGTCCAGACCTGCTCCGGCACCGCCGAAAGCGCCATTCGCGACGAGCACGTCGTCTGGTACAGCACCGAGTACGCGGACATGGTCCGCTGGATGTGCGAGTGGAACAGCATGCACCCCGATCCGGCGGATCGCCTCACCGTCTTCGGGTTCGACATCCAGCAACCCGATAAGGACGGCCCGGCGCTCGTGGCGTTGCTGCGCGATTTCGGCGTGCCCCAGACCGACCCGCGCCTGACCGGCCTCGGGTCGTGCGAAAAGGCGTTCGGCCTGACCCATCCGTTCGGCGAAGTCCCGCCGGCGGTCCACGCCACCTGCATCAGCGCCTTGAGCGGCGTCGAGTCCTTTCTCGAGGCCAACCGCAGCACCATCGTCGAGCGCACGTCGCAACAGGCCTTCGACGTCGCCATGCTGCGGGTCATCGGTCTGCGCGCGAATCAGGAGGAGATCTTCGAGATCCGCGACGACTTCGCCAAGGGCTTCAACTATCGCGACGAGGCCATGGCGTACGCCTTTCACGTGCGCCGCGCGATGAAAGCACCGGGCGCGAAGACCGTGCTCTGGGCCGCCGACGTGCACGTCGCGCAGAATCTGCTGCCCGACGGTGAGCTGCCCCTCGGCAGCCATCTCGAAGCAGCCCTCGGCGCCGACTACGTGAGCTTCGCGATCACCGCGTACGAATCGGAAGTTGCCCGCGCGCCAGGCGTCTGCGGCCTCGGCCCGCGCACTCCGGGGTCGGTCGAAGAACGGCTGGCGACGTACGGCCATCAGACCATGCTCGCCCGCCCCCTCGGCGGCGTGCGCCAGTATCACGTCCTGCCGATGTCGGCCTTCAGGTTCCGGCCGTTCGCCGACTTTGACGGCATCCTCTTTCTGGCCCGCTCACCAGCGATGCACGTGATCGGCTGGCCGCCCTGCAAATGACCGGGTAAAGTTACACTGCCAGCAGGGGAGGGACGATGCTGAAGGTGTTCCGGCTGTTGAACCAGAGCCTGAAGCAATTCGCGCTTGGATTCGGCCCCGCCATCCTGATGGCGTTCGTCTGCCTTGCCATTCAGATCGTGGTGCCGCAGGTCGCCGGCTTCGTCTTGCAGGCGATCTCCCCGCCCGAGCCGCCGCGCGGCCCCCTCGACTTCATCCGGAACGCCGAAGCGCCGGACGCGCGCGACCAGGCCCGCGACCTCTTCGGCTACACCTTGATGGTGTCGACAATGTTCTTTTTTCACGCCCTCGTCGCGCTCATCCTGACGGCGTGGCTGTTGCGCCGTCGCGCCGGCTTCGCTCGCGGCAAAGTGTTGCGCCGCGCACTCCGCGGAGCGGGCCTGCTCACCTGCGCCGCGGCGCTCGTGTTCGCCGCTGCGTTCGCCCTGAGTGATCTCCTGCCGGCCACTCGTGACGTCCGCGTCGACTTCCGCGCCTTTGCGATGCTCGCCCTCTGGTTCGGCGCCACCGCCCTGCTCCTGCCGGCGCGGCTGATGGGCTACGCGCCGGCCACCGCACCCGGATTCCTGCAGACCACCCTCATCACGACCGTCGTGCTCGTGCCCTGGTTCTTCGTCAGCGAGATCGTCGGCGCGCCGCTTCGCCACTGCCGCGACTGCGGCAACCTCTTCGAAGGTGGTCTCCTCTTCTGGCTGATGCTGGGCGGCTACCTCCTCAGCCTGACGGTCAGCAGCGCCGCCATCTCCACCGCCGCCTGCCTGCCCGCCGAAACCCAGCCCGTCCCGTCGCCCGCCGCATAGCCGGCGACGCCAGTTTGCGGGATCGGTCTCGGAGTGCGGTGGCGAACGCCACCGCTCTCGTACACGTGTAGCAGAGCGGTGGCATTCGCCATTGCACTCCGAGATCAACTCCACCGCATCCGCCTGCGGCTCACTCCGCTACGATATCGCCATGCACGAAAGTGATGACGAGGAGTACCTCCGCTCTCTCGGATACGCGCAGCAACTGTTCCGGGAGATGGGTGGCTTCTCGAACTTCGCCATCTCTTTCTCCATCATCTCGATCCTCACGGGTGCCGTGCTGCTGTACGGGTATGGGCTCAAGCTGGCCGGGCCGATCGTCAACTCCGTCGGCTGGCCTGTCGTCAGCCTCTTCACCCTGGCCGTCGCGGCCTCGATGGCGGAGATCGCCTCGGCGTATCCGACGGCCGGAGGGCTCTACTTCTGGGCCTTTCGCCTGGGCGGCCGCGGCTGGGCGTGGGTCACGGCGTGGCTGAACATGATCGGGCAGGTGACGATCACGGCCGGCATCAACATCGCCGCGGCGATCTATCTCATCGGCGCCACCACCACGATCTTCGGTCTGCCTCCCGATCCGCTGTACACCACCTGGCTGTTTCAGGTGGGCGTCATGGTCGTGATCATGATTCCGCAGGTGCTCATCAACGTCTACGGCATCCGCATCACGGCCCTGCTCAGTGACGTCAGCGTCTGGTGGCACATCGGCGGCGTGCTCCTGATCACGATTCTGTTGACGCTGTTCGGCACGCATCACAACAGCGGCGCGTTCCTCTTCTCCTATGCACCCAGCGCAGCGCCGGCGACGACAATCGTGGCGGGCGATTACTCGACAGGCTCGCTCCTCCTGCGCCTCCTTCCGCCGCTGCAGGAGCTGTACAGAGCGTCGCCGCCGATGCTGCTGTTCGTCCTCGCGCTGCTGCAGGCGCAGTGGACGTACACCGGCTACGACGCCTCCGCTCACGTGGCCGAAGAGACGAAGATGGCCCGCCTGAACTCCGCCTGGGGGATCTTTCTCTCCGTGGCCGTCTCGGCGGTCGTCGGCTATCTGATGCTGATGGTCCTGACGTGGTGCATCCCGAATGGCGACGTCGCCCGCACCGCGGCCGATCCTTACCCGGTGCTCTACATCGTTTCGCAGAACCTGCCGCGCGCGATGGCGAATACGATCGCCGTCATCATCGGCGGCGCCATGTGGCTGTGCGGCGCGGCGTCCATCACCTCGATGGGACGCATGTGGTACGCCTTCGCCCGTGATGACGGTATGCCGGGCGCCTCGCTGCTCAAGCGGGTCAGCGGCCGACGTCACACGCCGGTCTGGGCGATCCTGATCACCAGTATACTGGCCGTGCTGGTCTGCCTGTACGCGGCCGCGTTCTCGGTCGTGACGTCGATCAGCACGATCGCGCTCTATCTCGCGTACGTCATCCCGATCTGGCTGAACTTCCGCAACCGCGTGCCGCGCGACCTGGCGCACTGGAGCCTCGGCCGCTTCGGCCCGGCCATCAACGCCATCGCCATCATCTGGTGCATCTTCATCGCCATCGTGTTCGTGCTCCCGCCGAACGAACTGGTGCTCTGGACGATGCTCGCGCTCGCGCTCGTAATGGCGGTGTATTGGTTCGGCTGGCGGAGGAAGGTGTTCGCGGGACCGGGCGTGGCGCGCGGCTGAGTCCTGAAGTGCGGCGGCCACCGCACTCCGCGATTCCGCCGTAAAAACTGCTCTCCATACCCCCCGTTCGAGGGATCGCCGTCTCCTGCGCGCATGGTTTCATCAGCATCACGAGCTGACAATCGAAACCACGCCGTAAGGAGGTGCCCTCAAAGGAACGAAGACCGATTCACGTCCCGCTTTCCGATAGTGCCAATGCCCTCGAATACCTGGGAGGTATTTATGGTGAAGAAAACCGCGTCGATGAAACTGCTTTGTCTCGCGCTGCTGCTCGTCGCTTCAGTGGGGATTTCACAAAGCGCCTTTGCCCAGAGCAGCATCACGGTACAGGCGACGCCGTTCCACCGCTTCATTACACAGAACGCAACCCTCGGCCACTTCCTGACCAGCAACTTCAGCGAGGGAACGGGCAACCCGTACAACTACGCGTACCAGCCGTTCGTCGGTCAGGCCGACATCGTCCCCGTCGTGCCGGGCTACACCCCGCGCGCGGGACAGGGGCTGACGCCCGTCTACCGCTGGCAGGTCGACCAGAGCCCCCGGATTTACTATTACTACTCCATCTACTACGCCAACCACGGCGGCAACTACCGCTACCAGGGCATCGTGGGCTACGCGATGGCGTCGAACGATCCCCGTGGTACGCCTCTCACCTACTGGTACAGCCAGAACTACGGCTTCTATTACACGGTGAACGGCGAATATCCGCCGTGCTGCACCTTCCAGAATCAGGGCAGCTCGTGGAGCCTGCCCGTCGGCGGGTCGTTCATTTTCGACGAGATCCCCGATCCGTGCGCCGGCAAGGAGGCGCAGCGCGACGCCTGCGAGGCGAACGGTAACATCTGGAATCCCACCACCTGCACCTGCCGCGTGTTCACCTGCCGGTACTGCGAAGAGCAGCCCATCTACTGACGCTGTCCGACCGGCGCGGCGCCGTACTGCAAAGTACGGCGCC
>DASWMP010000206.1:0-4562 GCA_036399695.1 Thermoanaerobaculia bacterium | reverse complement strand
TGAGAATTGAGGAAAGAGGCGCCTCCGGTCAGCTATCCTCAATTCTCAATCCTCAATCCTCAATCCGCGGCGATATCATCGCCGCGCCCATGCCCTCCCTCATCATCATCGACGGCTCCAACAATCTCTATCGCGCCTACTACGCCATCCGCGGGCTGACGAACTCGTCGGGGCTGGCGACGAATGCCGTGTATGGCTTCGTCAACATGCTCAAGAAGCTGCTGAAGGACTATGAGCCGGAGGCCATCGCCGTGGCCTTCGACGAGGGGAAGGAGACCGCGCGCACGCTGCAGTTCGAGGACTATAAGAAGGACCGGAAGCCGATGCCCGACGACCTGTCGGTGCAGATCCCGTTCATCTACGAGGCCCTCGAAGGGCTGCGCATCCCCATCATCCGCTCCGTCGAGTGGGAGGCCGACGACTTCATCGGCTCGCTGGCCTGCACCGCGCGCGACCGCGGGTACGAGGTCGTCATCGCCACCAGCGACAAGGACTTCTTTCAGCTCGTCGGCAACGGCATCCGCCTGTACCACACCGGGCGCGAGGTGATGTACGACGCGGCCGGCGTGGAGGAAGCCTTCGGCCTGCCGCCCGAGAAGGTCGTCGACGTCATGGCCATCTGGGGGGATGCCATCGACAACATCCCCGGCGTGCCGGGCATCGGGGAGAAGGGGGCGAAGGCGCTGATCCAGCAGTTCGGGTCGCTCGACGCCATCTACGAGAACCTCGACCAGGTGAAGAAGGCCGCCCAGCGCAAGGCCCTCGAAGAGAACAAGGAGAAGGCCCTCCTCTCCCGCGAGCTGGCGCGGATCAAGTGCGACCTCGACCTGACGATCGACTTCGCCACCCTCACGCGCGGCGAGCCCGACCGCCCAAAGCTGCACGACCTCTTCTCCCGCCTCGAGTTCGCGTCGCTGATGCAGGAGTTCCTGCCCGAGGCGCCTGCGGTCGAGCGGGAGCACCGGATCGCCGAGTCGGCGGACGACGTGCGCGAATTCGCCGCCGGCACCGGCCCGCTGGCGATCTGGCTCGAGCCGCGGACCATCGACGGCTTCGACGCCCCTGTCGCCGCGGCCCTCTCCCGCAAGGCGACCGAATCGCTCATCGTCCCGCTCGACAAGGCCTTCGGCGGCAACGGGGAGCTCGTCGACGCGCTGCGGGAAGTCCTGCAGAGCGACCGCACCTTCATCGCGTACGACGCCAAGGTCCAGATCCGCCGGCTCCACTCGGCGCAGTGGCCGGTGCCGGCGAAGTGGGACGACGTCATGCTGATGTCGTACGTCCTCAACCCCGGCCTGCCGAGCCACCTGTTCGGCAACATCGTCCGCGACCGTCTCAAGCAGGACGTCGTCGTCCGCAAGGACGTGCAGAAGACCGCCCCGCTCTTCGAGATCGACCACGAGATCGGCTCCTCCGCGATCACCCCCTACGTCCCCTACCTCGGCGAAAAGTCCGACCTGGTGATGTCGCTCCGCGACGTCCTCGCGCCGGAGCTCCATCGCGACCCGGCCCTCCTCGACATCTACCATCGCATCGAAATGCCTCTCTTCCCCGTCCTCGGCCGGATGGAAGAGCGAGGCATCCGCATCGACACCGGCCTCCTGCGCTCGATGTCCAACGCCATGGGCGCGCAGATCGCCGAGCTCGAGACGCAGATCTACAAAGCAGCCGGCATGGAGTTCAACCTCAACTCCCCGCAGCAGCTCGGCCACGTGCTCTTCGAGAAGCTCCAGTACCCCGTCCTGAAGAAGACGAAGACCAAGAGCTGGTCGACGAACATGGAAGTGCTGCAGGAGCTGGCCAGCCACGGCTATGAGGTGCCGCAGCTCATTCTTCGTTACAGGGAGCTGCACAAGCTGAAGTCGACCTACATCGACGCGCTGCCGGTGCTCGTCGGCAGTGACGGCCGCGTGCACACGCTGTTCAATCAGGCGGTGGCGGCGACGGGGCGGCTCTCGTCCTCCGACCCGAACCTGCAGAACATCCCCATCCGCACGGAGACGGGACGCGAGATCCGGAAAGCGTTCATCGCCGAGGATGGGTTCGTGCTGCTGGCGGCCGACTACTCGCAGGTCGAGCTGCGCATCCTCGCCCACATCTCCCAGGACGAGGACCTCATCGAGACCTTCCGGCGCGGCGCCGACATCCATCGCGCCACCGCTTCGAAGATGTTCAACATCCCGGAGAACGAGCTTACGCACGACCAGCGCCGCGCCGCGAAGACGATCAACTTCGGCGTGCTGTATGGCATGTCGGCGTTCCGCCTTTCGAACGAGCTGGGCATCCCGACGAACCAGGCCAAGGACTTCATCGACGCCTACTTTGCGCGTTACCCGAAGATCCAGGGCTACCTCGACCGGACGCTCGAGGAAGCGCGGCGGACCGGGAAAGTGACGACGCTCTTCGGCCGCGTGCGCTACATCCCGGAGATCCAGAACCGCTCGTTCACCGTGCGGGGCAACGCCGAGCGGATGGCCACGAACGCGCCGATCCAGGGGACGGCCGCCGACATCCTGAAGCTGGCCATGATCGCCCTCGACGAGAAACTCACGCCCACGGGAGCGCGCATGCTGCTGACCGTGCACGACGAAATCGTCATCGAGGCGCCGGAGGCGAACGCGGCCGACGTGGCGGGGATCGTGAAAGAGACGATGGAGAACATTTTCCCGCTGGCGGTGCCGCTGGCAGTCGACGCGCACTGGGGGAAAAGCTGGTTCGACGCGAAAGAGTGACTACCCGACGTATTCTCCTCGTACTCCTGCTCGTTTGCATCTCGTGCAAACCGTCGCAGCAGCGGCAGCAGCAGGCGAAACCCGCTGCCGGACCGCGCACGAAGGCGACGGTGGTCACGGTCCGCACCACCATCCAGCCGGCCAACCGCACCATCGATCACGAGCTGACGATCTTCGGTGGCCGCGCCCGCAGCAGCAGCGAGTCCGAGACCTGGCGCCTGTACGACCTGGAGAAGAAGACCGTCACGTTCGTCGACGACGTCGAGAAAACGATCCGCACCGAGACGCTGGACGCGCTGATCGCGAAACGCAAAGCCGCGCTCGAGCAGCCGCTGCGGCGCGACGTCCCCGTGGCCCGCTTCGCCGCGACCAACGAGCAGAAGACGATCCAGGGCGTGCCGTCGACCAAGAGCGTCGTCCGCGCCGGCAAGTACACGCGCGAGCTCTGGATCGGCAAGCACCCGCAGATCCCGCCGTCCCTTTTCGCCATGATGATGGCCAGCGAAACGCCCACCTCCCCGCTCGCGCCGATGATGCGCGCCGCGGAAGAGAAGCTCGTGACCGTCGAAGGCTACCCGATGGTCGACCGCGCGGAGCTGCCGTACGACAACAAGACGATGGTGGTGGAGCGCTCGGTCGTGAGCGTCGCGCAGAAGGAAGTCCAGGAGTCCGCGCTGGCGGTGCCGCGGGATTACAAGGACATCACGCCCAAGCCCAAGCCGAAGGCGAAGGCGGATTGAGAATTGAGGATTGAGGATTGAGGATGGCTCCGCTCGGGCAACGGGTGCGCTAGCGCAAAGCTTTTCTCAATCCTCAATCCTCAATTCTCAATCCGCCTTCACTTGCCCAGCACCAGCACGCCCCAGTGCGTGGGGTCGAACTGCACGTGCTCTTCGAGGAAGCCCTGCGCCAGGCGGACGCTCGTGCAGCCGTCGGTGAGGCTGGCACCGAAGGCGAAGGCGAATTGAGGATTGAGGATGGCTCCGCTCGGGCAACGGGTGCGCTAGCGCAAAGCTTTTCTCAATCCTCAATCCTCAATCCTCAATCCTCAATCCTCAATCCTCAATCCACCTTCACTTGCCCAGCACCAGCACGCCCCAATGGTCGGGGCTGAACTGCACGTGCTCCTCGAGGAAGCCCTGCGCCAGGCGGACGCTCGTGCAGCCGTCGGTGAGGCTGGCCGGCCAGGTGGTCATGCGCGTGCGCGGTTCCACTTCCAGGAAGCCGAGCGCGATGGGGAGCTGGCGCGTGCCGCGCTCGAAGGCGACCTGGAACTCACGTTCCGCCTGCGCCTGGCGCGCGGCATTCGCGAACCACTTCTCGCGGATGATGAAACGGTTGCGGTCGCGGATCGCGGCGGCGTTCTCGCCGGTGTCGCGGTTCGACCAGCGGAAGGCCTGCGCGGCCATCCAGGAGCCATCGACGCGCGTGTAGATCGCCGTGCCGAGGGCGGCCGAGGCGTGCAGCACGTGCACGTCGCCGCGCATTACCGCGCAGACGCTCCCGATGCCGGGGCGGTCCGCGCGGAAAGCGATGTAGACGTAATCGCCGTCATGTTTGAGCAGCGCACGTCCGCCCGCGCTCAGCTCCACGCTCGCCGCATCCCGCCATTCCTGCTCCTCGACCTTGCCGTCGATGTGAGGAGTGGTACCGCGGGGCACGTCGAGACGCTCGCCGGCCGCCGCAAACGCAGCAGTCCCGAGCATCACCAGGAGCATGAGAGTCCGGAGCATGCCCGGAGCTTAACGCGCCGTGCCGTTCACGAAGGTGACGTGGAGGGAAACGGTCAGTGACGATGAGCTTCTAATCCTGAGCGCAGCGAAGGATCAA
>DASWMP010000205.1:0-22028 GCA_036399695.1 Thermoanaerobaculia bacterium | reverse complement strand
TGAATGTGGGACAGACACTCCTGTCTGTCCGCGCCCGCAGGCGCCGGTTCATCGACGGCAGAACCAAGGGAGTAGATCGAGGCGCACCGTTTTGAGACACCCTCCGAAGGCCACCGCTCTTTTACACGTGTACCAGAGCGGTGGCCTTCGCCACCGCACTGCGAGATTAGAGCTTGGTCACCGCGTACCCCACCCGCTCGCTCCCCTGATCCACCACGGCCACCGAGACCTGCGAGCGCCCCGTTTCGAACACGACATCCACATTGAATGTCATGCTGCGCCCTTTGGCCTGAGCCATGGCCTCGGCGGGCCAGCGGATCTGGTGCGTCTGCGTGCTCACGTCGGAAGCGGACCCCTTGCCGTCGCCGGTGGAGATATAGACCGTGAAGCCGCCGGTCATCTCGTTTCCCTGCTTCTGCAGAGCAAGGTTGTCGATCGGGATCAGCACCTTCAGCGCGAGTTTGCGCTTCTCCCCTTCGGCGACCGGAGGATCGGCGGCGAGGACGATCTTCAGGTCGTTCGCCGCCGGCGCGTTTAGATGGTTCGCGATGACGGTGTCTTTCACCAACTCGTCGGTCGACAGCGGCGCGGCGGCGATCGTCTCGCGGACGCGGTGGCCCGCCTTCGTCTTCACGACGATCGCCTCCGGCGTCCGGCCGCCCGACACGCCCGTAAAGCCGATCGAGTAGTAGGAGTCGAGATCGCGCTGGATGAGCGAGAAGGCGACGTTCGGCTTCGCGCCGAAGTAGCCGCGGCCGCCGGTATCGCCCGTCAGGATCTGATAGCCGGTCATCGCTCCGGTCGTCCTCGCGAAATCGGCCGTGACGTCGGCCGGAGCTGTAAGCTCCACGGTGCCAGAGTTGCTGTCGTTCTGTCCGGGATTCAGCGCGTAGACGACGATCCCCTTCTGCACGGCCGCCTGGGAGATGGATCGCAGCGACTTGCCGATGTCGTACTGCGTGGCGTCCATGAGCGGAGCCGCCCTGACGGACGACGGCTGCAGACGCGGATAGGCGAGCCCGGAGTCGATCTGCCCCTTGAGCACGTGGAGATAGGCGAACAGTTCGTAGCCGGGATTGACCTCCAGCCCTTCGCCGACGATGAGCAGCACCTTCTTCTCCGGGAGGCGTGAGAAGTAGTTCACGACACCGCCGAGGGAGCGCATCAGGATCGTCGAATCCTGCATGGCTGACTGCGCGTAGAAGCGCGCCACCTGCATCAGCTCGTCGAAGGAGACGGGAGCGACGTTGCCCCCCTCATCCTGCGCCCGCGCGAGGACGTTCTTCATCGACTGATCGGCGCGGCGGCGTTCCTGTTCGTGCCGTCCGGGCGTCTCCTTCTCGAGCGCATCGAAGGCGGCCGCGACTTTCGCCGGATCGCGCGTCCACTCCTGACGCACGTTCAGCGACGGATTCGACGAGACGATCATGATGCTGTCGGTCGGCCGGACGACGTCCGCCATCCACGCCTTCAGCGCGTCCACGGTCGCCCGTCGGCGGGGCATGGTCAGCGAGCTGTTGTCCAGGAAGACGAGCAGCCGCCGCGGCGCCGGCTCGGAAGCCGTCCCTTTGCTCAGCTCCGCAAAGTTCGTGATCTCCCGCCGATTTCCGTTCTGCAGCACCTCGAAGTCGTCTTTCGTCAGCCCGCGAACAGGATTGCCCTTCGAATCGCTGACGACGACGTCGACGTTCGTCACCGTGACCTCTACCGTCTCGGCCGTCTGGGCTTGTGCAAGCGAAGCAACGAACAGCAGCGCTATCGTGACGCGAGCCAGCATGAAGTCTCCCTCTTTCCTATTCGAGGATTGGCGACGTGGGCAGCGGCCACCAACAACCGAAAACAAAAAACCAGAAACCGCCTCTAGAACCCCTCGAGGAGACTGGCGACCAGCGTTTCGGCGAAGCGGACCGCGATCTCGCGGATCGCGCGGCTTTCCTGATCGAACGCGTCGGTCGTGGCCACATTGACCTCGTAGTTCTCCACGAAGCGGTACTGATCGTTACGCCACAGCACCTTGTCTTCGTTGCGATGATCCACCAATTCGATCTTCGCGGTGATGGAGATCTGGTAACGAGTGGCCCGGCCGGCCTCGAAAGCGACCGGATTGATGCCGAAACTGTCGATCGAGCCGCGCAGGATCACGTGCGCCTCTTTCGAGTCCGTCACCAGCCGGAGCCGCCCGCGCGACACCAGCTCCTCGGCCACCTCCTGCGTCACCTGCTGCTCGAGCTCCACGCGCGTCGTCCGGTTGACGAACGACGGCACCTCGATCGTCTTGATCGAAGGATCGAGAAAGTTCCCGCGCCCAACGAGCCCATACCCGCAGCCACTGACCACGAGCAACAGCGCTAAACAAGCGAACGCACGGACAACGGACAACGGAAAACGGACAACGCGCCCCCGGCGCCTCATCCCTTCACCACCAGGTTCACCAGCTTCCCCGGCACATAAATCACCTTGACCATCTCTTTCCCTTCGATCCACGCCCGGATTTTCTCACTCCCTCGCACGCGCTCCATCACGAGCTGCTCCTCGGGTGGCGCCGGAACTTCGACCTGACCGCGCAGCTTCCCGTTCACCTGCACGGCGATGACGACGTTGTCTTCCTGCATCAGCTCCGGATTCGCCACCGGCCAGCCCGACGTGAGGATGAGCTGCTCGTGACCGAACATCGCCCACAGCTCCTCCGTGACATGCGGCGCGAACGGATGAAGGAGCTGCAGCAGCGCCTCGTAGGCCTCGCGGATACCGGCCGGGTCGGCGCCGCTCGACAGCGCTTCGCCGATAGCGTTCGACAGTTCCATCAGCGCGGAGATCGCCGTGTTGAACTCGAACTTCTCGATGCGCCGCGTCACGGCGTCGATCGTCTGATGCATCTTGCGGACGACGCGGGAAGCGTCGCCGGTTCCGTCGCTCTGCTCCAGAATCTGCTGCCCCATGTGCCACACGCGACCGAGGAAGCGGAACGCGCCGACCACGCCGTCGTCAGACCATGCGGCTTCCTTCTCCGGCGGCGCGATGAACAGCGTGTAGACGCGCTCCGTGTCCGCCCCGTAGCGCTCGATCAGCTCGTCCGGCGGCACCACGTTGAGGCGCGACTTCGACATCTTCGTCACCTCGGACGTGAGCAGCTCGTCACCGCGATACGGCTTCTCGTCCCGCCACTCCACTTCCGCCGGCGAAACCCACGACCCCTGCGCGTTCCGGAAGCCTTCCTTCGTGATCACGCCCTGGTTGAACAGGCGCGTGAACGGCTCCTCGAAAGCCACGAGCTTCATATCGAACAGCGTCCGCGTGATGAAGCGGGCGTACAGGAGGTGCAGGATCGCGTGCTCGATGCCGCCGATGTACTGGTCGACCGGCAGCCAGCGATTCACGAGATTCGTGTCGAAAATCTTCGTCTCATCGCGCGGCGTGATGAAGCGCGCGTAGTACCACGAAGAATCGACGAACGTGTCCATCGTGTCGGTCTCGCGCTTCGACGGCGCACTGCACTGCGGGCACGGCACGTTGACGAACGCCTCGTGCTTCGCCAGCGGGTTGCCTTCACGTCCGGTGAACGGCACGTCGAGAGGCAGCGTGACCGGAAGCTGCTCTTCCGGTACCGGCACGAGGCCGCACTGCGTGCAATAGATCATCGGGATCGGCGTGCCCCAGTAGCGCTGGCGTGAGATGAGCCAGTCGCGCAGGCGATAGCGCACCGTGCCCTTGCCGATGCCGCGGCGCTCGATCTCGTCGATGATCCGGTCGATCGCTTTCGGGACCGTGAGTCCGCTGATGATGCCGGAGTTCACCGACTCCCCCGTCTCGTCCTTCATCGTGAAGGCTTCGACGAGGTCGTCCACGTCCGGAGCGTCGCCGCCGGCCGGCTGCACGACGATGCGCAGCGGCAGGCCGTACTGCTGGGCGAACTCGAAGTCGCGCTGGTCGTGTGCCGGGACCGACATGATCGCGCCGGTGCCGTACTGCGGCAGCACGAAGTTGCCGAGCCAGATCGGGATCTCCTCTTCGGTGAACGGATTCACCGCGTTCTTGCCCGTGAAGCGCCCTTCCTTCCCCGTCTCCTGCCGCTCGAGGTTCGACTGGTTGCGGACCATCGTGATCCACTGCTCGATCTCTTCGCGGTCCGGGTTGTCGGAGATGAGTGTGGCCACGTCCGGATGCTCCGGCGCCAGGACCATGAAGGTCGCGCCGTAGATCGTGTCGGGGCGCGTGGTGAAGACGCGGATGGCCTTATCCAGCACCGGGACGTGGAAGTCGACGTCCGCGCCGCGCGACCGGCCGATCCAGTTGCGCTGCATCAGCTTGACCTTCTCGGGCCACTGCTCGAGCGTGTCGAGGCCCGCGTCGAGACGGTCTGCGTAGTCGGTGATCTTGAAGAACCACTGCGACAGCTCGCGCTGCTCGACCTGCGCGCCGCAACGCTCGCAACGGCCGTCGACGACCTGCTCGTTGGCCAGGACGGTCTGGTCCTGCGGGCACCAGTTCACCGGCGCCGTGCCGCGATACGCCAGCCCCCGCTTGTAGAGCTGGAGGAAGAGCCACTGGTTCCACTTGTAGTACTCGGGCTCGCAGGAGGCGATCTCTTTCGACCAGTCGTAGAGGATGCCCCAGCGCCCGAACTGCTTCTTCATCCGTCCGATGTTCCCGAGCGTCCACTCCCGCGGATGGCTGCCCCGCTTGATGGCCGCGTTCTCGGCCGGAAGGCCGAAGGCGTCCCACCCCATCGGATTGAGCGCGGCGAGCCCGCGCATGCGAAAGAAGCGATAGACCGCGTCGCCCAGGATGTAGTTGCGGCCGTGGCCGACATGAAGGTCGCCGGAAGGGTACGGGAACATGTTCAGCATGTAGAGCTTGTCCCCGGGAGCGGAGACGTCGATCTCCGCAACGCGCGCATCATTCCATCGCTGCTGCCACTTCGGTTCGATCTCTGTTGGTCGGTATTGCATAGGAAGGCGGAGTATAGCTTTGGGGTGGCGCGCTTCGCGCGGTCCGTTTGCCGTTGTCCGTTTCCCGTTGTCTGTTGTACGTGCTGCGCTCGGCGAGAGGATGCTCCGGCTATGTACAGGCGCATCACCGCGAAGTGCAGCACGGAAAACGAGCAACGGACAACGGGCAACGGGCGCCTCGCGCCCTATGGCCAGACGAACGTCACGGGCCCGTCGTTCTCCAGTTCCACGAGCATGTGTTCGCGGAACCGTCCGGTGGCTACAGGGATCCCGGTGGCGCCCAGCTCCCGCACGAACAGCTCGAACAACGCTCTCGCCCGTTCCGGCTCCTCGGCGTTGTCGAAGCTCGGGCGTCTGCCTTTGGCGATCGAGCCCGCCAACGTGAACTGCGACACCGCCAGGATCGAGCCACCGACGTCCGCCACGTCGCGGTTCATCTTGCCGGCTTCGTCGCTGAAGATACGGAGCTTGCGTATCTTCTTCGCGGCCTCCGCCATGAAGGACTCCGGGTCTCCTTTCTCTACAGCCGCGAGGATCAGCATCCCGGCGCCGATCTGCGACACGACCTCACCCGAGACCGTCACTGAAGCTCTCGTGACCCGCTGAATGACGCACTTCATTGGCGCTGATTCTACTCACGGGAGAAAACGGGAGACAGGTGGACGGGAGCAGGTAGAATCCGCCCCCAAGGAACAAGGAGACACAATGGCAAGCGTCAACAAAGTCATTCTCGTCGGCCGCCTGGGCAAGGATCCGGAGGTCCGATCGACGCCTCAGGGCACCTCGGTCGCCCGCTTCACCATCGCCACAGACGAGCGTTTCACCGACCGCAGCGGCGAGAAGCAGGAGCGCACCGAGTGGCACAACATCGTCGCCTGGAGCAAGCTCGCCGAAATCTGTGGGCAGTACCTGAAGAAGGGAAAACTGGTCTACATCGAAGGCTCGATCCGCACCGACTCCTGGGACGACAAGGAATCGGGCCAGAAGAAGTACCGCACCGAGATCATCGCCAACACCATGCAGATGCTCGACCGGCGCGGTGACGAAGGCGGCGGCGGTGGTGGCGGCAGCTACGGCGGCGGCGGCGATCGCTACCCCTCGCGCGGTGGCAGCGGCAGCGGCGGCGGTGGCAACCGTCCGTCCGGCGGCGGCAACAGCGGCGGCGGTGGCGATTTCGTCGAAGACGATGATGAAGTACCGTTTTAGGACCTGATTCGATCGCGCGCTCCGGTTCCGGCAGGCCCGAAACCGGAGCGCGGCAGTCCTGAATCGCAGACGTGACGGCAAACG
This sequence comes from Thermoanaerobaculia bacterium, assembly GCA_036399695.1. GTDB lineage: Bacteria > Acidobacteriota > Thermoanaerobaculia > Gp7-AA8 > Gp7-AA8 > DASVEE01. The sequence continues at coordinate 15,789 of DASWMP010000205.1, read as the reverse complement.
TCGTGTCACAAGCGGCCCACCGGCCGGCTGACGGCGGAAAAGCACCGTAAAATCCGGGCATGCGTCGGCTTCTCTCAACTTTGCTGTTCCTCGCCGTGTCTCTGCCGGCGCTCGGAGGAACCTCGCCCGAGATGCTGAGGATCGAGTCGAAGATCCTCGGCGAAGTCCGCAACGCGGTCGTCCGCCTGCCTCCCTCCTACAGCACCGGCAACCGCAGCTATCCGGTCCTCTACATGACGGACGGCGACTGGCAGCTCCCGCACACCGCCGCCACGGCCGACTTTCTGGCGCGCCAGGGGCGCATGCCCGAGGTCATCATCGTCGGGATCATCAACACCGACCGGACGCGCGACCTCACGCCGACGCACGTGGAAGCGACCAACGTCGAAGGGATGACGTACGAGTTCCCGACGAGCGGCGGAGGCGATCGCTTTCTCGCGCACGTCGCCTCCGAGCTGATCCCCGCAGTTGAGGAAAAGTACCGCACGACCCCCTTCCGTTTCTTCGCCGGCCACTCCTTCGGCGGCCTCTTCGCCCTCCACTCCATGATGGAGCGGCCGAAGCTCTTCAAGGCCTGGATCGCCGTCAGCCCGAGCCTCAACTGGGACAACGGCTACATCTTCAAACGCGCCGAGGAGTTCTTCGAGAAGCAGAAGGAACTGCACGCCTCGCTGGTCGTCACGATGGGCAACGAAGGCCCCACGAACGACGAAGCGATGAAGCGCCTCGAGCAGCAGCTCGACGCCGCACAGACGAAGGGGCTGGATTACCGCTTCATCCACTTCGACGACGAGGACCACGGCTCCGTCGTCCTCCCGAGCCACTACGCCGCCTTCCGCAAAGTCTTCGACGGCTGGCGCTACACGATCCCGGCGAAAGCCGATCCGAAGTCGCTCTACCCGGCGGTCACGCAGCATTACGCCAGGCTCTCCGACCGTTTCGGCTATACGATCCCCATCCCCGAGGTCACGGCCAACGCCATCGGCTACCGCCTGCTGTCCGCCGACCTGATGGATGACGCCATCGCCGTCTTCAAAGCGAACGTCGGCGCCTACCCCCAATCCGCCAACGTCTACGACTCCCTCGGCGAAGCCTACGAAAAAGCCGGCCGCATGACCGACGCCAAGGCGAACTACGAGATCGCCGTGAAGAACGCCAAGAAGCGCAACGAGCCGGCGCTCGAGACCTACAAGCGGAACTACGACCGGGCCGCGAAAGCCGCACGCAAGTAGTCGACGCGTTGTCCGTTGCCGGTTGTCCGTGCTGCGCGCCGCCGCGAAGTTTGGAGTGCGGCAGCGACGGTTCACCATCTGCCGCTTTACCACAGCGGAAGCGTCGAGCTTCCGCCCTCGTGGATGCACCACGTGGCCCGCAGTTCGCCGCTTCCGCTGTGGTTAAGCGGCAGCTGATGAACCGTCGCTGCCGCACTCCAAACTTCGCGAGGCGCTTCGCGTAACGGAGCACGGACAACGAGCAACGGACAACGCCGCCCCTCACGTCACCCGCACCACCATCTCCTCCAGCGAAGCGCCCGGCATCGATAACTGCGCGCGCAGTTCCGGCAGATCCCCATCCGCCACCACCCGCCCGCCCGCGAGCAGAATGAACCGCTCGGCGATCGTGGCCACGAAGTCCAACTGGTGCGTCGAGATCAGCGCCGCGTCCGGCCCCTCGGGCGACGAGAGAAACTGCTTGAGCGCGGCCACGCGGTGGGGGTCGAGCGCGTTCGTCGGCTCGTCGAGGAAGAGCACCGGAGGCGCATGCATCAGCGCGGCGATCAGCGTGACGAGCCGGCGCTGTCCCTGCGACAGCAACCCGCTCCGCTGCTCGAGCAGCGGAGCGGCGTCAAAACGCTCCACCGTCCCGGCGTAATCAACCCCGCGCGTCGCGGCGACGAAATCCAGCAGCTCGCGAGGCCGCATGGACGGATGCAGTTCCGGGAACTCCGGCTGGTAGCCGAGCAACTGCTTCGCCGCCACCGGCACCGTGGCCAGATCGTGGCCGCCGATGGAGATTTTCCCGGCGTCCGGCTTCCACAGGCCGGTGAGCAGACGCATGAGCGTCGTCTTCCCCGCCCCGTTGCGCCCGAGGAGCGCCACCCGTCCGGAGGTGATCTCGAACGAGACGTCGTCGAGCACGCGCTTCTCGCCGAACGACTTCGTGACGTGCTCCACGCGAATCAAGCGGCGGCCCTCCGCCAGCACAGCGGCACGACCACCAGCGCCGCGACGAGCGCCACCCGTGCGTCGACTGCTCCCATCACCGCCGCCGCCGCACCCGTCCCGAGCACCAGCCCCTCGGGTGCAAACTCCCCGAACAGCACCAGCCCCGCAAGCACCAGCACCGCATATGGCAGAGCCACCGGCCGCAGCAGCACACAAACGAGCAGCATCGGAGCCGCGGTCATGAACGTGGCCGCGAGCAGCGCCCGCACGCGAGCCGCGCTGCTGACCGGCAACGACAACTCGACCGCCCGGAACGGACGCGCCGCATTCCGCGCGCGCACGATCTCCGCCGCCAGCGCCATCGCCGCACAAGCGGCAAACAGCAATGCGATCCGCGCGATCGAGGAGAAGCGCGTCACGTCATTGTTGCGGATCGCCAGCTCGGTGCACCCGAGCGCGAGCAGCGCCAGCACGTTCGCGCCGAGGAGCCGCGAGCGAGCCATGCGCACCAGCCAGCGGAAGTCGTACGAGAACGAGCGCAGCACCGGCAGCGTCGACGCTCCCGCTTCGCGACGCGCCGTGGGCCGCAGCATCCCGCGCGGCAGCACCGCCGCCAGACCGCCCGCCACCACGACACCGTACAGCATCGCTTCGAGCGCGCGCCCCGGACCGCCGGCGATGGCGATACAGCCAGCCATCACCACGTACACCGGCAGCAGAAACAGGAAGAGGGCCGCGCCATCGACGGAGAACCGCTCCCGGGGCGACACCGGCAGCAGCTCGATATGGCTGTCGCGCATCGACTGCCGCACCAGCGGAAACACCGACACCGCGAGCCCGGCGAACGTCAGCACGCGTAACGGCCAGGCCGCTCCGCTCCACCACGCCGCCATCGGAAGCAGCGGCGGTTTCGCTTCCAGTCCGATCGCCACCACGAGCGCGACGAGCAGCGCTCCCCATAACCGCATGGCCGCGCGCAGCCCTGTGGCGAAGCGATAGCGGACGCCGCTCCTCAGGACGTCAATCGCGCGGGACACTGACCCGGCCCGACACGCGCGCGTAGTCGACGCCTCCACTCCCCTTCCGCCGGACCGTGAAATCGCCGCCGACGTCCTTCACATCGACGCCGCCGGAACCGTCATCCTCGATGACGACGTTCTGCTTGACGCCGCGGATCGTGATCCCGCCGGAGCTGTCGTCCAGCACCGTCACACTGCCGCCGATCTGCTGGATGTCCATGCCGCCCGAATTGTCGTCGACCTCGACGCTGCCCGTGACGTTGCGGATGTCGATGCCCCCCGAGCCGTCCTCGAGGCGCACGTTGCCGCGCACGTCGTCGATCGTGACCGCGCCGGAGCCGTCGTCGATCCTCAGATCGCCGGCCACATGGCGCACCTGCAGCTCGCCGGAGCCGTCCTCGATCTCCGTCGGTCCGACGTTCGCGATGGAGGTCGCCCCGCTGCCGTCGCGCACGACCAGCTTGACGCCCGCCGGCACCAGGATCGCGAGATCGAGGCGCGCCTGGAACCAGCCGAACTCGATGGAGTTCCGTTCCGGAATGTCGGTCTCGACGATCAGGTCGGTGCCGCTCTTCCGCATGCGGAAGTTGATCGAGCGGACAAAGTCCTCATCGGACGAACAGGCGGTGCCGCGGACGGCCACGCTGCTGTCGCCCGTCTGGCCGTCGATCTTCAGCGTGCCCGCCTGTGCATGAACGATGACGCGCGTGACCCCGGCAGCGGACGTCGAGGCGTTGCGCGGCGAGGTGTGTGAGCAATCGTTGCCGAAAAGCCCTCCGTCCGCGTATGCCGCGCCCGAGGAAAAAACCACGGTCAAAAGTGCGATGAGTGGCTTGCGCATGGCTGGTTTACGGGCAGAAGAGCTCCGGGTTATCTTCCCTTACGGATGAGTGCATAGCCGTTGCACTACGTCAGCGTCGGATGACTGAGAGAGTCAGGTGAGCCCGTGAAGATCCTACTCGTAGATGATGACGATTCGTTACGCGTCCTTGCCGCCGCGATCCTGGAGACGGCCGGCTTCGACGTGCAACTCGCGGCCGACGGCGAAGAGGCCCTGGTCCGCATTTCCCCCGAAGTGGATGTGGTGCTGCTCGACCTGCACATGCCGAAGCTCAGTGGCTCGGACGTGCTGCGCCACCTCTGCAACAACCGCGATCTCCTCGGCCGCATCATCGTCGTCTCGGCGGCAACGGAAGACGAGCTGACCGGCATCGTGACGTCGAGTGGCGCACGCGGCTACCTGCAGAAGCCCTTTAACGGGGCGCAGCTCCTCGCCGCCTGCGGCCTCGACGCCAGCGTCGCGGCCTGATGACGGACTACATCACGCGGCGCGCGCCGGCGTACCGCTTGACGTAGTAGTCGCTGTCGAGCCGGTCGACGCGCACCCGCTTCGGCGTACTCGCGGCATGGACGAAACGTCCATCGCCGATGTAGATGCCGACGTGCGAGATCCCGGGCCGATAAGTGTTCTCGAAGAACACCAGGTCGCCGGCCCGCAACTGAGCGCGGTCGATCCCGCGTCCCGACTGGTACTGCTCCGTCGTCGTGCGCGGCAGCCGGATGCCGATGAAGCTGAACGTACGGCGCACCAGCCCCGCACAGTCCAAACCGTGAACGCCATCCCCGGCAAAGCGATAACGAATCCCGACGCAGGAGAGCGCATGCCGGACGACGATATCGGCCAGAGAGACTTCCGATAACGCCCCGGCGCTCGGCGCCAGCAACATCATCACGAGGGTCAGAACAACGAACAACCGCCTCATGTGGAGCGCACTCTAGCATAGTCAAGGGAGGGGCCCTGGGCTCGGGGCCCGGGGCTCAGTGGGTGCCAGACCCGAGGTTGGGGGAGCGAATCGCCTGGCTGGGCGGAGGCGCAGTTCACAGCAGCCCCGTCTCGAGACCTCGGGCCTGCCACCCACTGAGCCCCGAGCCCCAGGCCCAGGGCCCTTCCGTCTGCCATACTTCTCCCATGCATCAGCTCGCGGCGGCGCTGCTCCTTCTCACCCAGGTCACGATCCCGCTCGACCAGTACGACCAGCTCCGCCGGACGAGCGAATCCCCCTCCACCACGGTCGTGGACACGATTCTCGTCAGCGGCAGCTTTGCGGAGCGGACCCTGGCCATCGCCTTCCGAGGACGGAGCACCGGGACCAGGCCGGCCGTGCGGGCCATGGAGCAGGCGAACGACGTCACGATCTCCGGCTGCACCGGCAACGGCATCGTTTCCCGAGCCGGCAAAGGCACCTTCGACGTCATCCCGCTCGCCGAAACCTTCGACGTCAAATGCGAGCTGCGCATCAGCGGCAGCGATCGGCTGCGCGCCCACGTGCCGGCCGGCGTCCTGGCGCTGCGCTCCACCGTCACCGACGGCGAGCTGGTGGTCGGCGACGAAGATAACGCCGGCGCACGCGACGTCACGCTCGTCCGCCACGTCGCCGGCAGCGATCAGGTCCTCTCCGCGACGGCGACCGGCCGCTACCTCATCACGCTCCTCCCTGACGCCACCCGCTTCCGCTACGCCGTCGACGTCCACAACCCAAATCGCACCACCTCGACTCTCAATGTCGGCCTACAGTCGAACGAGCACCTCCAGCAAATCGACTCCGCCGCCTCTTATGAGGTGAACGGCGCCCAATACATCTTCTCAATTCCCCCAGGCGACTCGACCATTACGATGACGGGCGAGCTGCGCGGCACCTCGTTCGTCGCGCCGGTCAAGGCGAGCCTGCAGTACGTCGTCATCGAATCGCACCCGCTCCTGCGGCCGAAAGTCGACACTGCCGCCAAACGCATCTCCCTCGGGGAGACCGGCGTGACGCCGCAATACCGCGGCGCCGTCGCCTTCGAGACCGGCAGCGAACGCATCGGCTGGCAGGTGACGCGTCTCCAGGCACTGCACGCGATCAGTTACGCCGTCACCGCCGCGCAGCACACCTTCTTCATCCCCGTCGATGGCCCGGTCCTCGGCGAATCGCAATTCGACGTGCGCAACCAGGGCGCCGCGGAGCTCGTCCTCCCGCCGAAACCGGAGCCGACCTACGTCAGCCTCGGCGACGAACCGGTGCTGATGACGAAGAACGCCGCCGGCGGACTGACCGTGCCGCTGTCCCAGGGCGAGCAGAGCGTCCTCGCGCAGCATCGCCAGACGCTCGGCCGGACCCTCGGCTTCACCGGCGGGACAATCACGATCCCGCAGCTCGACGTGGCGGCCACGCAGACCACCCTCGCCCTCCGCTATCCCGACGAATGGCTGCCGCTCTACCAGAGCTTCGCCTCCGGCGCCCGGGTGGCGATGCCCACTGCCGGCCAATTGCTGCTGTTCCTGTTCCTCGTGGTCTGGATCGAGCGGATGCTCGCCTGGACCGGTGTCCCGCTGCGCCGCCGGCTGGCCATCGCCTTACTGGCAGCGCTCGGGGCGTCCATCGTGACGACCTTCCTCGCCGCGACGGTCCTCTTCTTCCTCTGCCTGACTGCCGTGTGGGTCTGGTCGCAGAGCGGTACCCGACGCCTCGTGTTGCTGCTGTCGGGCGGCGCGCTGCTGTTCATCGTCGCTTTCGCGATGTTTCTCGGCACGAACGTAGCGTCGAAAAACGAGTACGGGTATGAGAGCTCGACGGCTGTGACGCGCGAGGCGCCCGCGGCCGCCGATGTGACGAAAGTAGCTCGCGTCGACCAGCAGCCGTCGTATCAGGGGCTGCCGGCGAAGTTCACGCTGCCGAATGGCGAGCGCCACACCTTCTTCTCGCAGGAGCTGCTGCAGGCCGGCAAGCCGCAGACCGCACGCATCGTCGCGGTCTCGCTTTCGCTCGTCAACTGGATCGGCGCCGCGATCGCGCTCGCCGCGATCGTGCTGCTGTGGCGCGAACGCGCCAGCCTGGCGGCCACGCTGCGTCACCACTTCACGAAGCGCGTCGATGAGCCGGTGACGGCTTGATCGACCGCAAGAAGGTCGAGGCCTTCGTTCGCCCGCTCTATCAGGATCTCGATGGCGCGTCACGCTTCGCCGAGGTGGAGCGCGTCGAGCGCATCGCCCGGCAACTCCATCCCGCTGATGACGACGCCTTCGCCCTGCTCCTGCTCTTCCACGCGTTGGGCAAGTGGCTGGACAAAGTCGGCAACCTCTCCCGAGCCTCGCTGACGACCGGCATCGACGAGACCACGCTCCGCCGCACCGCCGCCTCCATTCGCCGCCTGGCGGAACCACAAACCGACGCCGAGCGCGCCGTCGCCGCCGCAGTCCTCATCGACGGTGCCGGCGTCCGCGGCCTGGCCGACCGCTTCAGCCGCGCCCGCCGCGAAGGTCAGTCGCTGCTGGACGTCCTGCGCGAGTCTCTCGCCGACGCATGGATCCCCGATTGGCTCCCGGAGAATGCCCGGCCGCTGCTGGCCGCGCGCCACGAAGCGCGCCGCGAAATGTGCCGCCGGATCCTCGAGGAGCTGTAGAGCGGCTGCATCAGGGAGACCAATGGGACCTATAGGACCAATGGGACCTATGGACCCATGAAGCTCCGCTGAGCGCAGCCATAGGTCCTATTGGTCCTATTGGTCCCATAGGTCCTATTGGGTTCCATGGTTCCCGAAACAAATGGCGATAGCGCTCGCGCCACAAAACCCTACACCGCCCACCACGTCACCGCCGAACAACCTCCACCAGCTTGTCCGAGTCGAACATCGCCGCGGGCGAGATTACCGGCTCGTCGAGTGGAAGCTGCTTCCCGTACCGCTCCTTCATCTTTTGCTGCACGGCCGGATGCGAGAGATCGAACTCACGCAGCCGCTGCAGACCTCCGATCTCGACCCCGGCTCCCTCTTTGTAGATCTTCCACACCAGCTCCGAGCAGTAGATGCGCTGGTTCGACCATCCGAAATACAGATCGTACGGCCGCCCGCGGAACGCGAGGCCCACCTTCTTCATCCGCGCCAGCACCGCCGGAGTCAACACCGAGCCGTCCCGTAACCGCTTGACGACGTAGTGCCCGCCCCGGCCGCGCGCGATCCAGTCGTGCAGAGGCGTCATCTTCACCGGCTGCACCGCCTCGTACACGAACCACTTCCCATCCTGCCGGTACAGCATCCCCATATGGCTGTACGGACTCTTCGTCGCAAGCTGAATGGCCCTGCTCTGCGACGACCGCGACTCATGAAAGATGATGTCCCCGTCCCGCAACGCCGTCTCCATCCGCGGTGCGTTCCCGCAGGCCACGAAGAACAGCACGATCGCCAGAAGCTTCTTCATGGTTGCAAATCTACCGCAGTCGCGATCATGCATAATCACCTCGCATGACCGCCGACGAGCTACGCGCTGAAGTTCTCCGCCTTGGGCCCTGGCATCAGGATATCGAGGTCGCGCCGGGCGTTAGTACCGGTGACCAGCGCAAGCGTGCCGGCTCCGGACCAGACCCCCTCGGGGTCGGGAACAAGGTGGGCTCGCCGCAGAAGGCGGTCGACCTGCTGATTCGCGACGTGCTACCGAACGGTTTCGCGGGCCGGTCCGTGCTCGACTGCGCGTGCAACGCCGGCGGTTACCTGTTCGAGGCGACCCGTCACGGCGCCGGGAATTGCTTCGGATTCGACGTGCGTGAGCACTGGATCGAGCAGGCGCGGTTCGTGGCGCGGCATCGGCCGGGGAACGTGCAGTTTGCGCAATGCAACCTTCACGAGCTCAGGGAATTGAAACTGCCACAGTTCGACGTCACGTTCTTTTTCGGAATTTTGTATCACCTGCCTGATCCGGTGGCAGGACTGCGGATCGCCGCCGATCACACCCGGGAACTGCTGGTCGTCAGCACCGCCACCGACGCGCGCGGGCGCGGCGACGGGCTGACGCTGAACCTGGAGAGCGAGTCGATGCTCCTGTCGGGGGTGGACCGGCTGGCGTGGTGGCCGACGAGCGCCGCGGTCGTGGAGGCGATGCTGCACTGGTGTGGGTTTCCTCACACGCGCGTCCATTTCCGGATAAAGGAAGCACCGGGCGCCGATCGGATACAGATCCTCGCCGCTCGCGACGAGCGCACTTTCAAACACTTCGACGCCATGCACCCACGACAGGAACCCTCGCCGTGGAGAGTCCTCGCGCGTCGTGTCGCGCGCCGCCTGCTGCGGCGTTGATGGGTTTCAGGACCACCCCTACCGCGTCCCCAGAAACGACTCCATTGCTTTGAAGAACGCATCCGGCTGTTCTTCCCAGGGGAAGTGGCCGGCGTTTTCGAGCCAGACTACTTTGGCTGAGGGGATCGCGGCTTTCACGTCGTCGACGGTGACGATGGGGTCCTGGCGGCCGTGGAGGATGAGGACCGGGGCTTGCAGCTTTTTCAACGGCTCGCGGAGGTCGTAGCCGGTTTTCGTGAGGTCGTTCATGAGGGGCTGGAAGACGCGGAGCTCGAAGGAGTCCTCGGTCAGCGAATCCATCAGGTGCTTCGCTTTGGCGCGGTCGGCAAAGTAGGACGGCGTGCGCGCGCGTGTGATCTCGAGCATGGCTTTCTTTGGCTGCTCGGCGGCTTTGAATGTCCACTCCAGCACCTTCGCCTTGTCCTCTTCCGTCGTGCGGGCAGCGAGGTTCTTGTTGGACGGGTCGACGAACGTGAGGGTCGGGCCGCCGGAGGAGATGAGCATGAGGGCGCGGACGCGGTCGGGATGCGCCGAGGCGTAGAGCATCGAGAGGATGCCGCCCCAGGAGTGGCCGGCGAGTGTCAGCTTTTCGAGCTTCAGCTCCTTGCGCAGCATCTCCAGATCGGCGACTTCGAGGGCGGTCGTGAGGGTGGTGGCGTCGTAAGTGGCGAGCTTCGACTTGCCGGTGCCGCGCTGGTCGAGAACCACGGTCGTGTACTTTGACGAAAACCGGTCGGCGACGGGCTGGAGGTAATCACCCGAGAACCCCGGACCGCCGCTGAGGAAGACGATCGTCTCCCCTTTCCCGCTGATCGTGTAGTGGAGCGTGGTGCCATCCGACGCCTTGAATGTGCGCTCGGCACCGAGAAGCGGAAACGCGAGGACGAACAGCAGGACGAAGACGAGTCGGCGCATGTTGCGACCATTCTCCCCTGCCGACGGCCAACCGCCAACCGCGAACTAACTCAGGTCCGCAGCACCCCGGCCCGCTCGAACACCTTGGCCTCGATGAACGTCGACACCAGGTTCTGATCGAGGAAGCCTTCCTTGACTTCCATGTTCAGGATGTCGAGGGCGCGCTCGGTCGGGACGGCGCGTTTGTACGGGCGGTCGCTGGCTGTGAGGGCGTCGTAGATGTCGGAGATGGTCATCATCCGCGACTGGAGCGGGATCTCCTCGGCGGGCAGACGGCGGGGATAGCCGCGGCCGTTGAGCTTTTCGTGGTGCTTGTAGGCGATGTCGGCGACGGACGAGAGGTCCTTCGTCCAGGGGATCTTCAGCAGGAAGTTGAAGGTGTGGGTGACGTGGCTCTCGATCTCGAGCCGTTCGGCGGCGTCGAGGTTGCCCTTGCGGATCGAGAGGATGCGCGCCTCTTCGGGATCGAGGAGCAGCCGGCGCTGGCCGCGGATGTCGTAGTAGTCGCGGTTCGCCAGCGCCTGAAGGTAGTTGAAGTCCCCTTCCGGCAGGACGGTCGGCTCGTTCGACGTGGCGATGAAGGCGAAGTCGCGCTGCAACCGCGTCACTTCCTCGGCCGCTTCGGCGTCGATGCGGGCGGCGAATTCTTCGTAGCCGTCGCGGCCGTGCTCGAGGAGGTAGTCGATCTTCTTCTTGTTGCACTCGTTCTCGATCGCCTTCATGGCGAAGTCGAAGCGGCCGCGGATGGCCTCGAGCTGCAACGGGTAGAGCTTCTTCTCTTTGACGAGCACCTGCTCGCGCACGCCGACTTTGCCGAAGTCGTGGAGCAGCGACGCATAGCGCACCTCGCGCACCTGGTCCGTGCTGAAGTGGACGTCGCGGAACGGTCCTTCGTCGATGCGGTCGATGACGCGCGCCAGCTCGACCGTGAGGTCGGCCACGCGGAAGGAGTGACCGGAGGTCGTCGGGTCTCGCTGCTCGATGGCCGTGACGGCCGCCGTGACGAAGCCTTCGAACAGACGCTCAATCGACTCGTACAGCAGGTTGTTCTCGACCGCGACCGCTGCCTGGCCGGCCAGCGAGCGCATGATCTCGACGATGTCCTGATCGAACGGGATGATCTCGTGCGGCACGGTGGCGGCCGTGAGGCGGGCCGGGGCGCCGACGCGTTTACGGTTGATGAGCTGCAGCACGCCGATGATGTCGCCGGCGTGGTTGGTCATCGGGAAGACGAGCATCGAACGGGTCAGGTAACCGTTCTTCTCGTCGAAAGTGCGGTTGATCTCGTACTCGGCATCGGCCGGCAGGTTGTAGGCGTCGTCGATGACGAGCGTCTCGGACGTCATGGCGACGTAGCCGGCCAGGCTCTTGCGGGTAATCGGGAGGACTTTTTCCTCGAAGGACTCGACGTCGATGGAGTCGTTCTGCGCCAGCTTCCAGCGGAGCCGCTTCTGCCCTGCCTGCTCGTCGAGGAGGTAGAGCGAGCCGGCGTCGGCGCGGGAGAGCTCGCGCGCCTTGGAGAGAATCATGGTCAGCAGGACCGAGTGATCGCGCACGGTGGACAGCGCGATACCGACCTCGGCCACTTCCTGCAGCTCGCGGGTACGCTCGCTGAGCTGCTTTTCGAGCTGATCGGCGCGGAGCTTCTGGAAGAGGAACTGATACGCCCGCTTGACCGCGCTCAGCAGCATGGCCGCCGAGGGGCGTTCCGGGAGGTGCACGTAGATGTGATCGTCACTCAGCCAGGCAGGCTGCTCGGCCAGGCCGATGCCGACGATGGCGGTGCGCGCATCGAGGGCCAGGCTGCGGCGGCCGTTGGTGATGGCAGGATCGACGAGGGCGACGCGCAGCGACGACGAGGGATCGTTTGTCAGCAGCGACTCGAGATTCATCATCGTTCGGTGGTCGATCGATTCACGCAACAGCGCGTCGCTGTATTGCGCGATAGGAAACGCCTCCGAATGAAGAAGAGTCAGGGTTTGCATCGTTCAGGTCTGCCTCGGTTGGTCGATCGCCGGGTGCAACCGAGGTCCAGATAGCGTTCTTCCATGCAAGGGCGGAACCGTTCTCATTATCGCATGCCGGGAGAGAGCAAGGATGGGACCGAGGCGAGGCTGTGCGGAAGAGATATCCACTAATCCTCCTCGCGGGCCCGGGCCTGCTCGATCAACTGCCGCAGGGCGGCGGTGTCGCCGATCGACTGCTTCGCGTCCATCAGCGCGGGGAGCATTTCCGGGACCGCCACCTCGTCGAGGATCTCGTCCAGCTCGTTCTCGCTGGCTTCGATGGCGCGGACAACGGCGGGGATGACGCGGCGGTCGTGACGGCGGGCCAGGCCGAGCTGCGCTTCCCTGGCGACGCTCGCCTCGCAGTCATCGAGGCGGGCCACGAGCGCCGAGCGGATGGCGGGGGTGTCGAGCTCGGACAGTGCACCGACGGCGAACGTCGCGGCGTCGCGCACGCCGGGGTCTTCATCGCGGGTCAGGCTGACGAGGATGCGCATGGCGCGTTCATCGTGGGCCCATTCGGCGAGCGCGGAGGCGACGGCCCAGCGGACGTTCGCTTCCGCATGCGTAGTGAGGCGCGTGGCGCTCTCGATGACCCGTTCATCACCCTGCTGCCCGAGGGCCTGCACGGCGCCGGCGAGCACCGTGGAGTCTTCGTCGGCGAGCATCGACTGCAGGATCGGCCAGGCCTCGCTCCGGAACGGGCGCGCGTCGCCGCCGAGTTGCGCCAGCACTTCCGCGCCCGTGATGCGGGCGCGCGTCGAATCGTGGTGGCAGAGGTATGCGGCACGTTCGAACACATCGCGCGATCCGCGCCGCTGCAGCTCCTCGATGGCCTCCCAGCGCGAGTCGTCGTCCCGCTCGCCCGTCGCGGCGGCGAACAGCTCGTCGATTGTTTGCACGGTACGCAATCCTACACGGAACCGGGCGCATGAAAACGCTGTGTTAACCTGACAGCCCCATGCGTAAATCGATCCTTGCCCTGACGCTGCTGCTCTGGGGTTGCGGTCAATTGAACGAGCTGCCGTCAGGTCCGGGCGACGGCGAACCGGTGGACCCCACCGCCACCTTCACCCGCGTTCAGAACGAAGTGTTCACCCCAACCTGCGCCCTCGCCGGCTGCCACGATCCTGTCGGCCAGCAGTCGGCGCTGGTGCTGACGCCCGGACGCGCTTACGCCAGCACGGTCAACGTGCAGAGCGCGGAGTCGCCGGGGCTGGCCCGCGTCGCGCCGGGCGATCCGACCAACTCCTATCTCTACCGCAAGATCACCGGGGCCGGCATCACGGGCGCGCGGATGCCGCTCGGGCTGCCGGAGCTCGACGCAGCGCGCACGAGGCTCGTCCGCGACTGGATCCGCCGAGGAGCGCCGAATGATTAGACGATTACTGGTGATGGCGGCGCTGGGCATGGCCGCGCTGCCCGCGGCGCTGCACGCGCAGGACTACACCCCTACCGCCCCGCTGCCGCTCGGTGACACGCTGCTGTCGCTGCCGTCGTCGCAGATCCCCTCCGTGGGGACGTGGGAAGTGAAGTTCACCCATCGCTTCAACGAATCGGTCGACGACGGCGGGTTCCATTCGCTGTTCGGTCTCGACAGCAGCGCGGACGTGACGTTCGGGGCGTCGTTCTCGATCCGGCGCGACCTGCAGGTGACGATCCTCCGCAGCAACACGAACGACACGATCGAGACGGCGGCGAAGTTCGTCGTGCTGCGCCAGGCGCCGTCGATGCCGATCTCGATTGCCCTCCGCGGCGGGCTCGACCTGCGCACCGAGGAGAACCTCGGCGACCGCACGTCGGTCTTCGCGCAAGCCATCCTCTCCCGCCAGTTCGGCCGCCGGGCCGAGATCTCGATCCTCCCGACGTACGTGACGAACGCCGGCCGCGCCGTAGCCGGGGACGAGTCGGTGGCGCTCTTCGACGGGGCCTTCAACGTGCCGATCGGCATCGCCATCATGATCCGGCCGCCGCTCGCCATCGTGGCCGAGCTGATTCCGCCGAACCAGGATCTGCCGGACAACATGAAAGCCGACCTCGGCTGGGCCATCGGGCTCAAGCGGAACGTCGGCGGCCACTGGTTCGAGATTCTGCTGACCAACAGCAACTCGACGCTGACCGATCAGCCTCTCACCAGCACGTTCCAGGGAACACCGCTGGACGCGAATGAGTTGCATCTGGGGTTCAACATAGAGAGACGGTTCGGCAGAAGGCGGCGGTGACGCCCGGCGAAGCCGTGGTGGTCGGCGGCCCGTTTGTGACGCCGGACTTCGGCACGCGGGTTATTGGTTGTTAGTTTTCGGTAGGCAGACCAGGCACCAAAAACCAAAACCGACAACCAGAAACCATCAGCCGACCACTCAATATAACTATGGCCACCCGATTGCAGTACGAGACCGCAATGCGATGCCCTGAATGCCAGTCTCTGAACGAAACTGAGTCGGCGGCATGTGAGACCTGCGGCCTGCTCCTCCTCAATACGGCCCCGCCGAAGCGGCGCGCGGACGACTTCGCCAGCCAGAAGCGGCGGGCGTCGGACGCCGGCGAGCCGTGCCAGTTCTGCGGAGGAGACGTACCCGCCGGTGCCGTCCGTTGCCGTCACTGCTCCGAGATCCTCAACGAAGACTTTTACCGCGAGCGGGCGCACCGCCTCCGCTCCCGCGTGAACTACGCGAGCTGGGTGGCCTATCTTTTCGGCCTCGGCGCGCTGTTGATCTTCCGCCCCGTCGGCCTGCTTTCCATCGCCGGCGGCCTGCTGCTCTCGATCATCTATTACGCGATTCCGGTGGAGCCTCCGTCGACACCCCGTACCAAAAGGAAGATGAAATTAGGCGAGCTGCTCCGGAAGCAATTCCGGATGGAGCGGGTCTCGCTGCCGATTCCGACGCTGCGCAACAAGAAGCTCGTCTTCGTCGGCACGCCGCTCATCGCGGCCCTGGTCGGCTACTCGGCCAACCTCTTCCTCCTGCAGGAGCCGGTCAACGACGTCCTCAAGCAGAACGCAGCCTTCGCCGGGATGGAAGTCTCGGCGCACTATCAGTACTACGTCGTGCCCGGTGTGGTCGTGTACGACCTGCGCGAGCTGAGCGTCAAGCAGACCCCGATCGACGTGCAGAAAGCCTTCCTCGAATTCGCCGAAAAGGTGAAGGAGAAGCGCTACCAGCGCGTCGAGCTGTCGTATCAGGGAATGACCAAGTTCTCGATCGACGGCGCCTCGTTCAGCAAGCTGGGCCAGGAGTACGCGAAGCGCAACTTCGACTACGTGCTCTACTCCTTCCCCCGCCTCTTCAAGCCGGAAGGGGCCACGAAGAACGTCACCCCGACGAGTGAGGACGAAGCGCTCCTGCAGTTCCACAAGCAGTGGTACGGCAACGACAAGCTGACGAAGCCGGTCGCGAACGGCCTGTAAATCTCGGAGTGCGGTGGCGAACGGAGGGTGTCTCAAAACGGTGCGCCTCGATCTACTCCCTTGGTTCTGCCGTCGATGAACCGGCGCCTGCGCGCGCGGACAGACAGGAGTGTCTGTCCCACATTCAGATTCCGCCGAATATCGGGCATCCGCGGGCCCGCTGGCAT
>DASWMP010000204.1:0-46999 GCA_036399695.1 Thermoanaerobaculia bacterium | reverse complement strand
TCTTCTACACGTGTACCAGAGCGGTGGCGTTCGCCACCGCACTCCAAGATGGATGCACGCCGGCTCCATTTGCGGGGGCTCGTAAACCCCGGCGGCTACCGCCCCCCGGGCCCTGAGCGCTGTACAATTTCCGCCACCATGTCCAGCAACGAGTCCCTTGGTCCGTATCAGATCGGTGAGCGTGTCGGCAATTCCGTTTGGATTGCGGAAGATACGCGTAACGGCAAGCGCGTCGCCCTCAAGCTGCTGACGAAACAGCTTCCGAAGGATCCGGCCAAGCGCGATGCCCTGATCCGCGAGGTCCGTCTCAACGCCGCCCTCGGGCACGCGTTCGTCGTCCCGATTCAGGAGATTGCCGCGGTCGGCGACTTCCTTGTCATGATCATGGACATCGTCGAGGTCAGGCCGCTGTCGAAGTACCTCGACGGACAGCCGCGCGAGCGGGGTGCCTTCTTCGACCTCGCCTACCAGCTCACCGAGGCGCTCAAGTACCTCCACACGCGCGGAATGCTGCACGGCAACATCAATGGCGACTCCGTCATGGTCATGCCCAACGGGCAGGTGAAACTCGGCGGCTTCAACGCCGCGAACCTCGTCGGTCGGCGTGACGGCGGCCCGACCGCCTACCAGCAGAAGGGCAATGACGCCCGCAGCGTCGCCTACATGGCGCCCGAGGTCATCGCCAATCAGGCCATCGACGCCAAGGCCGACGTTTTTTCCGCCGGCGTCGTGATGTACGAGATCGCCACCGGACGGCTGCCGTTCGCCGGCACGACCGCCGCCGACATCGCCCGCGCCATTGTCGAAGGAAATCCGGCGTCACCGAAGGCGGTGAATCCGGCCATCGACAACGCCGTCCTGGCCGTCCTCGGCGGCTGTCTCTTCAAGGACCAGTACCGGCGCCACAAGGATTCGCGCGCCCTGGCGGAGCTCATCGCCAAAGCGGCCCCGGAGTCGGTCGAGAAAGCGACGGAGCTGGCGAAGAAAGTCACGGTCGCGCCGTCGGCCTCCGCGCAGTCGGACTCGCGCAAAGCGATCCTTTTCATCGCCGACATCGCCAACTTCGACGCTCTGGACCGCGCCGCCGATCCGGACGCCGCCCCCGCCGCCTCGGCGCGCGTGCAGCAGATGTTCGGCGAGTCGGTCTTCCTCTTCAACGGCTCCATCGTCGATCCCTTCGGCATGCCCATCGTCGGCGAGATGCCGTCGGTCGAGGAGGCGCTCGAAGCGGCCCGCAAGGCCGAATTCGATTTCTCGCCCGACCAGCAGACCGGCGAGGTGCTGCAGGTCCGCATGCTCCTGCACTACGGGGAAGTGACGACCGAGGACGGCGTCGTCGCCGGTCCGGCCATGGAGCGGGCCAGGGAAGTGCTCGACCAGTTGCCGGCGCTGCGCCTGCACCTCACCGAAGACTTCGTGAAGATGGCGAAGGGGGTGCGCACGCGCGACGGCGGGGCCAAAGCGGGCGTGAAGCTCTACCAGATCCACGAGCCGGAGCCGGAGCCTGAGGCCACGGAGCTGGAGACCTCGCTGGCCGAAGCGGCCGAAGCGGCGGCCTTCGCGGCGGAGCTGGCGGAGAAGAAGAAGCGGAAGAAGCGGATGGCGCTCATGTCGACGGCCGCCGGTGCGATCGTCGCGATCGGCGGTGCCCTCGGCGTCATGTGGATGCGCCAGTCGTCGGCGCCGGCCGCGGTGGCGGCCCCGGTCGCGCGCGTCCAGGCGCCGCCGAGCGCGACGAATCCGCGCAAGGTGCTGATCCAGCCGTTCGCCGTCGAAGGAGCGGATCCGGTGCTGCCGGAGCGGGCGAACGCCATCCGTCTCGCTGCCGTCGAAGTACTGCGCTCGTTCCCCGAGCTGCGCATCGCGGAAGCAGCCGCGGAGGACGTGGACGTCTTCACCGCGAAGCTGCGCCTCGGCGCGGCCGGGCCGGAGCTCGTGCCCGTCGGCAAGACGCCGGCCGCGGCCATCGCGGCGACGGACGTCGCCAGCGGCGTCGACGCCTTCGTCAAATACGTAGCCGCGAACGTGCGCATGCAGCCGCGCGCCATCGCTACGGCGGATGCCCTCAACGCGTTCACGCTCGCCCTCACGGCCACGGACGACGCCCAGGTCGAGCAGTCACTGCGCGCGGCGACGCTCGCCGATCCGACGTTCCTCGCGGCGCAGATGCACGCGATGAAGTTCTTCGAGAAGCATTCGAAGCCGCTCGACGCCCTGGCCGCGGCGCGGCAGGTCGTCGTCCTCGATCCGCTGAACATGCACGCCACGCGGAAGGTGGCGCGGGCCAGCCTCGGCGCGGGCGAGCTGCAGCAGGCGTTCGCGCTCTACGGTTCGATCCTCGGGCAGCAGCGCAATGACGAGGAAGCGCTGAACGTCATGGCCCGCTACACCCTGGCCACCGCCGACACCCAGCGTTTCGGGCAGGTGCTGACGCGCATGCGCGCCGTACCGGTCACGAAGACCGTCGCCCACGAGCCCGACATCCTGATCGTCAACGGCCGCATCGAGCAGGCCATCGACCGCTACTACGACATCGAGGTGAAGGTGCCGAACAACCCGGCCCTTTCGTTCAAGATCGGACGGCTCTCGATCCTCCGCCACGCCGTCACGATCGCCGACCTCGAGCTGGAGAAGCTGAAGACGAGCGACCCGCTGTACGGCTATCCGATGCTCAAGGCGTACATCGCGGCGGAGAAGCGCCAGCGCGGCGAGGCCGAAGCGGCGCTCAAGCAGGCCATGGCCGCGGCGCAGCCGGGCGACGATGCCTGGACCTGCGCGGCGGAGGTGTACGCCATCCTCGCGGACAACAACTCCACCATCAATGCGCTGGAGAAGGCGGCGGCGCGGAAGGAGCCGACGGCGGCGTACGTCCTGGCCAATCCGCTGTTCGAGTACCTGTCGAGCGACGCGCGCTTCCAGAAGCTGCGCGACACGCTCACGGCGCAGAAGCAGGAGATCCGGACGGCGCTGGCGCAGGTCGCGTTGTAGCGCGCCAGGCCACGGCCATGATCTGCAGCGATTCCTTGAGGTCGACGATGGCGAGCTTCGTGGCGTCGCGGAACATCGTCGCGCGATAACGGGTGTTGACAACGCGCTTGTGGCTCTCGACCATCCAGGTGGTGGAGATCGTCAGGATGTCGTCGTCCTGCCGGAGGTAGACGAATCCTTTCGGCACGGCGGCTGCGAGTGCCTGGTAGACGCTGTCCGGAAGGATGAAGACACCGTTATTGCAGACGACGTACACCGGCGCGTTTGCGGACATAATCTCGCGAGATACAAAAGAGGAGCCAATGATCGTCACGGCACGACTGACTTTCTCCGCCGCCCATCGCCTCAACAATCCGGAGCGCGACGCGGAGTGGAATCGCCAGACTTACGACAAATGCGACAACCCGGCGGGCCACGGCCACAACTACGCGATCGAGGTGAGCGTGAAGGGGAAGATCGATCCCGAGACCGGGATGGTGATCGACCTCAAGCGCCTCAAGGACCTGATGCGCGAGCGGGTCGTCGACCGCGTCGACCATACGAACCTCAACACCGACGTCGGCTTTCTCCGCGGCGTGATCCCGACGGCCGAGAACCTCGCCCGCGCCTTCTGGCAGCAGCTCGCGCCGGCCATCACGCAGGGGGAGCTGTACGAGATCGTGCTGCAGGAGACGGAGCGCAATTCGGTGCGCTATCGCGGAGAGGATGACTGATGAATTACGACCTGGCGATGATGGCCCTCGACGGCCTGGCCCGCTCTCCCATCACCGTGCGCCACGAGAACGGCGCGATGATCGTCGAAGGTGAGGCCGCGGGGTTCAAGGAGCTGGCGCGCCTGTTCCTGCTGCTCGGCGGTGCGCAGTCGGCGGCGGAGACTTTCGAGCTGCAGCCGGGCGTGCATTCCACGAACGGCTCGCCTCTGACGAAGCTGGTGCTGCTGCCGCCTAGGTGAATGAGTCTGTCTCGGAGTGCGGTGGCGAACGAACGCCACCGCTCTTCTATACGTGTACCAGAGCGGTGGCGTTCGCCACCGCACTCCAAGATCAATACTGCAGCAGTGAGTGCACGGGGGCGCCGACCTTCTCCCGCCCGTTGAGGAACCCGAGCTCGATCACGACCGCGCTCCCGGCGATCTTCGCCCCGAGCCCGCGCAGCAGCTCCGAGGCGGCCACGATCGTGCCGCCGGTGGCGAGCACGTCGTCGATCACCAGCACGTTGTCCGTGGGGGAGACGGCGTCGTCGTGAATCTCCAGGGCGTCGCTGCCGTACTCGAGCAGGTACTCGTGACGGCGCTTCGTCCACGGCAGCTTGCCCGGCTTGCGGATGGGGATGAAGCCGGTGCCGAGCAGCCGCGCCACGACGCTCCCGAAGATGAAGCCGCGCGATTCGATCGCCGCCACAGCGGTGACGTTCGCGTCGAGGAACGGTTCCGCGAGCAGCCGGCAGGAGGTGTCGAGCGCCTCCGGGGAGCGCAGCAGCGGCGTGATGTCCTTGAAGATGATGCCGGGCTTCGGAAAGTCCGGCACGTCGCGAATGAAACTGCGAAGCTGATCGATGGTCATCAGAATTTCACGTCGAAGTCAGGGAGCTTGCCGGTGAACTCTTTCGATTCCGAGTCGATCTTCGTGACCTCCGCGTAGCGAGGCCCTTCCTTCAACTCTTCGAGCCACTCGTCGATCGACTTCTTCTCCCCTTCGACCAGCGCCTCCACCGAGCCGTCCCGGTTGTTCTGGATCCATCCCTTCAGACCCATCCGCCGCGCAACGCGCGTGGCAAAAAAGCGATACCCGACGCCCTGGACCTTCCCGTGGATCCGGATGTGCCGCTGTTCCTTCATGTTGCGGGATTGTACGTTCTACCGTGCGGCGGCGCCAGCAGCCATCCGGAGCCGCTCGGTGTAGCATGACGTTTGCTCACCGCAGCAACTGCTAAAGGCGGAGCCATTGACGACCGATAAACATGAGCGTCTGGTCTTCGTAAGCCATTCAGGCGAGGACACCTGGGTGGCGCGAAAGATCGCCGCCGAGATCGCTGACCGCGGTGCGCGTCCGTTCCTCGATGAGGCAGACGTTGATGTCGGAGCGGAATTCGAAGAAGACATTCGCGACTTTCTGGATAAAGCGGACGAGTTCGTTGTGCTGTTTACCCCATGGGCCTTCGAGCGATCGTACGTCTGGGCCGAGATCGGTGCAGCGTGGTTGCGAAGGATCCCTATCATTGTGGTGTTGCACGGGCTCTCCGCGAAGGATTTCCAGGCGCATCCGAATGCGCCCGTCTTCCTGAAGAAGAGAGACATCATCAGGTTGAACAACATCGATGAATATCTGCAGCAGTTGAGTAGCCGTGTATCGTCGGAGCCGACCAATGTCTGAGCCACGCCAGTACGATGTGTTTCTCTCTTACTCCTCGCACGACCAGCCGTGGGTGCGGGAGTTCACCTCTGCCCTCCGGGAAGAAGGTGTCAAGGGCTGGTTTGATGCGCATGACATCAAGCCTGGAGATCGTTGGCAGGACCGGGTAGAAGAGGCCTTGCGAGGAAGCCGTACGCTGGTAATGGTCCTGACTTCGGACAGCGTGAATCGGCCGTGGACATTCTTTGAGCTCGGCGCAGCCGTCGCAGACGGAAAGCGTATCGTCCCGGTATTGGCGGAGAACGTGGAGATTTCCGAGCTGCCTCCCCTCGTCCGTCAGTATCAGTTCGTGCGGGAGCAGTCACCACAGGACGCCGCGAGGAAAGTGGCCGAAGCCGTCCATCACGTCGAGCTCGCCGACGTCTGATCACCGGCCGCACCATTGCGGCGCCAATTGACTCACCCCCGCCTGCGCCGCGTGGTCGTGCGCTTCTTCGGCGCCGGCTTTTTCGCGGGGGGCTTCTTCACCGCCGGTTTTGGGGCGGGGGCCGGTTTCTCGATGACGACCGGCGCGGGGGACGGGGTGGCTTTGATCTGCACTACGCTCTGTTGAAGATCGCTGATGAGCTTCGTCTGCTGCTGGTTCTCGCGGCGGAGCGTGCCGAGATCGCGCTCGAGCTTCATCCGCTCCGAGTCCGCGAGCGTCACCAGGGCGACGGTCGCGGCGGCGGCGGCGTCGGTGCGGGGGTATTGGGCGACGATGGTCGAGAGGGACTGGCGGGCCTTGTCGTTGCGTCCCGTGGCCAGCTCGGCGCGGGCGTTTTTCAGCAGCGAGTCGGCCTTCAGGTCGTTCGGGACGGAGAGGATCAGGTAGACGACGATCGCGCCGAGAATCGACGAGACGATGGAGGTGAACAGCAGCAGCGGGCGAACCTTCATGGTTCTCCTCGGCCGTGCACGCGGTGCGCCGCTACGACGGTTCGCGCCAGCCGAAGCGGCCGACCAGCGGCACGAACTCCGCGCTGCCGCAGTCCTCGATCTTCACGCCGGTGCCCACGCGCGTCACCCGCGCCAGTCGCTGCTTTCCTTCCGGACCGACCGGGATCACCATCTTCCCGGTGCGCGCGAGCTGCTGCACCAGCGGTTCCGGCACTTCCGGCCCCGCGGCCGCCACGATGATCCGGTCGAACGGCGCCTGATCGGACCAGCCGTACGTGCCGTCGAAGACCTTCACCGTCGCGTTGTAGACCTTCAATTCGCGGATCAGCTCCGCCGCCCGGAGGGCCAGTTCGTTGATTCGTTCGATGGAGAAGACTTTCGCGCACAGCTTCGACAGCACCACTGCCTGATATCCGGTTCCCGTGCCAATCTCGAGCACTTTCTCTTTGCCGGTCAGCTCGAGCAGCTCGATCATCCGCGCCACGATGTACGGCTGCGAGATCGTCTGCCCCTTGCCGATCGGCAGCGCGCCCGGCCCGTAGGACTTCGCGGCCACGACCTGCGGCACGAAGCGATGGCGCGGCACTTCGCGCATGGCCTGCAGGATCTTCTCGTCCTTGACGCCGCGGGCGACGACGTAGCGCTCGACCATCAGCGCGCGCTGGTGGGCCATCTCGCGCTCGTGCGTCGCGGCCTCATCTTTTTTTTGCGAAATTGCCAAGCTTGTCCTCGAGCGGCTTGAGCCGGGGGATCGATTCGTGATGCGTCAGGTCGAGATGCAGCGGGGTGATGGCGATGTAGCCGCCCTGGATCGCTTCAAAGTCCGTATCTTCGCCCGGATGCCACACCGGCGGCTCGCCTCCGATCCAGTAGTACTTGCGCCCCCGCGGGTCGAGCCGCTCGATGACCCCCTCGGAGTAGATGCGTTTTCCCAGGCGCGCCACCTTCACCCCGGCGAACTCGCCGATGGGAAAGTTCACGTTCAGGATGATCTGCGGGTCGGTGTGCTCGACGAGCGCGATGCGCGTCAGCTCGGCGGCGAATTCCGCGCAGCGGTCGAACGAAAAGTGCTCGCCGACGAGCGCGGAGAAGGCGATGGAGGGTATGTTGAGCAGCGCCCCTTCGAAGGCGGCGGAGATGGTGCCGGAGTAGGTGACGTCGTCGCCGAGGTTCGGGCCGAAGTTGATGCCGGAGACGATGATGTCGGGGCGGCGGTCCTTGAACAGCTTGAGGATCGCCAGGTTCACGCAGTCGGACGGCGTGCCGTCGACGATCCATTCGTTCTCTTCGATCTGCAGGACGCGCAGCGGCCGGTTGAGCGTGAGCGCGTGTGAGGCGGCGCTCTGCTCCCGGTCGGGGGCGACGATCACGACGTCGCCGACAGGTTTCAGCGCGTTGGCGAGCTTCCGGATGCCTTCGCTGTAGATGCCGTCGTCATTCGTGACGAGGATGCGGGGTGCCATCGCTGCGCATCGTAGCAGACGGTAATTGCGACAGGATCATCGCCGCGAGAATCAGCGTCGCGCCGATGACGAACGGCGCCGTGAGCGGCTCGCGATCCCAGAAGATGGAGGTCAGCGACGCCGCCACCGGTTCGAACGACAGGATGACGGCGGCCTCGGTGGCGCTGACGTGCGCCTGCCCCCACATGAGCGCGGCGAAGGCGAGCGCCGTCGTGACGATCGCCGTCCCGACGATGACCCAGCCGAGCTCCGGCGACCACTGCGGGCTCGGCGAGAAGGGGAGGAACGGCAGGGCCACGAGCCCGACGACGAGCACCTGCACCGCCGCCAGGCCGGTCGTCGAGTGGCGCGCCGACCAGCGCGACGAGTAGACGACGTGCAGCGCGAAGATCACGGCGCAGAAGATCGTCAGCGCGTCCCCCCAGCTCGGCCGCGCCTCGAAGCCGCCGATCATGGCCGTGGTGCCGACGACCGCCAGGACCGACGCCATCCAGGCGCGCCACGACATGTGCGTCTTGTGAATGAGCCGGTCGGCGAACGGCACCATGACGACGTAGAGGCAGGTGAGGAAGGCCGACCGCGACGCGGAGATGGTGATCAACCCGTACGTCTGCGACAGGTAGCCGGCGAAGACGAGCAGGCCGAGGATCAGGCCGGGGAGGAGCACGTCGCGGGTGAGGCGGCGGAAGGCGATGAGGCAGAGGATGATCCCGGCGAGCGTGAAGCGATAGGCGATGAACGGCTCGGGCGCGATCTGCGTCAGCACCTGCTTGATGAGCGTGAACGACGCGCCCCACGCCGTTGCGGTGAGCAACAGCGCGACGACGGCCAGCGTGTGCCGCTTCACGTCGCCGTGTCCGTCGACGCAGGCGGGTCGGCCTGCTGCAAACGCTGCAAGGCGACGAGCTGCCGGTAGAGCTGCATGAACACCAGCAGGAAGATCAGGACCATGAGCACGCCGGTGATGCGCAGCGCCCACTTGTTCATCGCGCGAACCTCGCCGCCCATTCGATGGCGTACTTCATCGGCGCCGCATCGGCGATCCCTTTGCCGGCGATGTCGAAGGCGGTGCCGTGGTCGACGGAGACGCGCAGATAGGGCAGGCCGATCGTGACGTTGACCGACTCCTTGAACGCGAGCGTTTTCACCGGGATGAGCCCCTGGTCGTGATACATGGCCATGACCACATCGTACCTGCCCTCGGTGGCCGCGAGGAACACCGTATCGGGCGGATGCGGACCGCTGACCGCGAGCCCCTGCGCACGCGCTTCGTCCACGCCGGCGGCGATGATCGTTTCCTCCGCGCCGAACTTGCCGCCTTCGCCCGCGTGCGGGTTCACGCCGGCGACCGCGATGCGCGGCTGCTGGTTGTACAGCCGCCGGTACTCGCGGTCCATCAGCAGGGCGAGCGCGGCGATCGTGGGAGCGTCGATGGCGTCGATGGCGTCGCGCAGCGAGACGTGCACCGTGAGCAGCACCGTGCGCAGGCGCGGCGAATCAAAGTACATCGCGTAGTCGTAGCCGTAGCGCTCGAGGCCCGCGCGCGCGGCGAGGAGCTCGGTGTGGCCGGGGTGCACGGAGCCGGCGAGCGTGATGGCCTGCTTGTGGATCGGCGCGGTGACGAGCGCGGAGCAGTGGCCGGCGTTGATGGCGTCGATGGCGGCGTCGATGGAGTCGAGCGCGAGGCGGCCGTAGGCGGCGTCGATTACGCCGTATTGCACGCTGCCGGTGCCGCCGACGTCGATGAACCGCTTGACCGGCGGCAACTCACCGGCGAAGGCGCGGCTGCCGAAAACCCATGCCGGAGCATTGGTCTCGCGCAGCGCTTTGGCGACGATCTCTGCCCCGATCCCGGCCGGATCGCCGAGGGTAATGGCCAGCGGTTTCATGGGCGGATGCTATCTGAATTGCGCGCGGGAGAAACGATGCCGACCCATGGGACAGATAGGACCGATGGGACAGATGGTGATTCCGGTTCAACCTATCGGTGCAATGGACAGAAGGCGGACAGACAGGAGTGTCTGTCCCAC
Organism: Thermoanaerobaculia bacterium; assembly: GCA_036399695.1. GTDB lineage: Bacteria > Acidobacteriota > Thermoanaerobaculia > Gp7-AA8 > Gp7-AA8 > DASVEE01. The sequence goes on along the minus strand of DASWMP010000204.1, from coordinate 37,228 downwards.
ATCAGAGAGGCGGGTTTTCAAATGTGGGACAGACACTCTTGTCGGTCCTGGCCGGCACGGCCCCCGTTGGCGCTCATCTGTCCGATCTGTCCCATTGCTCCCATTGGTCTCATCTGTCCCCCGGCCGGTCTCTTGCACTCGTGTCTGCTGACAAGGAGAAAACACATGGGACTCTTCAAGAACATCCTGAACAAGATCTTTCACGCTGGTGGAAACGCGGAAGCGCCGCACGATGCTCTCCGGCCCGGGCAGAGCAACGAATCGCGCGTCGAGACCGCGGCGCGGACTGGCGTGCCGCTCGGCACCGGCGGCGGTGTCGGGGCGGGCCTCGCTCCGAACGTTTCGCAGCACGTGGACGTCGCGGCGGTCCTCGACGGCCTGGCCGCGAAGAATCCGGAGAAGCTCGACTGGAAGCACTCCATCGTCGACCTGCTCAAGCTTCTCGGCATGGACAGCAGTCTCGCCGAGCGCAAGGAGCTCGCCGCGGATCTGAAGTACACCGGGGACACGAACGACTCCGCGACCATGAACATGTGGCTGCACAAGGAAGTGATGCGCAAGCTCGCCGAGAACGGCGGCAAGGTCCCGGCGGACCTGCTGGGACACTGATCATGTCCTCAGTCATTGACGCAGTTCGCCAGCAACTCGGACCGGACACCATTCAACAACTGAGCGGCGCGCTTGGCGCCGACCCCGCTGCAACATCCAACGCGGTTTCCCTCGCCTTACCAGCGCTTCTCGGCGGTCTCGCGCACAACGCGTCGCAGCCTCAAGGCGCGGCAGCGCTCGACGACGCGCTCAATCAGCACGACGGCAGCATTCTCGACAACCTCGGCGGCATGCTCGGCGGCGGAAACGGTGCAGGCGGCAATGCCCTCGGCGGAATCGGGGGCGCGATTCTCGGCCACATCTTCGGCGGACGCCGCGGCTCGGTCGAAGAAGGAGTCGGGAAAGCGTCAGGCCTGGATGCGGCGCAGATCGCGCAGCTCATGGCCATGCTCGCACCAATCGTGATGGGCGTCCTCGGCCGCATGAAGCAGAGCAAGGGGCTCGACGCGAATCGTCTTCCCGAAGTGCTCAACGACGGCGGCGGCGGTCTCGGCGGTGGTTCGCTGGGCTCGATCCTCGGCGGAATCTTCGGACAGAAACAGTAGGTGCACTGAACCCGCTGCGGAGCGGTGGTGGATCGCCACTGCTCCGCAGCGCGCATCTTTCGCGTTACGCGAGCTCGTCGGCCTTGAAGAGGTACTTGATCCAGTGCTTCTGGATCAGGAGGTTGGGAGCGCCTTCACGGTTCACTTTGATCGAGGTCTTGTCGTACCACTCGATCCAGCCGCGGATCTCTTCGCCGTCGGTCATGACGATGACCATCGGCGTTTTGGCGTTCATCTGCTTCAGGTAATAGAAGTTCTCGGCGTTGGTCGTTTCCGGCGGTGCCTGCTTGGTGGTGCCGGTGCCGCCACGGCGGTCATACTGACCGTTGCCGTTGCCGTTTCCCTGCTTGGACCGTTTGATCTCGAACGTCCGGAACGGTTTGCGTCCAGGAGTGCCGGGATAGTAGTTCCCTTCGACGTCCTGCGGTCTGCTTGAAAATGGCATTGCCTTCCTCCGTTGCGCGTTGGCTGAGAGAGTGTGTGACCGTCTTAGCGCTGGGCGGGCGGCGTTGCGAACCGCGTGCCTTTTGCTAGAATCCGCGCCGCTGGTTCCTCCGCACTCCTTTCGAACCAGCGAATCCGACTAACGAACCACCCCGTGGAGGCTCCGCGTGAATTCTGTCGTTTGCATCAGCCATGTCCCCGATACCGAGTCGCGCATCAAGATCGCCGGCGGCCGGAAAGTCGACGAGGCAGGCCTGAAGTTCATCGTTTCCCCTTACGACGAGTTCGCCCTCGAAGAAGCGATCCGTCTGAAGGAGAAGAGCGGCGGCGACGTCACCGTCGTGACGTTCGGCCCCGACCGCGCCCAGCAGGCGCTCCGCGAAGCGCTCGCCCGCGGCGCCACGAAAGCGGTGCACGTCAAAGGTGAAGTCGCGGATGCCGACGCTCTCGGTATCGCGAAAGTGCTGGCGGCCGCCGTCAAGTCCATCCCGCACGACCTCGTGCTCTTCGGCAAGCAGGGCGTCGGCACCGACAACGGCCTGGTCGGCCCGATGGTCGCCGAGCTGCTCGGCTATCCGCAGGTCAACGTCGTCACGCACCTCGAGGTGACGGACGGCAAGCTCACGGCCCATCGCGAGATCGAAGGGGCCGAAGAGGTCCTGGAAGCGCCGACCCCGGCCGTGATCACGGCGCAGAAAGGGCTGAACGAGCCCCGCTACGCGTCACTCAAGGGCATCATGGCGGCCAAGAAGGTCGCGATCGACACAAAGTCCGTCTCCGACCTCGGCCTCTCTGACGCCGACGTCTTCAACGCCCGCGTCGTCTTCGTCTCCCTCGAGCTTCCGCCGGAAAAGAGCGGCGGCCGCAAGGTGGATGGCACCGACCCGAACGCGGCCGCGCAGGAAATTCTCAAGTACATCCGTGAAGAGGCGAAGGCGCTGTAGGCGCGCTTCGCGCGGTTTCTGGTTTTTGGTTTTTGGTTGTCGGTAACGGCGATCGGACACACCAAAAACCAAAAACCGAAAACCGAAAACAGGAGTCCACATGCCTGGTGTTCTCGTTTACTGCGAAATCAAAGATGGGAAGCTCAAGAAGGTTTCCCGTGAAGCGCTGACGATCGGGCGCAAGCTGGCTGAAAAGACCGGCGGCGATCTCGTGGCTTTTGCTTCTGACGGCGCCATCGCCGAGGAGGCGGGGCGGTTTGGTGCGAAGAAGGTGTATGTGGCGGCGCTCGGCGCGTACACGACCGAGCCGTACACGGCGGCGCTCGAACAGGTCGCGAAGGAACTGCAGCCGCAGGTGCTGCTGTTCGGCGGTACGTCGAACGGCCGCGATCTGGCCCCCCGCATCGCCGCGCGTCTCGACGTCGGCGTGGCCTCGGACGTCGATCGTCTCGAGTGGGCCGACGGCAAGCTGCGCGCGCGCCGTTCGGTGTACTCCGGCAAGGCGTTCGCCACCGTCGACATCACCGGCACGCCGGCCATCGTCACGACCCGCCCGAACGCTTTCCCGGCGGAAGAGGCTGGCAGCGGCGCGGCCGAAGTGGCCAGCGTTGCGGCTGCCGGCGAAGGACGCGTGAAGCTCGTCGACACGAAGACGCCGGAAGCAGGCGAGCTGTCGGTCGCGGAAGCGGACATCATCGTCAGCGGCGGCCGCGGCCTGAAGGAAGCGAACAACTTCTCGTACATTCGCGACCTCGCGCACGCTCTCGGCGGCGCGGTCGGCGCGTCACGCGCCACGGTGGACGCGGGCTGGATCGATCACCAGCATCAGGTCGGCCAGACGGGCCGCGTCGTCAGCCCGAACCTGTACGTGGCGGCGGGCGTGTCGGGCGCGATTCAGCACCTGGCGGGCATGTCGTCGTCGAAGCACATCATCGCCATCAACAAGGACGCGGAAGCGCCGATTTTCCGCATCGCCGATCTCGGCATCGTGGGCGATCTGTTCCAGATCCTGCCGGTGCTGACCGAGGAAGTAAAGAAGGCAAAGCATTAAGAAGCGAGTTGGCGGTTGGCAGTTGGCGGTGGATGAAGCACGAAGAACCGAAGTCAGCTTCGTTCCACTGCCAACCGCCAACTGCCAACCGCCAACCGCTTGATCTACTGCTGGCCGTTGCCGGCGGCGACTTCGCGGCCCGGGACCGGACGGTCGGGCGAGCCGTACGTCGGGGTGCTGGTCACGAGGGTGTTGCTGATCGACTTGCCGGTGGCGAGGGAGCTGGCGGCGCCGTTCTGGCCGCAGTCCATGCGCAGCATGATGGTGTGACGGGCGAAGATGGTGTCGCAGTTATTCGTCACCTTTGCCTGGTAGATCTGCGGGCTGCGGGCCACGACTTCCCGCTCGCGGGCGAGGACGAAGTAGTAGTCGATCTCGTCGGCCGTATCGAACTTCGGCAGGGTGACGCGCGAGAGAGCGCCGTCGTTGTCCCCTTCGACGGAGCACCATTCGGTCGTCCCGGTCCGGCGGAAGAACGCGCGGAGATCGCCTTCGCCCTCGACGTTCATCTGCAGCACGGCCATTTCGCCGATACGGATGCAGGAGACCGGCTTGTAGTCGATCGAGGCAGGAACGGCCGGCACCTGCGCGAACGCGGCGGTGGCGGCGAGGAAAATGACTGCGCTGAGTGCGATCCGTTTCATGGCTGGCTACCTCGAATGAACGATTTTACGCCAAATCAAAGACCGGATTCGATCTTCGGCTTGTAAAGCAACACTTCCCGCGAGCTCGGCAGGGCTGGTAACGCACGCGATAACAGAGATCGGGCGATACTCAGTTCCCCAAGTTCGTAACGATTGATGGCTTCATAGAACATGTGCAGCTCTTCGCCGGCCTGCAGCGGATAAGCCCGCTGGTAGATGAAGGCCGATTGCTGCCAGGCCCCGACCCGGTTCAGCCCCTTGCCGACCTCGAGCAGGTGAGGACGGGTGAGCGTCCTCCGTTCCCCCAGGGCCAGGTAAGCCTCGCGCGCGGCGAGGAGCTTCCCCTCGTTGAGCAACTGCTGGGCAGCTTTGAGGTCGAGGTCGAGCCCGGAGGGTTGGGGGGCGGGAGCAGGCTTCGCAACGGGCGCAGGCTTCGCAACGGGCGCAGCAGTAGCAACCGGCGGAGCTGGAGCGCCGGCATCCTGCCGGCTGGTCCGCCGGCTTCCAGCCGGCGGGTTCTCCGTCGCAACCTCCGCAATCGCCGGTACGGGCCGGCTGGAAGCCGGCGAACCAGCCGGCAAGCTGCCGGCGCTCCGGGCTTCGCTCTGCGGCGCGCCTGGCGGAGCCGACGGTGGCGTCGTGCGCGCTTCGATCTTCACGATCTGCTCGAATGCCGCTTTGGTCGCCGCATCGAGCGGCAGCGCCGTGTAGGCGGCCGTCGTGCGTTCCAGCACCATCACGCGATTGGCGGCGATGCGGGCTTCGGGGGCATGGCCGAGCTTCTGCTGGACGATGGCCAGCCAGACCAGGGCCGTTGCGTACGTGCGAGCTTCCTCCATCGTACCGAAGGCGGCGATGCGGAGCGACTGCACGGCGCGCGTGTAATCGCCGCGCTGTGCTTCGGCGATGCCGCGGGTCAGGAGGCCTTCGTAATGCGGATCCGCGGCGGACGCCGGGATGGACGCAAGGCTGGCCACCAGCAGGAGGATGAACGAAACGGACTTCACGATGCTCCTAAAAACTGCCTCAGCCGTCGTAAAAATCCGCCCTCTTCTCTGGGGGGTGCCGGATCGGGCTCGTACTCGAGGGGGCGGTGCTCGATGACGCAGAGCGGATTCCGTCGCGCCAGCGCGTCGACGACCGCTTCGCCGGCCAGCTCGCCGATGATTTCGAGCGCTGGCCGGACGTACGGCGGGCGCCGTTTGAGGTTGTGCGCATCGCTGGCGACGAAATGGACCAGGTTCGCCGCGAGCATCTGCCGCGCCGCCTTTTCCGCTGCTTCGCCGAAGCGGCCCGTGAAGCTCTCGGCTGTGACTTGCGTGCGTACACCCGCCTGGACCAGTTTGGCCAGCAGCTCCGGCCGCGCCTGGAGCGTCTGGTTGCGCTCCGGGTGGGCGAGGATGGGCGTCCAGCCGTCGAGCTGCATCCGGTAGAGCGGCTGCTCGATCATCGGCGGCACCGTGTGCGACTCCAGCTCGATCAGCACGTAGCGGCTGCCGGCGAGCGGGATGATGCCGGTGCCGCTCTGCAGCGTCTCGTTGATGTCGTGCGCGAAGAAGTACTCGGAGCCAAGCAGCAGGCGGGGCGTGTCGCCGAGTGCCGACTGCAGCTCCGTCATGCGCCGTTCCAGCTCCACGCGCGACGTGTTCTGCCAGCGGCCGCGCAGCACGTGCGGCGTGCAGACGATCGTCTCGATGCCTTCTTCCGCGGCGGCACGGCAAAGCTCCACCGCTTCGGCCACGTCGCGCGGCCCATCATCCACCCCGGGAAGACAGTGATGATGGATGTCGATCACTACGACGATTTCCGCTGCCGTTCCTGCGCCGTGTCGTCGGCCTCGTAGTAGTCGTAGTAGCTCTTCTTGTACGCGTAGCCGTACTGCTCGAGATCGAGGTTGTTCAGCAGCGCGCCGAGCACCGGGATGTTCGCCTGGCGCAGCCGTTCGGCCGAGCGCATCACATGCTCGCGCGGCGTGTGGCCGCCATGCACCGTGAGCACGACCCCGTCCGCCTTGGACGCCAGCACCACCGAGTCCGTGACCGCCAGGATCGGCGGCGAATCGAAGATCACGTACGCGTACTTGGCGCGCACTTCCTCGATCAGGTGGCGCATGCGGTCCGACGCGAGCAGCTCGGACGGATTCGGCGGGATCGGTCCGGACAGGACGACCGAGAGATTCGGCACGGCCGTGTCCTGGATGACGTCCTCGAGCGGGATGTTCGCCGCGAGGTAGTTCACCAGGCCGAGGTTCATCTTGCCGCGGAAGACCTTCTGCAGGCGGGGGCGGCGGAGGTCGGCGTCGATGAGCAGCACCGGCTTGCCCATCTGCGCCAGCACCGTCGCCAGGTTCACCGACGTCGTCGTCTTCCCTTCGCGGGCGAACGACGAGGTGATGACGATGATCTTCGGCGAGCTCGCCGACGCCAGCAGCATCGACGTACGGAAGGCGCGGTAGGCCTCCGAGATCGGGGCGCGGCCGTCCGTGTGCGGGATCAGCTCGATGCCCTGCTGCGTGTCGACAGGGGGCGTTTCGACGGCGCGCAGCTTCGGGTTGCCGCGGCCGTACGAGTAATCGGACGAGCGGGAGACCGACGACGCGGCCGGGATGATGCCCAGCGAGGCGAACTTCGTCACCCGCTCCAGCTCTTCCGGCGTCTTGATCGAACGGTCCATGTACTCGAGGAAGAAGATCGCGGCCAGGCCGAGGATCACGCCGAGCGGGAAAGCGCTCTGCAGGTTCTTCTTCATCGTCACGTTGAACCGCGCGCCCGGCAGCTCCGCGTGGTCCACCCAGTGGATGTTTGAGGAAGCGGAGCCGCGCAGGCGCGCCGCCACTTCCGTTTCACTCTGCTGCTTCTGCAGCGTCGCCAGCATGGCCTGCTTGGCCTCGACCGCCGTGCGGAGATCGAAGTACGACATGGCGTTCGCGTTCAGCTTCAGCGTCTCCCGCTTCTGCTGGTCGAAGACGCCGCGGAGCGTGCTCTCGCGCGCCGCGGCGGCGCTGTAGGCGGCCTGCGCGGCGTTGCGTGCCTGGGCGTACGCCTGCGTGATGGCTCGCGCCCGCGCCTGGCGTGTCTGCTCGATCTGCTGGTCGAGCTGCAGCATCGTCGGGTGGCCGGCCTTCAGCGTCGACAGCTTCTCGTTGTACTCGCGCTGGAGGCGGGACAGATCGTCGCTCAACCGGGCCACGATCGGATCGCTGCCCGCGACCGTCTCCGGATTGCCGCTGACGACCGCGTTGTAATCCGACTGCCGCTGGATGCGGTCGTTCTGCGCCGCCGTGACGTCGGTATTGAGCTGCAGGAGCTTCTGCATCACGACGTTGCTGGTGTCGTTGACCGAGACAATGTCCTTGCTCTCGCCGTACTGCTGCAGTTCGGTGCGCGACTTGTCGAGGTCCGCACGCACCTGGGCGATCTGGCGGGCGATGAAGTCGCTCGCCTGGCGGACGTTGTCGAGCTTCTTGTCGACGTTCATCCGCATGAACGAGTCGCCCCACGCTTCGGCGATCTTCTGCGAGAGGCGGGGCGTCGAGGCGATGCACGAGATCTCGACGAGCGAGGTATTGCGCACCGGGACGATCGTGATCGTGCCGAGGATCGAGTTGACCATCGAATCGGTCGCCACGCGGATCTCGGCCGGCGTCTTACCGGCGATGCCGGCGGGATAGAAATCGGGATCGCTGAGCAGCTTGTGCTCCTCGATGACCCGCTCGGCGAGGCCGCGGCTCTTGAGGAGGACGTACTGCGTCTGCAGGAACTCCTGCTCCGAGGCGGCAATGCCGAAGAAATCGTCGAGGGTGAGCTGGTTCGGGTTGTCACGCTCGATCTGGATCGTGATGGCCGAACGGAACAGCGGCTTCGAGAAGTAACTCGCCAGGAACGTCCCGGCCATCACCACGATGAGGATCGACACCGCGACCTTCCATCGTTTGTAGATGATGTTCCAGTAATGAGTGAGGTGGACTTCCTGTCCTGTGGTGTTCAGATCCATGCGAGCCTCGTCGCCAGATTACATGCGAGGTTATAGCCACCCGGCACGCAACGCTGGTCGGTGGCCGGACCTCTGGGGATCTCCGTGAATCCGAAATCGTGAATCGGAGATCGTGATTCGTCGATCGTCAACCGGATCAGAAAAACGCCTCGGAGATGTGGACGATGTCCCCCTCGAGCAGCTCGACGTCCGGCTGCTTCCCGGCGAGGATACGCTCGTAGTTGAAGCGCCGCGTCTCTTCCTTGCCGTTGACCTTCCGCTTGAGCGTCACGTTCCGGCCGGCGCGGTCCGTCGGACCGCCGGCGGAGGCGATCGCCTGCAGCAGCGTGGGCGTCTGCGAGCGGCGGAACGTCACCATGGCCGGGCGCATCACTTCGCCCCAGACGTAGATCGAAAGCGGAGTGTCGGCCGGGACGTTGACGACGTCACCCGGCGAAAGAGGAATGTTCAGGTCCGGATTGCCCGTGACCATCAGTTCGTGGACGTTGATCGGAAGCTGCTCAGTCAGGCCGTTGGCAGCCGTGCGCAGCACGTAGAGCTCCCCGCCTGCCGTATCCGTGAGACCGCCGGCCTGCGTGACCGCCTGAACCAGCGTCAGTGTGCCCGACGTCGCCAGCCGTCCCGGCTGCTGGACCGCGCCGATGACCGAGATGGGCTTGTTACCGAATTCAGCCACCTGAACCGAGACCGTCGCCTTCGAGAGGAACTTCTCTTCGAGCACCTGCTTGAGGCGCGCTTCGATCTGCGGCGGCGTGAGGCCGGCCACGTCGAGCTTACCGACGACGCTGAGGATGATCTGCCCTTCGCTCGACACCGTGACGCGGCCGTTCATCGATACATCTTCGAGCACGCGGATCTCGAGGACGTCGCGGGGGCCCACCGGCGCATTGTTGACGAGAATGGGAAGCTGCTGTGCGGACGCCGAAACGGCCGCCAGGAAGAGCAGGATCAGGACTGAAATCTTCTTCATTTTTCTTGTTCCTCAAACAGCAATGGCCGCTGGCCCTCGCAGGACCAGCGGCGCATTGGCGGGCTTTCGCTCCCAACTTATTGGACCGAGGCTAGTTTGCGCCTCGATTCGTCACCGTCCCGTGCCCGTCTCTGTCATCCGCGCGTGAATTCAACTGCCTTGCGCGGTCACAGTTATTTGCTGGTCTATGGCGTGAACGACAAATGCAGGATGGTCCGTATTCCAGACTCATCGTCTCCGAGAGTCGTCGACTCCCTCTCGTACCAGCCGACGTCGAGCCCGATAAGGAAGTGCCGGCGGTTCCAGCGGAAGCCCACTGAATCGAAGGAGATATCGTCCCGCCGCTCGACGCCGTTCACGTCAGGCGCGTCGTAGGCGGTCCGTTCCCGCGCCGTGGCGACCCGGAGTGTGAGCCGCGGGGTGGCCAGGAAGTCGGCCGAGGCGCCGCCACGGTTCGAGACGTAGAAGTTCTGGTTCGCGAGGATGGAGAACTGCAGGTCGCGCCGGGCCATGCCGCTGAAGCCCCAGCGCCGGGTCGTCCGGCCGACGTCGAACGAGCCCAGGACGCCCTTGAACTCGCGCTGTTTCGGATCGCGGAAGGTGAGGCGGCCGGGTCCGGCCTCGAAGCGCATGCGCGTCCGGCCGCTGTCGTACTGGAAGCCTGCGCCGGCGTAATCGCGGCGGCTGTCCTTGTACGTCGCGTAGCGGAAGCCGTAGTTACTCTGCTCGGCGGCCACGGTGAGCGCCGTCAGCGGAAACGTCCGGTGGCGGAGGCCGACCCGAAAGTTCCGGGCGTCGCGGTCGAGCAGCTCGACCGGGATGTCCGCCGGCTGGAACTTGTCCAGCGGGTGCCCGAAGTCTTCATAGTTCCCGTGGAAGATGACGCTGGTGCGGCTCGACCACTTGAACTCGCCGGCCACGCCGACCTCGTCCTGTTGCTGGGTCAGGAGGCGGTTGATCTCGCTCGTCTCCGCCGCGATGAACTGCGCCTTGGCGCCGTAGACGTCGAGGTAGATGTGATTGAACAGGAAGTGGGTATCGACGCGCCCGCGGAGGTTGAACTGCGTGTCGCGCGTCCCCTCGCGGAAGAAGCTGTAGCCGGGCACGAGCTCGCCGGAGAAGATGACCTTCTTCGTCGGCGCGTAGTAGAGGCGGTGCGGTGCTTCGACCGAGACCGTGAGGCCGCCGCCGTGATCGCTGGTCGGGACGAAGAACTCATCGTCGTAGCCGATGTCGGCCAGGCGGAACTGCGAGAGCAGGTAGAAACGCCCCGAGCGCCACGTGGCCCGCTGCAGGTCGCTGGCGATGCGCTTGCTGGCGTCGAGCTCCGGGTCACGGTCGCGCAGACCGGTGCGCGGCGTCTGGGCGTTGGCCGCGAGCGGCAGCAGAATCAGGAAAAGCGCGAGCCCCAGCCGCATCCGTTTCGCTAACCGCACCTATCCCTCCACAATTATGTAACTCGCTGAAGTTCTAGCAGTTTATCACTACAATGCCCATCACTCGATGCAACGGCGGGCAAGGGTTGTCGGCGAGCGCTTAGGCGTGGCCCTGTTGATCGCATGGCTGATCTGGCTGCCGATGCCTTTCGGGTCGGTAGTCGAAGGCGCACGCCTGCCGCTCGTGCTCGTCCCGCTGCTGCTCTGCGGCGCCGCGGCTCTCCTGCGCGTCGCGGCGCTGCGCGAACGGGGCAGCGGCATCCAGCCGACCCGCCCCTTCGTGATCTGGGCGCTCGGCGGGCTGCTCTTCGCCGTCACTTCGGCCTTGCAGCTCGTGCCGCTCTCGCGGCCGCTGCTGCGTGAGCTTTCCCCCGAGTCGCTTTCCGTCTGGACGATGGCGGCGCGCGTGGCGGCGCTCGGCGGGGCACCGGCATCGACGGCCTTCCCGCTGACGGTCGATCCGTCAGCCACGATTTTCGAGCTCTTCCGCATCGTGGCCCTGCTGGCGACGTTCGTCGCCTCCGCCTTCTTCATCCGCAATCACTCCCGGCGGGCGTGGCTCGCCTACGGCCTCGGCGTCGGCGCGCTGTTCCAGATCGTCTACGGCGTGCGGGCCGCGACGGCCGGCGGGCGGTACGCCATCTGGGGCTGGCCCAATACGCTGATCCACGACCGCGTCACCGGGACGTTCGTCAATCCGAACCACTTCGCGCACTATCTCGCGCTCGTGCTGCCGGTGGCGCTCTTCATCGCCGCCGTGGCCTGGCACGACTCGCCGCCGGCCATGCCGTTCGTGCGGCGACTGGCCTATCTGTTCGAGCACCGCATCCTCGTCATCGGCTTCTCCGCCGTCGTGGCCATCGGCTGCTTCGCCGCGATCCTCGTGGCGCAGTCGCGCGGGGGGCTGCTCGCCGCGACGGCCGGCCTCCTCGTGACGCTGGCGCTCGCGCCCGGCCGGCGCGGCGTCAAAGTCGGCGTGGGGCTGGCCGTGACGGTGCTGCTCGTCGGCGGACTCGTGGCGCTCCTCGGGACGCAGCGGACCATCGCCCGCTTCAAGCCGAACTCGTTCGAGCAGGCGACGCTGGTCGGACGCGCGATCGGCATCCAGTCCGCCGCCGGCGTCTGGCAGCGCTTCCCGCTCTTCGGCAGCGGCCTCGGGACGTTCGAGCGCGTCGTCTCGATGGAGCAGCGCACCGACCTCGGGAAGATCTACCACCACGCTCACAACGACTACATGGAGATCGGCGCGACGGCCGGGACGCTCGGCTTCGTGATCGCGTTCGTGGCGCTCGCCGGAGGCTACGTCGCACTGCACCGCATGACGTGGCGCCCGGGCTCGGAGCTTTCGTGGCGACGCCGCGCCTTTCAGGCCGCGGCCCTGGCGTCGCTGACGATCGCGCTCGTGCACGCGCTCTTCGATTTCAACTTCTTCATCCCCGCCAATCCGGCCACCCTGGCCGCGATCCTCGGCGCCGCCGTGGCCGTGCACGACCACGACAAGCGCAGGCCCGGCGATCAGACCCAGCGCGGGCGACGCAAGACGAGGCCTTGAAACCGGCGCCTGCGGGCGCGGACAGACAAGAGTGTCTGTCCCACATTGAACGCCGTGCGAGATCTGAATGTGGAGAGAAACTCCTGTCTGTCCGCGCCCACAGGCGCCCGTTTTGAGTGCAGCAGTGGAAGACGGAAGGCAGTGATGTCCTCGGCGCAGGTGACGATCGGGTTGCGCGACGGCACCCGCCCCTTCGACCACGCCACCTTTCTGTCCCGCGAAGGCAACGATCGGCTTCGCGAACCGCACCGATCCCATCGCGCAACCGCGCCGATCTGTCCAGCGGACGCAGACATCCCTTGACCGGACGGCGACGATCCCGTCGCTTGACCGGACCTGTCTGTCGCGCCGAGGCAGAGATCCCGTCGATCGACGGCATCGGTCCCGTCGAACGACGTGAAGCGCACGTTCAGCGGAGGGAAAAGTCCCGTCGATTGACGGCATCGGTCGCGTCGAACGACGTGAAGCGCACGTTCAGCCGAGGCAAAGGACCCGTCGATCGACCGAAAGGTCCGGTCAATTTGACGTGAACCTCACGTTCAGCGTAGCGAGATGTCCGGTAGAACGACGCGAAACGCCCGTTGCCGGAAGGCAAAGCCGCCGTTCATCTGGACCGCGGGGCGAAGCGGCCACCGCACGCCGAGATTACGCCCCGCGGAGATTTCCGATTCAACAGCCCTGCACGCCGGAGGCGTGCCGTAAGGTAGCCGGTGGCAAGTGCCAAAGGCACGCCGCCACCGGTTGGTATCGCGAAAGGATTTGCACCCCGGAGGGGTGCCGGGGGAGCACGCGACCCCTGCCCGGGATCGGTTTCACACGAACCGCAATCGCCGGTACGCGCTGCTCCGCGTGGTCGGGTTCACCACCCGCACCTCCACCCGATGCATCCCGGCGGGCAGCGGCACGTTGAACGTGCGCTGCTCCGTTACCTCTCCCTCGGCGACGAGCGCGTCGTCCACGTACAGCTCCAGGTAGGGTGAGATCTGGTCCGTCTGCACGACCTGCAGCGTCAGCGGCAGCGTGCGCGGGCTGTCGCTCCAGACGTCCGCAAAGGCCATCCTGCAGATCTCGTCCGAACAGAGGCCGCGCCATTCCGGCGTGGTGTAGCGGGCCAGCGCGGTGCGCGATGCCTCGCCGCGTTGGCGGGCCACTTCTTCGCGTGCCACGGTGACGTCCAGCCCCTCACCGGCGCGATCGAGCTGCACGGCCGCGCCGATGAAGTCGCCCCGGCGTGCATCCTGGAAGGCTCGCTCGACGTAGTACTCGCGCCACTCGGCGGTGCCGGGCGCGCCGAACGCCAGCTCGATCTGCGACGCCCGCTGCACGTCGCCCAGCGCCAGCGCGAGGCGCGCCCGTTCCGGATGCGGCGCCGCTCCGGATTCGAGCGCCAGCACGTGCAGGCCGTCGAGCGGCCCAAGGCGGTGGTCGATGGCGTAATCGATGATGTTCCCGGCGATGTCGGGGCGCTGCGGGTTCACGTCGAGCGGCCGGCGGTGCAACTCCGTCAGCACCCGCACGAGGAACGGATGATCCTCCGCACGCGGCTCGATACCGAGCTGCACGAAGACCTCGGTAGGAGACATCGAGCCCGCCCGTACCTCGAAGTCACTGAGCCTCTTCGCGCGCACCGCGTTGCGCAGCTCGCGGTAGTCCTGCGCCAGCCCGTTCGCGGCAGCCACATCGCGCAGCAGCGCCAGCGACTCCAGCGTGCCGGGGCCGGCGCGGCGGAGCATCGCGAAATCGCGGGTCAGATCGAACAGCGGAAAGACCACGTCGCGGAAGACGTCCGGATCGCGCAGCATCGGCTCGAAGGCGCGGAGCACGGAAGTCCGTTCGGCGGCATCGAGCTCTTCCCAGTGCAGCAGCCCGGCGCGAACGAAGCCTGCCGTGGCATTCGGCCGCCGTGGCGCGAGGCGTCTCGCCAGCTCGTGCGATGAGCGCCACAACGCCACACGATGCGGCGAGGCCGTATCGAGCGCGCGATCCGAGAGGATGCTCGCCGTCAGCCAGTCGGCCGGATGCGACGCCAGCCAGCGCGCCATCCCGGCCACGTCCTTCGGCGGCGCCGGCTGCGCCGGCAATACCAGGAAGAGCGCCGCCGCTACGAACGAGATCACCGCGATCAGCGTGAGGACGGGGATGGCCTGGCGTTGCGTCACGAGGCCACCTCTTCGAGCGTCCGTTCCCAGGCCGCCAGCGCCCGCGGCGCGGAGAACCGCGCGTCGTACGCGTCACGCCCGCGCCGTCCCATCTCCGCCGTCGCCGCACGGTCCGCCGCCAGCGAACGGATCGCGCTCGCCAGCGCCTCCGCGTCGCCCGGCGCCACGACGACGCCGCAGCGATGCTCGTCGACCAGCCGCGCCAGCTCGCCGTCAGCCGCGCCGATGAAGATCACCGGACGGGCCACCGCCACGATGCCGTAGAACTTGCTCGGCACGATCAGCCCTTCGAGCCGCGGCTGCAGGGAGACGAGATGCACGTCCCCCGCGGAGAGCGATTCACTCAGTTGCTCCCGCGGCGCGTACGGCCGGAACTCGACGTTGCCGCGTGCTTCGCGCCGGACCCGCTCGAGCTGCGCCCCGCCGCCGACGATGAGGAAGCGGATGTCCGTCTCCTCTTTCAGCAGCTCCATCGCCCGCAGGATGGTCTCGAACTCGTGCACCCGCCCCAGGTTGCCGGAGTAGGCCACGACGAATGGCCCGCCCGTGCGGGGAACCGGCCGCAGCGCGCCATCCGCCCAGTTGTGGATGACGCGCAAGTGCAGGCCAGACACTCCTGTCTGTGCCACCCGTTCCTTCATCCGCTCCCCGAGCACCACATTCATCCGCGCGCGCCGGAGCGACCAGTCCCGCATCCGCCGCAGCACGCCGGGCGGCTTCATGCCCAGCGCTTCCGCGACCTCGGGAAACAGATCCTGGATCCAGTTCACCAGCACCCCGCGCCGCAGCCGCGTGGCCACGGCGGCCACGATCGACAGCAGCGGCGGATCGGTCATTGCAATGACGACAGTCCTGTGCCGCACCTCGCTCAGCAGTGCAAAAAAGGCGCTGACGTAGAACGACAGATAGTCGAGCGCCCGTCCCGGCAGCGACATCCGGCCGAAGCGCGTCGTCCAGAGCCGGCGGACGCGCACCCCGCGCTCGGCCGCCGACACCAGCCGCGCGCGCGGATCGTCGTAACGCTGCGCGCTCGAGAGGGCCACGACTTCCCAGCCCCGCGCCGCCAGATGGAAGGCGAGGTCGGACGCAATCTGACTTGTTGCAGAATGGTCGGGATGAAAGTAGCGATTCACGAGCACGACGCGCCGCATGCGGTGCCGACATTATGATCATCCTCGGTATCAACGCCCACCACGCCGACGCCTCCGCCGCCATCATCGTCGACGGCAAGCTCGTCGCCGCCGTCGAGGAAGAGCGCTTCCGCCGCATCAAGCACTGGGCCGGCTTTCCCTCCGCCGCCATCCAGTACTGCCTCAAGGAAGCGGGCCTTGACGACGTCAACGGCGTCGACCACATCGCCGTCAACCGCGATCCGAGCGCGCGCATGCTCCAGCGCATCAAGTACCTCATCGCGCGGCGTCCGTCGATGGGCGCGGTGAAGCGCCGCCTCGCCAACCGCGCCAAGATCCGCGACATCCGCGGCGAGATCGTCGAGACGTTTCACCTCGATGACCTGCAGCCGAAGCTGCACAACGTCGAGCATCACCGCGCCCACCTCGCCTCGGCGTTCTTCGTCTCGCCGTTCGACGACGCGGCCATCATCTCCGTCGATGGTTTCGGCGATTTCGTCAGCTCCATGTGGGGCGAAGGGAAAGCGAACCGCATCGACGTCCACGACGAGATCGGCTTCCCTCACTCCCTCGGCATCTTCTACACGGCGATCACACAATTCCTCGGCTTTCCCCACTACGGCGACGAGTACAAGGTCATGGGCCTCGCCCCCTACGGCACGCCGTCGATGATGAAGGAGATGCGCGAGATCGTCCGCGTGGACGCGAGCGGCCGCTTCGAGCTGAACCTCGACTACTTCATCCACCACAGCGTCGGCCTGGACATGGTCTGGCAGGGCGGCTCGCCCGTCATCGGCCCGGTCTTCTCCGACAAGCTCGCCAACCTCCTCGGCCCCGTGCGCGACGCCAGCGATCCGATCGACCAGCGCCACAAGGACCTCGCCGCCTCGATGCAGGCGATGTTCGAGGAAGCGTTCTTCGCCATGGCCAACGCGCTCCACAAGCGGACGCAGAACCCGCGTCTCTGCGTGGCCGGCGGCTGCGGCTACAACAGCGTCGCCAACGGCCTGATCTTCGACCGCTCGCCTTTCCGCGACGTCTACATCCAGGCCGCGGCCGGTGATGCCGGCGGCGCGATCGGCGCGGCGTACTGGGTCTGGAACGAGGAGCTGCGCAAGCCGCGCGGCTTCGTGATGGACCACGCCTACTGGGGCCCGGAGTACAGCGACGGCGACGTCGACAAAGCGGTCTACGCCCGCCGCGCCGACCTCGAAGCCGCCGGCTGCGTGCTGCACCGCATCCGCAACGAGCGGGAGCTCTGCGTGCGTACCGCCGAACAGATCGCCCAGGGCAACGTCGTCGGCTGGTTCCAGGGACGCGTCGAGTGGGGCCCCCGCGCCCTCGGCAACCGCTCCATCGTCTGCGACCCGCGACGCGCCGACATGAAGAACATCCTCAACCAGAAGATCAAACGCCGCGAATCGTTCCGCCCGTTCGCCCCCTCGATCCTGCGCGACAAAGTAGGGGAGTGGTTCGAGACTGACTACGACGTCCCCTTCATGCTCCAGGTCTACCAGATCCGCGAAGAGAAACGCGCCGACATCCCCGCCGTGACGCACGTCAACGGTTCCGGACGCCTGCAGTCGGTGACGGAGGCCCAGAATCCCCGCTACTACCACCTCATCGAAGCCTTCCGCGACCAGACCGGCATCCCCATCGTGCTGAACACGTCCTTCAACGAGAACGAGCCGGTGGTCAACACCCCCGCCGAAGCACTCGATTGCTTCCTGCGCACGAAGATGGACCTGCTGGTCATGGGCGACCTGATGATTCAGCGGCCCGCGTAGGCGGGATTGAGGATTGAGAATTGAGGATTGAGGAAGGCTCCGCCGAGCGCAGCCACTCCTCAATCCTCAATCCTCAATCCTCAATCCGCCTTTCACCAACTCCCACGACAGAATGCACTCCGCCACGAACCGCTCGAACGCGTAGTGCAGCCCGGCCACGCCGTCGAACACCAGCCCCTTCACGAAGAGCGCGTGCACCACCACCGCGAACGGCGCCACTACCACCAGCTTGCGCAGGCGCGCGGCGAGATTCAGCGTCCCCGGCTCCGCGCGGCGCAGCTTCGCGGCTTCCTCGCGCATGTACTTGCGCTGACGCTGCACGAAACGGCGCAGCGATTTGCGGTCGTCGTGGACGATCTGCCCCTGCAGCACGCCGGTCGCACCGTCCACCTTCACCCGATGGGCGTGGCCGTCCTGCCATACACGGCAATGGTCGCGATGCAGCAGCACCACGCGTGGCGGATAGAGCGACGCCCGCAGCGGCCGCCCGCCGATGGCGTAGCGGAACGAGGCCACATACGCCTGCGCCGACGGCTGCAGCGCCGCCAGCTCCGCGATCAATTCATCGGTCACGAAGTAGTCGGCGTCGAGCAGCAGCACCCACGGCGTGCGCACCTGGGCGAGGCCGTAGTTCGACTGCCCGGCCAGATCGTCGAGCTCGCGCGTGAAAAGGCGCACGTTCGGAAAGCGGGCGGCGATGTCGAGCGTCGCGTCGGTGCTGAAGCTGTCGACGATCACGACGTCCTTCGCCCAGCCGAGGCGGGCGAGCGTGCGGGGCAGGTTCGCCTCTTCGTCGCGCGTGAGGATTAGAGGGGTGATCTGGTCGAGCATCGCTCGTAGACCTCCTCCATCTGTGCGGCCACGCGGTCCCAGGCGAAGCGCGACTCCACGAGCGCCCGTCCGCGGCGGCCCATCTCCTCGCGGCGGGGGCGGTCGCGCAGCAGCTCGTTCAGCGTCACCGGCAGTGTGCGCTTGTCGACGATGGCGCCGGCCTTTGCCCGGGCCACGTCGTCCGCCAGCCCCACACCGCGCGACAGCACCACCGGCGTCTCCATCGACAGCGACTCCAGCACCACGTTCCCGAAGTTCTCCGACGTCGACATCAGCACGAACAGCGCCGCGCGCGCCAGCAGCGCGTACTTGGCGTCGCCGTAGACGGCGCCCGGAAACTCCACGCGGCGGGCCACGCCGAACCTGTCGGCCAGCTCCTTGAGGCGCCCCGTGAGGCGCTCCTCGTCATTGCCGGCCACGATCAGCCGCGCGTCCGGCACCGAGGCCAGCGCCGTGATGATGTGCTCGAGCCCCTTCTTCCAATTGATCCGGCCGAGGAAGAGGAGGAGGTTGTCGTCGCGGGGGACGTCCGGGCGGGGGACGAGATCGATCCCGTTCGGCACGATGGCTGGCGACGGCAGCGGCATCCCCGTGCGCCTGGCGTCGTCCCACTCGAGCTGCGAGGTGAAGTGAATGGCCGCCGCTTTCCCGAAGTTGCCGCGCTCGATGAGGCGCAGCCAGAGCGACTTCACCAGGCGGCTCTTCTTCGCGATCAGCTCAGGGACCAGCATGCCGCGCGGTGCGATGAGATACGGCACCCGGGCCTTCGCTGCCGCGCGTGCCGCCGCGTATGTTGGCCAGAGATAGACGCTGTGCAGGTGCGCCACGGTGTAGTCGCCGATGCGCTCCAGCGCCTTCCCCATCGCCGGCGACCAGTAGAGCCGCGCGAACGGGGAGGGGAAGTAGTGCACGCGCACGCCGTCCATCTCCACCGGCGTCCCCACCGGCACGTCGAGCGTGCGGTCGCCGTCCACGTTCGTCGTGAAGACGTCCACCTCGTGGCCGCGCGCCACCAGCGCCTTACACAGCCCATGCACCGCCACGATCGGGCCGCCGTAGCGGCGCGCCGGGAGGTACGTCGGCACGACGTGAAGGATCTTCAAGCGCCGAAAGCTTAGACGATGGAGCGCACCACGCCACCATCGCACCGCAGCGACGCGCCGTTCGTCGCCGAAGCGCGCGGGCTGCAGACGTAGGCGATCATGGCCGCCACCTCCTCCGGGCTGGTGAAGCGCTGCAGCAGCGAGGACGGCCGGGCCGTGGCGAAAAACTCCTTCTCCATCGTCGCAAAGTCGACCCCTCGCGCCTCCGCCATCTGCCGCACGAACGTGCCGACGCCTTCCGACGCCGTCGGTCCGGGCAGCACGCTGTTGACCGTGATGCCGCTGCCGGCCAGCGATTCCGCCAGGCCGCGCGCTACCGCGAGCTGCGCCGTCTTCGTCATCCCGTAGTGCACCATCTCCGCCGGGATCTGCACCGCCGACTCGCTCGAGACGAAGACGATCCGCCCCCAGTTGCGCGAGCGCATCCCCCGCACGTAGTGCCGCGACAGCCGCACGCCGCTCATCACGTTCGTCTCGAAGAAGCGGAACCAGTCCTCGTCCGTGATGTCCTCGAACGGCTTGGGCTCGAAGATGCCGACGTTGTTCACCAGGACGTCGACGTCCGACGCCTGGGCGATGACCACGTCGCACCCGCGGGCGTGGCCGAGATCGGCCGTGATGCCGCGGACGTGCGCGTCGTCCACCGCCGCGCAGATCGCGTCCACCGCCATCGTCACCCGCCGCTTCGTGCGCCCGTTGACGATGACCTCCGCTCCCTCTTCCGCCAACAGCTTCGCCGTGGCGAAGCCGATCCCCGCTGTCGAGCCGGTGACGAGTACGCGTTTCCCTTTGAGCTCCAGGTTCATGGCCCGGACAGTACCGGAGGAGCGGTGGTTCGCGCCAGAGGAGTTGGCGGTTGGCAGTTGGCGGTGGTTTCCGTACGGCTGATGAAATGTTCATCCATATCAGCCACGCAACGCGGTTCGGTGGTGGCCCCTGCCAACCGTCAACCGCCAACTCCCAACCGGAGCTACGCGCTCGCCGTCAGCGGCTGCGGCTGAGCCGCGGTCTGCTCTCTCGCCAGGCGCTCGTCCAGCGTGGCGGTCGCCAGCAGGAACCCGGCAAACAGCGCCGTCACCAGGCTCAGCACCGGATCGGTATACGCCTGCGCGGACGCCAGAAAGTTCGCGCCGTTCGCCGCCACCAGCGCGAACAGCATCGCCCGGGCCACCTGCGACGAGCCCGGCACGTCGCCGATGCGCGTCAGCTTCATCACCGTCGCGCCGGCCGCTGCGCCGAAGAGCATGATCCCGAAGATGCCGGGCAGTCCGAGCTCCACCGCGATCTTGCCGAGGCCGCCTTCCTGCCAGCCGCGGGTCGCGTCTTCCGGCAGGAGATGCTGCATCCCCTGCGTCGCCGTGCCCAGTCCCGCCCCCATGAGGCCGAACTGCCGGAAGGTCTCGAAGACGCCTCCCTCCAGACGTTCCGCGATCTCGCTGCGCGACGCCGCTGCCCCCTGGGCGTAGACGCTGCTCTCCTCGTTGTTCTTGAGCTGATAAATGATCCCGCCCATGATCAGCCCTGTCGCGCCGATGGCGATGAGCTGCGCCACCTTGAGCCGGCGGAAGTAACGCCAGAGGAACGCCCCGGCGAAGGCGGCGACGAAGTAGACCGCCTTGCGGCGTCCGCTGATCATGCAGCAGAAGAAGCCCCAGGCCGCCACCGACATCCACGGCCAGGCGCGCTTGCCGAGGCCGCCGCGGATGGCCATGGCGATCCCGATGGCCGTCAGCGTCGCGGCGTGCCACCCCATGATGTCCGGGGCGCGATAGATGCCGCTGAGCATGCGGATCTGAATCCCCGGCAGATGCCGGATCTGATCCCCTTCCGTCGCCACCATCCCCAGAAAGGGGAGCTGGAAGCGGAGGTACTCGAGCACCGTCCCGACGAGCGCCAGCGACGTGATGGCCGCGTAGACGCGGAGGAACCGGTACAGCATCTCCTCCCGCTGCAGGTAGACGTACCCGACGAGCACCGCCGGGATCGGCGCCAGATAGGTGAAGAGGCTGAGGAGCGGGACCTTCCAGTAGCGGACGCCGAACGTGAGCAGGCCGTTGATCGCGGCGAGCACGAGCAGAAAGAGGAGGATCGTGCCCGCGAGGTAGATGTTCGGAAACCTCCGGCTGAAGTCGCCGATCGCCTGCGTCAGCAGCGGCCACGCCCGCACGATCACCGCCGCAAAGATGATGATGATGCTGAACGTGAGCACCACGGGCGTCCCGGGCGTCATCTTGCGCACCGGATCCTGCAGCACGCCGCAGACGAGCGCGAGCAGCAGCCCATGACGCCAGTTCGCAAACGTCACCGTCACGGCGAGCGCAAGAAAGGCGGCAAAGAGGAGAAGCGGCATCGGGTTGGGTTTCAGGACGTTCCCGCGCGAGCCGGTATTCCGGACGGGGATTTGCGATTTCCGATCCGGGCTCCGCTCGGCGGAGCGGGCGGTCCGTGGGAGCAGTGGCGCCGAGCGGAGCCCCCGAAATCCGAAATCCGCCCCGCTCGGCGGGGCAGGCGGTCCGTGGGAGCAGTGGCCCCGAGCGGAGCCCCGAAATCGGAAATCTGAAATCCGAAATCGCTCCGCGGCTGCCCGCGGGACCGAGCGCACTCACCTGCCTTGCGTGCCGTGATGGCGGTCGTGATCCTCCGTCGGATAAGCGTTCATCAGGCTGGATCCGCCACCTCCGGCGATGGGCACGATAGCGCCTATGGTCATCTCCGGTTCCTTGAGTAGCTCGCCCGCTGACAGGAGTAACGATCCCAGGCGGGAGCTCATCTGAGCGAACCAGCTCAAGCCTCCGGGGTTGTCCAGTACGTTTGCGCTGATATTGGTTCCCAGACTGAGGACCGAAAAGACCATGTTGATGATGTGCTTCGACCTCGCGGTGAGCTGGCGTAGATCGAAAGGCAGCACATAGGCCGGGATGAGGCTGAGCGCAAACTGCGCCCATCGTAGGTCGTCCGCGGCTTCTTTCTGTGGTGTTTCGCGCCCGTGCACCGTGATCGGAATCGTGGCCGCATGCGCCACCCCGTTGAGCACCATGATGAAGTAATTCGGGCCTTTCAGTTCATTCTTCTCGATGGAGAAGATCTCGGCCATGGGTCCGAAGATACTTCCGACCATTCCTCCCCAGCGCTGGTACTCATAGATCCTCTGGTCCCTGGCGGAACCCTCCTGAGCAGTGGATCGACCGCCTGGTGCGGCGCCCCAGAAATCGTCGAACATGCTCGCTTCCCCGAAGCCGTCCGTCACCGGCTCAAAGGGCCTTTTACCGCCGCTGAGGAGCCTGTAAAACGTGGTGAGAGGGACGGAGACCATCAGGGAAAAACCGTTCAGCAAGCTGAACGTTTCTTCTTCGCCCAGCAGGCCGGTCAACCACTTGTAAAGGGGCGTCACGAACGGAATCTCCGCCGGATCGTCGAAGCCCTCGACCACCTTCGCAACCGCGCCGGCCACGAACTCGAGCAGCCCCTGTATCAACGCGATCAATTCATCGACGCCGTCCAGGATTCGGTCCAGCAGAGGCCCGAACAGTTTCAGCAATTTCTCGGACGAGAAGCCCGGGCTCGCCGCAAAGTCGAGAATCGCCTTCGCCTGGTCATGCACGAAGTCCGCGACGTACTCGTACACTTCTGCCTGTTTCGTCAGGAAGTCGCTCAGCTTTTCGAGGACTTCTTTCGCGACCTCGGCGAGTTTCTCCATGGCCCCGACAATGTGCTGCAACATGTACAACGGCCAGGTGAATAACGGCGACGTGAGCAACGTCATCAGGACGTTCTTCTGTCGATCGTCGCCATCGGGGAGGTCTTCGATTTCCTGCAGGTGCTTCCGGAGCTGTTCGACACGATCGTGAGCGTGAGGCGCCCACTCCTTCACAGTGCGATCGATGTGCGTCTCGATGCTCTTGGCCCCGTTTTTGGTCATACGGGCAATCATCTTGTGGGTGGCCCAGATCGCGTCCCACCCGAGGAGCCGCCCCAGCCAGCGAAGCACGGTCTTGAACACCAGCCCGAGGGCGTCGAAGATGACCTTCAGGAAGGGGCAGACCTTCTCCAGCGTATCGATGACGAAGTGGACGACCTGTCCACCGACGTTCAGAACGAACGTGGTGATGCGATTGACCTGCTTGACGACGAACGAGCGCAGCTTTCCGAACGTCGTCTCGAGGCCGCGGATGATGCTTCCGATCGCGTGGATGACGGTCCCGAAGGCGTGACCGATCCACTGGAACGGGTGAAATCCGCCCCCTCCCTGGGCGTCATCGTCAGCGAGCAACTTTTGGGCACTCGTCTCATCCAGGTATTCCAGCGCTCTGCTTCCGCTGAAGCTCACGCCCCACGTCGCCTGGTCTGCACGAGGGGGGAGCGGCTCGTTGCGCACCTTTGCGAGCCCGTCGTCCAGCAATCCCTTCTTGCAGTCGAGAAGCTGCTTGAAAATGGGCAGGGCGTCGCGCAGGTCGTCGTCGGTCGGCGAGGTGCCGCCGCCCGGCCACAACGGCTGGCCGTCATCCGTACACGCCTTTCTGAATTCCTCGACGCTCTTGATGGCTCGTAACCGCTCCTCCATCTCACGCGTGGGGTCGAGGATGTCAGTCGTCCCGGAATGTTCCACATAGAAGACCGGTGTGCCGATGTCGTCGGGGAGCGGGTTGACGATCGTCAGCGCGCCCATGAAGTCCGTCTTCACGGAGACTGGCTTCTCGGGACCGAGCTGGTATGCGATTCCATTGATCGTCGCGTTCACCTGGGATGAGCTCCGGACGAGGCACTCCTGCCCCGTCACCGGAGTGCCTCGCTCGTCCTTCTGCAGCAGCAGGCGGGTCGTATAGCAGGGAAACTCCACGATCTCGTTCAGCCATACCGCGATGGCATCCCGGCCCCAGACCGTCGTGGACGGATCCTGATACAGGTGCGAAAGCTGATTGCCCGGATCGACGAGGATCAGATGATTGCCGTTGGCCGAACCCTTGATGCACGAAAACTGGCGGACGTCGTCCATGAACGGCAGGTCCGGCGTCCACTTCGGCGCGTCCTGAAAGCTCTGGGTCACAGGGTCGAAATAGCGATCGGTGAGAAAGACCAGGCGGAATTGCTGATTGGCCCACTCTTCGATTGCCCAGACGCTGTTGTAGCCGCCGGCCTGACCGACCTGGATGTCGCGAAAGGAGGTGCTTCTTTTCGCAATCAACTCGTGCCGGATCTCGTCGGACTCGTACAGGCGGACCGAATTGCCGCAAACCAGGAGTTGATCCGATCCGTCCCCGTTCCTGATCAGATCGATCGAAGACACACCGTGACCCTCTTCGATCGTGAATTCCACGGGGATGCGCTCCATCTCAGTGCCCGGGAAAGCCTGAAACAAGAGGACCTGCCTGAGGCCGTCCGGCTGGTCCATTTCGTACAGCAGGAACGTGCCTTTGCTGCGCATCATCCCGGACCCGTACGAGCCCACTTTGAAATCGACGATTCTGTCGCAGTCCTGCGGTAAGGAGAGCTCCTGACGTGCGGGGACGGCGTCGAAACCGGCGAGGTGATAGGACGCCCTTCGCTGGCTCTCCGTGCAGGCGAACATCATGTGCTCGAAATCGATCTCGATCCGGTTGATCCCGACGACGTCCGCATCGAGGGAATGCTCGACCCACTCGAACGTCTCGCCGGGTTTCCACGTCGTGCGATCGTTGTTCCTGCGTTTCGAGGAGTAGAGCCTGGGGTTGCCGCCCTCGAAGGTGGCGTAGGCAAGGCGGAGGTCTCCGCTCTCCCGATCCTGGGCCACGGCAAACGCATGCACCGGACCCGCCACCAAAGACGTCACCTGCCAGGGAGCCGCGTCAGCGACAGCGCCCGGGCGCTCCGGATCCTTGTGGGCCCGGCCGATCAGGCGCAGGTGACGATCCGACCCGATGGCGAAAATGAGCGGGTGCCCGTTCGCATCCAGCAGCGTGCGGAACTCCTCCCCGGCGCCGACCGGCACCTGGCAGGCGTAGTTCTTCATGAGCTCGGGGTGATAGACGAGCCGAGTGGTCATGACCTCTCCTCCTGGAGGGTCGCCTTTTTCTTTGGAACGTAGGTCGATCGGAACGTGACGACGCGCTTCGCAGGATCCTCGGCGTCCTGCTCGGAACCGATGTCTTTATATGTGTAGACATTGCTGATCGGGAGGACGACCTTCGGCAGCGTTTTCATGTTTGTCTGTAATTTGCTGCTTATGGCGTCCTGGAAATCCTTCAGCTTCAGCTTGTTGTAAAAACTCCCACGGATGTTTTGGTTGACTTGCAGGACAGCTTCGGCGTCGTCCCTGATCTCGGGAGGACGGGAATAGGGCTCGATGCTGGCGAGGATCGCACCGCCCTCCCCGGGGTAGAGATCGATGTGCAGACCAGTTCCGTGCTGCAACTCCTTCCCAATACCGGAATGATTGGCCGGGAGGGAGTTGGACTCATATGTGTGGTAGTTGCAGACAGCATCTTCCCCGAACGCCAGCTCAATGCGCAGCCGGCCATCGACGAATTCGACGTCCGCGGTTGGAGCGGCGATGATCGTCTTTTGGTACCAGTATTTCCAACTAGTAACGTAGCCAAAATTCATTTCAGAAAGATTGTAGGAATCCTCAGCGACGATCGTGGCCTGACCGAAGTCAGCGTGCATCTTGTCGTATCGAATGACGGCTCTGAATGAGCCCGTGGCGCTGATCTTCTGCGAATGCTTCTCGTTCATCATGAAATACGGGTGACTTTTGTCACGCTGGGCCGCGTTCAGGTCACTGATCGACGCATTCAGTTGCACGGCAATCATCTCGAACACGTCCTGGAGGTACCTTGTGAAGAACAGGTCGTAATCGATGGCCAGCGCGTTATTCTGCTCGTTTCCAGGGCTCTCCACGCTTGCGAGCACGCTCTTCATGGCTCCCGTCCCTCCGCCCTTCCCGGGAGTCATCATCATCATGTAATTGAACGCGCAGGTCCGGGTGTCGCCGGGTGGGGTGTCCTGGCCCGGTAACGGTTTTTTCGTGGCGTCCGCAACGAACGACGTCGAATGATCCACACTGTGGGGCTGAAAGACCGCCGGCGCACGCTCCACGAGAGTGGGGGCGGTGATGGCGTACCCGAGGACGTACGGGTTGCCGCCTTCCTGAAACGCATCCGACGTGAAATAGCTTTGCAGTGCGATTTGGAGCGCGTTCCAGGCGGAGGTGTTCCGGCCGTTCTTGTCCCAGCCCTCGGGGTAGACCGTCGTTGCCTCCGCGGTGAACGTGGCATTCTCGAGGTCCAGAAAAAGACTCTCGATCGTGAAATCCTCCGCCCTCACGTGGACGTCGCCGCCAGCCGTTTCTTTGATGGCGCCCATCGTTTCCTGGATGTACTTCTGGACGTTGTCGGCCGCATCCGGATCGGAAATCGGTTCGTCCTGGCGCTTTCTGACGAGCTTCACGACAAAGACGTAGATCAGTCCATTCAGCGATGTGCTGTGGATGCCGGCCGCGCCCACAGCGGTCTGGTCCAGCTTCGAATCGGGGCCGAACGGGATGTTGAAGCAGACCTGCGAGTAATCGTGGTACCGGACCGAGATGAACGGCGGCCCGATGTACGCCAGGAAGCCCGACATGCTGGTGTTGCCCTGGGCCTTGTCGAAGGCGGCATCGAATCTGGCCCTGATCGTCTTCGGGTCATTCGTGGTGCAGTCTTCGTCGATGACGCAGGCGGTTGTGTCTCCCCACCCGTCGCGGACGATCCTGCTGCTCCAGACGTTGTGAATCTTTCCGTTCGCCCAGAGCATCTTGAACTGGTCGTTGACGGTCTGCTCCGACATGGCCATGACCATTTCGTAGCCACCCAGTTGATTCGACATGGATCGATCCTGCTTTCAGTTGTTGGTTGGGGCATGCCTGCAGCGATCGCAGGCGTATGACGTTGGTTGTCGCGGAGCTTCTCCGCCCGCCTGCAGGCGGTTCCGGGGTGAGGGGTGATGTTCAGACGGACCCACTCAGGAGTGTGTCGTGGTGGGGAATCCCTACCCCCAATCAGAGCGGTGCCTGCGGTCGCCGCAGTCCATAGCCCCGCCCAAGGCCCTCCGGAGGACGCCTCATGCCGCGCGTCACCGGTTCCATCGAGCCGCCGTCTGCCTCGCGGGTGCGGCGGTCATCCTCCATCGCGCGCCGTCCATCTGCCGGTCGTTTTGGGCGGCGTTCGGTCGTGGATCAGGCTCATCGCGCGAGCGACGAGACACCGCCGGCAAACTGCCGCCGGCCGGCCGGCCGCGGCGCTCCGCGCTCTTCGCGTTGACTAGTGTCGTGTCACGACACTAGTCACATAAGTTCCCGTCCCCGATCGCTCTCGGGACCGCGTGAACTTTCCGGAACGAGCACGTAGATTTCACTCCACCCTTCTTGACTTCCCACGGCTCGTGGCTGACGATGCTCGCCGTCCAAGCGGTTCCATATTTGTCTGCCCCGACGCCGGAGGTCCGCGTGTTTCGTAAGTCCGTGCTGCGTCCAATTCTCATCGTCCTGCTCGTCGATCTCCTGGCCTTGCAGCCGCTCGCGCCGACCCAGCCGCTGTACGCGGCGGACCGCCCGGCGCCGGCCGCCCGCCCATCCGTCGCTCTCGCGACCGACAGTGCGCCGCCTCCCACGGACACAGACAAAACCACTCCCGCCGCGGAGAGCGAAAGCTTCACCGCGGCCGTCGACGCCTCCGCGCTCGACCTGTTCGTC
The DNA here is from genome assembly GCA_036399695.1 of Thermoanaerobaculia bacterium. Taxonomy (GTDB): domain Bacteria; phylum Acidobacteriota; class Thermoanaerobaculia; order Gp7-AA8; family Gp7-AA8; genus DASVEE01. The sequence continues at coordinate 9,326 of DASWMP010000204.1, read as the reverse complement.
GGGTTCGCCGACAGCAGCTCGCCGAGCGCGAACTTCCCGACGCCCTGGCAGGGTGCACCGAACGTCGTCTACCTCGGCGGCGGCCATCCGGTGAATGCCGGCGCGATCCGCATCGACAACCCGGGCAGCGTGCCGGTCACGATCGACAAAGTCTCGGTCGACCTGCAGCGCGCCGGCGCCGAGTTCGCGCTCTGGCAGAACTTCACGATTCCCGCCCGCGGCGCCGCGATCCTCACGCAGACGCAGCCCGGCAACTTCGACACCAGCGCCTATCCGCTCGTTCCCTGCGGCGCGACGCTGCCGGCGAACGACACCCGCGTGCCGAAGATCACCATCACGGCCGGCGGCACCAGCGCCTCGTACCTCGACTCCGCGCACGTCCTCGACACCGGCGGCTTCGACTCCTCCTGCCGCGGCAACGAGTCGCTGCAGTGGCGGCGCATCGGCACGAGCGGTCTCGACGCCGCCGGCGGCACGCTCGGCCTCACCCCCGCGAACCTCAACGGCAACGGTGGCTCCCCGGTGACGCTGCTCGCGCACGTCGCCGATGCCGGCGGCCTGCCGCTGCCAAACGTCGTCGTCGACTTCAAGGCCGTCAGCGGTCCGAACGCCGGCCAGACCAGCGAAGCCGTCACGGACGCCCGCGGCGACGCCCGCTTCACCTACACCGGCACCGCCCAGGGTGCGGACGTCGTCCGCGCCACCATCACGAATGCCTCCGGCGCCGCCGTGACGTCGAACGACGCCACCGTCGCCTGGACCACCGCCTCGTGCGGTCCGGACGTCCCGCAGCCGCCGGCCGGCCAGGCCAGCCTCCTCTACGTCGGCGCCACCCGCGCCCAGTACAGCGATCCGTTCGAGCTGGCGGCGCTGCTCACCGACACCACCGGCGCACCGGTGGCCGGACGCAGCGTCACCTTCACCTTCGGCGCGCAGACCTTCAACGCCATCACCGACGCCACCGGCGTCGCCCGCGTGGCCCTCACGGCCGCCGTCGCCCCGGCCGAAGTCCCCGTGACCGTCTCGGCCGGCGACCTGCGCATCACGCAGACCATCACGATCGTCCGTGAGGACGTCCGCCTCGAGTACACCGGCAAGACGCTCGTCGGCACCGCGGTGGCGCAGACCGTCACGGCCACGCTGAAGGATCCGGACACGCTGGCTCCGATCGCCGGCAAGACGCTCGTTTTCAACATCGGCGCGGTCTCGGCGACCGGCGTCACCGACGCGAACGGCGTCGCCACCGCCTCGCTCACGCTCAGCCACGATCAGCTCAGCGGCCCGTCCTCGCTCACCGTCACGTTCGCCGGCGACACCTTCTACGAGCCGGCCGCGCGCACCACCGCCATCACCATCTATCTCTCCACGTCGTTCGTCGTCTGGGGCGGCAACACCGCCGGCCTGAAGCTCGGCCAGCGCGTGACCTTCTGGGGCGCCCAGTGGGACAAGCAGGTCCTGCAGGGTGAGTACGCCGCGAATTCCGCGTTCAAGGGCTTCGCCGATCCGGTCGACGAGATCCACGTCTGCCAGCCCAAGGCGACGGCCAAGACCCTGACGCCCGACTGCTGGGTGTCGAAGGGTGGCCAGAGCTGGCCCCCGCCGGTCAGCGTGCCGGCCTACATCGAGGTCATCGTCTCGACGGCCATGGCCAGGAAGGGCAATGACCTCTACGGCAACATCGCCGCCGCCGTCGTCGTGAAGGTCGAGACCTACGGGACCTCGCCCGGCAAGGAAGGCACCGGCACGATCGTCTCCGTCATCGAGGACTCCGGCGTCTTCCCGGCGCCGGCCGCCATCAAAGCCACGCAGACGCAGCCGCTGACGGTGCTCCCGAACGAGCTCTTCACCGTCACGGCGAACCTCAGCAACACCTCGCTCGCGACCGGCGCCACGAACGTCGTTCTCGACGAGACGCTCGACGGCGTCAGCCCCGCGGCCGTGAACCGCGCCGTCGGCGCCATCCCGGCGGGCGACAGCCGCACCGTCACCTTCCAGGCCACGACGCCTTCGATCGACATCCGCGGCGCGAACGAGAGCCCGGCCGATTACCTCCGCCGCCTCTCCGCGCTCAACGGCCGCGTCTATACGTCGGCCGGACGCATCACCTTCACCGACGCCAACCAGCAGGGCTACCTGCCGGTCGAAGTGCGCTCGCAGAGCATCCTGGCCATCCCGGTCGTGACGCTCGCCCTCAGCGGCCCTTCGGTCGTCAGCCCCGGCTCCGCGTCCACCTACAACGTCACGGCCACGAACATCGGCGGCGCTCCCGCCAGCGGCTCGGTCGACGTCACGATGCCGGACGGCACGCAGCGCACGCTGACGTTCGCCAGCCTCGCCGCCGGCTCCAGCTACACGCAGCTCCAATCCTTCACCCCCGCCGCCATCGCGCCGAAGGGTGAGAGCGAGACGACCGAGCAGTACCTGGCCCGCCTGCGCGCTTCCGACGGCGAGCTGCTGACGGCGAAGGCCTCGCTCACCTGGCGCGACGCCGCCGGCAACGCCTACGGCGACGTCGGCCAGCAGCTCTTCACGAGCCGCGTCCGCGTCCCGGTCCTCTCCTTCACCACCGAAGCGCCGGTCACCATCCTGCCGACGCAGACCGTCACGCTGAAGTTCAACGTGCGCAACGACGGCGGCTGCACGGCCGTCCTGACGAGCCTCGACGTCACGAACCCCGACGCCACCATCACCAAGGCCCCGCAGTTCGTCCTCGGCGCTGGTGAGACGAAGACGATCGAGACCACCTGGCGCGTCCCTGAAGTGCCCAAGCGCGACGACGACGGCGAGTCCGACGCGCAGTACCTCGCCCGCATCCGGGTGGAGGACCAGCGCTCGCTGCCCTTCACCGTCAGCCTCGGCTGGTCCGATCCGGCCGGCACCACCTACGGCAACACCGCCGACAGCGCCGCGACGAAGCAGATCATCGCCATCGTCCCGCTGACGCTCACCGCCCCCGCGACGGCCACGGCCGGCGACACCATCGCCTACAACGTCACGGCCACGAACATCGGCTCGGCGGTCTCGCCCGAGACCGACCTCACGGTCACGCTCCCGAACGGCAGCATCCAGAAGCCGCTCGTCGGACCGCTCGCCCCCGGCGCCACGTTCCAGACGACGCTGCAGTACGCCATTCCGATCACGCAGACGGCCGGCATCATCACCGCCTCAGCGCTCGGCATGTGGACCGACGGCGCCCGGAACGCCTACGGCCCGCTCGGCGCCGCCGCGTCCACCGACGTCGCCAACTCCACCCTCTACAACTCCCTCGTCCTCACGCCGGCCAACGCCGGTCCGAACGTCGCCGGCACCACGCAGATCATGACGGCGACCCTCAAGGACACGAAGGGCGTGGCCATCGCCGGCGCCGTCGTGACCTTCTCGGTCACCGGCGCGCATCCCTCCACCGGCAGCGGCACGACGGACGCGAACGGCATCGCCACCTTCTCCTTCACCGGCGCCACCGCCGGCAACGACGTCGTCCAGGCCACGAGCGGCGCGGCCGTCTCGAACACCGCCAACGTGAGCTGGATCGTCCCGGTCCAGAAGATCTCGACGACGCCTCTTCTGGCGCGCTACTTCTTCTCGAACGGCTCGGGCGTCTTCAACACGCCCGCCACCGCCACGCCGGCGTTCATGCAGGCTTTCCCGACGATCAACTTCAACCCGCCGGGCGGCACGATCCCGGGCGGCGCCAACTCCGGCGTCGGCGTCAACTCCCGTCCGTTCACGAACGTCACGACGGACCTGAACGGCAACTTCACCGGCACCATCATCGCGCAGGGCAACGGGCTGCAGGCCGGCGTCGGGACGATGTTCGACTTCCAGGCCGTCTACACCGGCGCCTTCACGGTCGCCAGCGCCGGCGACATGATCATCAACTTCTACTCCGATGACGGCTTCGTCTTCGGCGTGGGCGGCGGCGCGACGCGCGTCAGCGGTCCGATGCTGAACGTGCCGCCGAGCGGCGTCACGGAGTTCGAGAAGCTGCTCGTCGTCGCTTCGTACAACGCCCCGAGCGCGCCGACGGCCAACCGCGTCGTCGTCCGCTTCCCGGCCGCCGGTATCTATCCGTACGAGGTCGACTACAGCGAATGCTGCGCGGGCCAGCTCGCGCTCACCGTGGCTGCCGGCGGCGTCGGCATGCCGCCGACCGGCTCGCTCAAGCTCGGACCGCTCAGCATCACCGCCAAGCCGGCCGGCCAGACGCAGACCCTCACGGTTGACGCCGTCGACGGCGGTGGCGCGCCGGTGCCGAACGCCCACCTCGGCGTCGTCATCAACGGACCGAACGCGCAGGAGCTCTCGGCCGTCACCGACATCGCCGGCCGGGCCGTCTTCACCTACAGCGCCACCCGCGGCGGTACCGACACGGCCCAGGCCATCGGCCGCGTCGCCGGTCTGGCCACCTTCTCCAACGTCATCAACGTGCCCTGGACCTCGAACGGCGGGGGCGGCGCCGATCCGACCGATCCGGACCAGCCCTCCGACAACATCGGCAACGTCGTCACCCAGGGCTGGATCGGCGCGCCGGCCATCGGCAGCACCCTCCTGATCGCCACGCCCATCACCGTCAACACCTCGCTCGCCAGCGGCATCATCGACTTCTGGCCGACCGACAACCCGGCCGAGATCAAGGTCCTGAACGGCAACGTCACCGGCAGCGGCACGAAGGCCACGATCGACCCGACCACGCTCGCCAACGGCGAGTACACCATCCGCCTGCGCGGCACGCTCTCGAACGGCACGCAGCAGACGAGCCTCATCGTCGTCGACGTCACCGGCGACAACAAGCCGGGCCGCGTGACCAAGTACGTCACCGACCTGCGCGTCCCGCTGGCCGGCATGCCCGTCACGATCTCCCGCAAGTACGACTCTCTCGAGAAGGGGAAGGTCGGCGACTTCGGCTACGGCTGGTCGCTCGATACCTCGGTCCGTCTCGAGGTGAACAAGAAGAACGACGTCACGTTCAGCTTCAACGGACGCCGCCAGACGTTCAAGTTCAGCCCGCAGTCGAGCGGCTTCCCCTTCACCTTCTTCCTGCAGCCGAAGTGGGTGCCGGAGGCCGGCACGTTCGGCACGCTGACGGCCGAGAGCTGCGGCCTGCTCGTCATGTCGGGCGGCACCTTCACCTGCTTCCTCGACGTCCCGGGCAGCTTCGCCCCCACGAGCTACACCTACACCGACCCGTACGGCCGCCAGTACGTCATGGGCGCCGACGGCTCGATGAAGAGCATCAAAGACCTCACCGGCAACATGCTGACGTTCGGCCCTGACGGCATCACCAGCAGCGCGTCCGGCATCACCGTGCCGTTCGAGCGCGACGCGAAGGGCCGCATCACCCGCATCACCGATCCGGCCGGCAATCACTTCGATTACACGTACGACGGCCTCGGCGATCTCACCTCGGTGAAGCTCCCGTCCACCACCACGCCGGTGCGGTACGAGTACGCGGCCGGTCACTACCTGACGAAGGAGATCGACCCGCGCGGCGGCTCGACTTCCGCCACCTACCACCCGGACGGCCGCCTCAAGACGCAGACCGACCGGATGGGCCACACCACCCAGTACGCCTACGCCACCACGACGACGAACAACGTCACCACCAACACCATCACGACCACCTACCCGGACGGCGGCATCGCGGTCGTCACGAACAACGCCAACGGCGATCCGCTCAGCGTCCGCGATCAGCTCAACCGCACCACCTCCTACACGTACGACGCGAACTCCAACCTGCTGACGCGCACCGACGCCCTCGGCAAGACGTGGACGTTCACCTACGACGCGAACGGCAACCTCACGTCCGAGAAGGATCCGCTCGGCAACATCGTCAAGAAGAGCTGGGACGCGCGCGGCCGCCTGCTCAACATCACCGACGCCCTCAACCAGGTGAAGACCCTCGGTTACGACGCCAGCGGCAACGTCACCTCCCTCGCCGATACGGCCGGCATGCTCATGGGCCTCACGTACGACAGCAAGGGGCAGCGGACGTCCATGACGCTCGCCTCCGGACAGCGCGCCGAGTTCGGCTACGACACCTTCGGCAACATGACGGCGCTCACCGATCACAGCGGCTTCGCCAGCACGCATACGTACGACGGCAACGGCCTCATGACGTCCGTCGGCGATGCCAAGCACGGCACGATGACGCTCGCCTATGACCTCAACGGCAACCAGACGCTGCGCCGCGACTCCCTCGGCAATGAGCTGAAGTACTCGTACGACGCCAACGGCAACCGTACCGGTGAAGCCGACGCCAACGGCAACCCGTTCACGCACGAGTACGACGGCAACGACCGGGTGAAGAAGACGACCTACCCCGACGGCACGTCCACCGAATACACGTACGACTGGGCCGGCCGCGTGCTCACGCGCAAGGACCAGGACGGCACGCTCGACAAGTTCACCTACGACAAGGCGGGGCAGCTCACCAGCGTGACGTACGCCTTCGGGACCGCCGCGGCCACGTCGCAGAGCTGCACTTACGACCCGGCCGGACGCCTCAACAGCATCACCGACGCCCGCAACAACCTGACGGTGCTGACCTACGACGACGCTGGCCGCGTGAAGGCGCTGCGCGACCCGGCCGGCCACAGCACCGACTTCACTTACGACGCCGCCGGCCAGGTCACGGCCGTGAAGCGGCCCGACGGCGTGACGCAGGGAGCGCGTTACGACACGCGCGGTCGCGTCACGCAGTACATCAACCCCGACGGCACGACCCGCAAGAACGACTTCAACGGCATGTTCCTCACCGCGGTCACGCGCGAGGACGGCCGCAAGACGAGCTTCACGTACGACAACCACAGCCAGATCGCCTCGGTCACCGACCCGGCCGGCAACGTTACCCGTTACTCGCGTGACGTCGTCGGCAACATGACGTCGGTCGTCGATCCGAAGGGCCGCGAGACGACCTTCGAGTACGACAAGGCCGATCGGCCGGTGAAGAAGATCTACCCCGACGGCTCGTTCGAGCAGTACACGTACGACGCGGTCGGCCACATGACCGCCGTCCGTCTGCCCGACGGCCACGTGAACAACTTCACCTGGGACGCGCTCGACCGCCTGCTCCGCATCGACTACTTCGACGGCGGCTTCGCGCAGTACACCTACACCCCGGCAGGCCACCGCGCCACCGCCTCCACGCCGCAGGGCATCACCCGCTACGACTACGACGACCTCGACCGCCTCGTGAAGATCACGCAGCCGACCGGCGTCGTCGTCAGCTACACCTACGACGGCGGCGACAACATCACCGCGATCACCACGCCGAAGGGTGTGACCCGCTACACCTGGGATCAGCTCGACCGCCTCAAGACGGTCACGGATCCGACCGGCGGCGTCACGGAGTACACGTACGACCTGGGCGGCCGCCTCACGCAGCGCAAGCTGGCGAACGGCGTCATCACCGATTACACCTACGACACCCGCGACCGCCTGCTCGCGCTCCAGCATCACCTCGGCGCCTCGACCTCGTTCCAGTCGTTCACCTACACCGTCGCCGCGAACGGCCAGCGCGCCTCCGTGCAGGAAGTCGACGGCACGCGCACGACCTGGACCTACGACGACGCTTACCGCCTCACCAGCGAGAAGATCGTCAACGGTACCGGCACGACGCTCTCCGAGCTGGCGTACGCGTACGACCAGGCCGGCAACCGCACGTCGGCCACCTCCTCGAACGGCGCCACGACCGCCTATCAGTACAACCAGCTCGATCAGCTCACGACCGCCGGCAACGCGCAGTACACGTACGACGAGCGGGGCAACCTCACGCGCATCACCACCCCCGCCGGCACTACTACCTACGGTTACGACGCGGCCAACCGCATGACCTCGGCCCTGCTGCCGAACGGCTCCACCGCCAGCTACACCTATGACGCGGATGGCCGTCTCGTCGGCGAGTCCTCCGTCATGGGCGTGCGCGGCTTCGCCTGGGACGAGCAGAGCCAGTACGGCGACATCGTCTACGAGACGAACGGCGCCAGCTCGGCCGGCTACTCGTACGGTGACGGTGATCTCGTGCACCGCGCCGGCGCCACGTCTTCCTACTACCTGCAGGACGGCCTCGGCAGCATCGTCGGCCTCACCAACGCTGGGGGCCAGGAGACCGACCGCTATCGGTATGACGGCTTCGGCGTCCGCTACTTCGCCACCGGCACGACTCCGAATCCGTTCGGCTACCGCGGCCAGATGACCGACGACGCCACCGGGCTGCAGTACCTCCGGGCCCGCTGGTTCTCGCCGCACGTCGGCCGCTTCACGACGCGCGACACGGCGGACTTCAACCTCCAGGACCCGATCGATCTCAATCGCTACAACTACGCCGGCTCCAACCCCGTCAACGGCTTCGACCCCACCGGTCACTCGGCGATGGTGGAGTACGGGGCGATCACGAACATCCAGGCGGAGAACGCAACCATCCAGGGCTACCTGATGGGCCGCCTCTCCGAGTCGCTCATCGCCTGCGCCCTCACGGTCATGATGGCCATGTTCGTCGACGCCGAGCTTCGTTCCTGGATCGGCGGCGCCGTCGCCAACCCGATCAACGGCAAGAAGATCTGGAAAGGCCTGCCGAACGTCATCACCATCGCCTTCGGCTGGTCCGTGAAGCGTCCGATCGACCGTGTCGGTTCCGACGCCGAGCTGCTGGCCCTGGGCGAGCGTGGCCGCAAGATCATCATGGCCAAGGCCGGCGCCTTCCGTTCCGCACCGCGCGAGCTCTCCTGGGCCATGAGCGGCAAGTACGTCAACGCCCTCTTCCAGATGCTCGGCGAATGGGCCCAGCTCCTCGCCGGCATCGACGGCCGCTTCCTCGGCAACGAGCAGAACCTCGCCGACAAGTGCGACAACCACGCCGAGCGCAAGATCATCCGCGACGCCAACCCCCCGAACAAATCGGCGGTGCTGGCCGTCGGCGCCAGCCGCCCCGTCTGCAACAACTGCCGCCCCGTCCTCCTCGAGTCCGTAGTCCGCTTCGGCGGCTGCATCGGCCCCATCGGCACCAACAACCAGTGCCGCCCGTAATCAACTAACCCTCGTACCTGCCCGCCCCGAAAGGGGCGGGCAGGTAGGGGGTAAGGGTGCGTCCGCTCGGAATCCTCGAAGGCCCAACTGGAACCCTCAAGGGCCCAACTGGAACCCTCGAGGGCCCAACCGGAACCCTCAAGGGCCCGACTGGAACCCTCGAGGGCCCAACCGGAACCCTCGGGGGCCCAACTGGAACCCTCGAGCGCCCAACCGGAACCCTCGAGCGCCCGACAGGAACCCTCGAGCGCCCAACCGGAACCCTCGAGCGCCCGACGGGAAACCGCGAGAGCCCAACCGGA
>DASWMP010000203.1:0-3074 GCA_036399695.1 Thermoanaerobaculia bacterium | reverse complement strand
CGAGCCGCCTTCGCCGCCCGTCACGTTCGCCGATCCGGACGGGCAGGAGCTGATCCTGGAGGACCTGCAGGCCCGCACCGCCATCCAGGGGATGCTGGCCCTCACGGAACTGGACTTCCGCTTCCGCAACCCGACAAACCGCCGGATCGAGGGGCGCTTCACCTGCACGCTGCCGCCGAATGCCGCCATCAGCCGCTTCGCCAAGGACGTGAACGGCCATCTGATGGAAGGGGAAGTGGTCGAGCGCCTGCGCGCGAATCAGGTGTACGAACAGTTCCTGCACCAGATGCGCGACCCGGCCCTGCTCGAGCAGGATCAGGGGAACCGCTTCTCGGCGCGCATCTTCCCGATCGAGGGGAACGCCACCGTGCGCATCGTCCTCTCGTATTCGGCGCTCCTGCCGCTGCGCGACGGCGTCCGCACTTATACGCTGCCGCTGCGCGGGATGCAGAAGGTGAACAACTTCGCCTTCCGCGGCATCGTGGCGCCGCTGCCGGGTGAAGAGCAGGTCGGCGTTGCCAAATCCGGCTCCTCGATCTCCGGCCCGAGCGGCGCCGCCCGCTCGACGGCCGAAGTCATCACGCTCGAGGAGCGCGACTACACGCCGCCCAGCGACATCGTCCTCTCCTGGCGTCCGACCGCGAACGCTTCCACCGCGCGGGTGCTGAAAGCGGGCGACTTCTACCTCGCCGCCTTCCGTCCTGAAGGGCGGACGCGCGCGGACGCCGCGCAGCCTCACGACTGGCTGTTCTACTTCGACACCTCCGCCTCGTCGGCAGAAGGGGCCGAGCATCGCATCCGCGCCTTCGAAGCGCTCCTGGCCACGCTGCCGCCGCAGGACCGCGTGCAGGTGATCGCGTTCGATCAGGAGCTGGCGTCGCTCGGCAACGGCACCGCGTCCGAGGTCTCGCGCAACGTCGCGCATGCGATCCGCGCCCGCCTCTTCCTCGGCGGCACCGACCTCGGCACGCTCCTCCGCGACGTCGCCCGAAAAGCGCAGGAGCGCCCCTCCCGCGCCATCGTCGTGGCCAGCGATCTCGTCGCCACGCTCGGCAACACGGACCGCAAGGACGTGACCGACGCGATCCGCACGATCCCCGCCGGGGCGACCGTCCACGCCCTCATCCTCGGCAGCCGCCAGGACGCGGCCATCGCCAGGACGCTGACGGCGGGCCGCGGCCGCGTCGTCACCGTCCCGTTCACCGAGTCGCTCGCCGCTTCCGCCCGCGACGCGGCCGACGCGCTCCGCCGCCCGCTCGGCATCTCCCTCGACGCAAGCGACGCGTCCGCCGAATGGGTCTATCCGACGCACTTTGACGACGTGCAGCCGGGCGACGAGGTGATCGTCCTCGGGAAGCTCAAGGCCGCCGCCGAGCCGGCGATCCGCCTCGGCGGCGTCTCCATCGCCACCTCCTCGGCGCTGCCGTCCGGCACGTTCGCGCCGCTGCTCGAGCGTGAGGCTTACCGCGCGTACCTCGACTACCTCGCCGAACGGGAGGCGAACGAGCCCTCGGAGGCCGTGCGCCGGGCGCTGGCGACCGAGCAGGTGAAGGTGAGCGTCGAGCAGCGCGTGGTCATCCCGCGCACGACGATGCTCGTCCTCGAAAGCGAGTGGGAGTACCAGCGCTTCGGACTCGATCGCCGCGCCTTGGCGGCCATCCTGACGATCGACGCCGGCGGCATCGCCCGCATCGACCGGCGCGGCGAGCGGCACGTGATCGCGATGCCGGTGACGCCGCCGATGCCGGCAGTACGGCGGGAGCGGGCCTCCAAGAGCACTGAGCCGCAGCCACAGGTCGTGCCGTCGTCCGCCCCCGAGGATGTGGTGCAGGGGAGCATCGGCGCCGGCGTCGAAGGCCGTGTAGAGGGAGGTGTGGCCGGAGGTGTCGTGGGCGGTGTGGTCGGCGGAGTGGTCGGCGGAGTCGCGGGTGGTACGGTTGGAACCGGCCCGGCCGACTTCGTCGTCAATGGCGTGGATTCAGCGCGGATTACTGACGCCCCGGTGGCCGAGACGATCACCGCTCACGCGCCGGCATTGAGGGAATCGCTGCGGGTTCCTCCGCCGCCGCCTCCGTCGCCGCGGATCGCCCGTCCGGAGCCGCGGCCGGAGGAGAAGCGCAAAGACAGCGGCTGGACGAACGTACAGTTGCCGCCGCGCGCGCGCATCACCGAGCTGGAAGCGCAGCTCCGCGACAAGCCGCGCGACCGCGAGCTGTACAACCAGCTCAGCGAAGTGCTGGCCGCGCACGGTGAGTGGGCCCGTCTGCGCGCTCTCGCGTTGCAGTGGCAGCCGTACGATCCGGAGAACCCGCAGGTCTACGAAGTCCTCGGCATGGCCGCCGAGCAGCTCGGTAAAGAGAGCGAAGCGGCGCGCGCCAATGCGTCGCTCATCGAGATCGCCCCGGCCAAGACGGAGCTGCTGCAGCGGGCCGGCCTGCTCCTGGTGCGCACGCGTCACGCGAAACTGGCCGAGGCGCCGCTGCGCAAGGCGCTGGAAGTGCGGCCCGACCGCGTCAACTCGTACCGCCACCTCGCGCTGATGCTCTGGCTCGACGGACGGGTCGAAGAAGCGGCGCGCGTGCTGGAGTCGGCCACGCGGCAGACGTTCCCGAACTGGTACCGCGACGCCCAGCGCGTCATCCGCGAGGAGCTCGGCTACGTCTATCGCGCCTGGATGGCGAAGGAGCCGGCGCGCGTCCGCGACATCGAGGACCGCGCCCGGGAGTACAACGTCGACCTTTCGCGTACCGACGCGCTGCGCGTGACGCTGGCCTGGGAGACGGATGCGAACGACGTCGACCTGCACGTCGTCGACCCTCGCGGCCAGGAGTGCTTCTACGGGAACAAGGGGACGGCGTCGGGTCTCGAGCTGTACGAGGACATCACGCAGGGCCTCGGGCCGGAAGTGATCCGCACGAGCCGCCTGGAGCGCGGGACGTATCACGTGGGCGTGCGCTACTTCAACGCCGGCCCGATGGGCGTCAGCCGCGGGCTGGTGGTGGTGATGCGCGGAGACGGCCCGAACGTGGAGATCCACCCGTTCCGCCTGGTGCAGGGTGGGGGAGACGTGCGGT
>DASWMP010000202.1:0-10565 GCA_036399695.1 Thermoanaerobaculia bacterium | reverse complement strand
CCCGGCTCCTCCAAGGCGCTACGCCCAACCAGGCCGCCGCGAGCGAAGTGTGCCTACGACTTGGCTGCGGGCACGAGCGGCACATGCCGCGCCTGCTCGACCTGACGCACCAGTTCCGCTGCCTCGACGCCGAACACCCCGGCGAGCTTGAGGATCGTCGCGAGACTGGGCATGTTCAGGCCTCGCTCGAGGACGCTGAGCCAGCTCGCATTCATCCCGCTGCCCCGGGAGAGATCCGCCAGCGACCACCCCCGCTCGTTCCGAAGCCGAGCCACCAGCGCGCCAAAACGCGCCGCGTCCTCGTCGAGCACCCGAGCCGGCGGCATAGGACGCTAATGGTAACGCGGCCGGAACGCCCACATCCATCGGCCCGCGGCATCGTCCGAACCGCGACGCAGTAATCTCCGACACTCGCCCGCCAAAGCCACCAACGTCCCCCAGGGTCGCGTTCACCCGATCCCAAACCGCCCGAATGCGATCCATGAATGAGATTCACCCCACCGAAAGTCGCATCTATATCGCCATGGATGAGATGCATCCGACCTGCAGTCACTTGAATGCTATCCATGGATCGTTCAAGCGACTTGAAGTCACTTAAAGGCGATCCATGATGGGATTCAGGTGACTTGAAGTCGCATTCACCCCATCGCATGGCGGATAGCTGACCCGCCGTTGCCTTTATGGAGAGGGTCCTCCAGTCGAGGTTCGGATACTCAGACCGAGGGTGCGGTCGTCTTCGCGCGGGCGAGTCCCATCTCCCCGAATACGCCTAGAATACGGACCATGCCCCCAACCCAGCGGAGAGGTCCGGCCTGCGCCAGCCGTGCGCGGGGCGCTCGATGAGCAGCGACTCTGAGAAGACCGCCGTCATGGTCGCGGACAACTCACGTCCGCGCCGGCATTCGGACGAACAGTTTGCGCCCGGCACCATCGTGGCGGGGCGTTACCGCATCGCCAGCATTCTCGGCGCCGGCGGCATGGGCGAGGTCTACCGCGCCGAGGACACGAAGCTCGGCCAGACCGTCGCGCTGAAGTTCCTGCCGGCGCGGCTCGAGCGCGATCCGGTCCTCCTCGGCCGCCTGCACGACGAGGTTCGCCTCGGGCGGCAGATCGCGCATCCGAACGTCTGCCACCTCTACGATATCGTCGAAGCCGACGGCGCCCACTTTGTGGCGATGGAGTACGTCGACGGCGAAGACCTCTCGCGCCTCCTGCGCCGCATCGGCCGGCTCGCGCCCGACAAGGCCGTCGATTTCGCCCGCGGCATCGCCGCCGGGCTCGCGGCCGCGCATGCAAAAGGCATCCTCCACCGCGACCTCAAACCGGCCAACATCATGATCGACTCGGCCGGCGACGCGCGCATCATGGACTTCGGCCTGGCCCTCGCGGCCGGCGAGGACGACGGCACGATCTCCGGCACGCCCGCGTACATGGCGCCCGAGCAGCTCGAGGGACAGCCGGCCACGGTGCGGAGCGATCTCTACGCGCTCGGCCTCGTGATGTACGAGCTGTTCACCGGCAAGCGCGCGCACAACGCTCGCACGCTCATGGAGCGCGTCCGCGACGCCGCCAGCGAGATCACCACCCCGTCGAGCCACATCCGCGACATGGATCCGGCAGTCGAGCGGATCATCCTGCGCTGCCTCGCCGGCGATCCCGGGCAGCGGCCGGCGTCGGCGCGCGAAGTCATCCTCGCGCTGCCCGGCGGAGATCCGCTGGCCGCCGCGCTGGCGGCAGGGGAGACGCCGTCGCCGCGCGTCGTCGCCGCCGCCGGCGCGGAAGGAACGCTGCCGCGCTGGCAGGCCTGGACGCTGCTCGCCGCCACTCTCGCCATGACGATCACGTACACCGCGTTCCGCGTGAGCTCGGCGCCGGCGCTGCCCATGGCCGCGGACGTGCTCTGGGCGCGCGGCTCCACGATCCTCGAGACCCTCGGCATTCCGGCGCGCGGCGAGCCGATCCGCCAGCCGTATGTCACCAGCGGTCCGGCGCCGCACCGGTTCCGTTCCGAGTACGGCATCTCGCCCGCGCTTTCGCGCGTCATCCCGGTGCAGGCGAACGCCCCGGGCTGGACGACGATCGAAGTCGATTCACGTGGCCGCCTGGCGCTGCTCCTCACAGCGCCGGAACCGGACTGGAAGGCGAAGCCGCTCGACTGGCGGCCGGTGCTCGACGCCGCGGGAGTCGATGCCGCGTCGCTCCGGCCGGTTGCGCCGAGGGACGTGCCGGCGGCGCCGTTCGACACGCGTGCGGCGTGGGTGGGGATGTATGCGGCCGGCACGAACGCAAAAGAGCGGGTGCCCGTTCGGGTCGACGCCGCGGCGTGGAAGGGCACGCCGGTCTCCTTCGCCGTGAGCGCGCCCGACGACCGCCCAGCGCCGCCGCCCGGATTCGGAACGCAGTCGGCAGACCGCTTCACCAGTGTCATGCAGCTCATCGTCATCATCGTGGCCGTGCTGCTGGCCGTCCGGAACGTGCGGGCGCGGCGTGGCGACCGTCACGGCGCGATCCGGCTGGCCGCGGCGTTGTTCATGCTCGCTACTGCCGGGGAGCTCTTTCTCACCACGTCCCGTGCCGGCGCCTTCGCTGCCGTGAGCGGCGTCGCGGACGTCTTCGGGAACGCCGCGAGCGCGGCGCTGTACATGCTCGTCACTTATCTGGCGGTCGAGCCGTACGTTCGCCGCCGCTGGCCTGAGCTGCTGATCTCCTGGGCACGCGTGGCAGGCGGACGGCCGCGCGATCCGCTCGTGGCCCGCCACGTCCTGATCGGCATCATGGGCGGCTTCGCGCACGCCATCCTCTCCGTGACGTCGCGCCCCATCGCGGCGGCACTGGACGGCGGCAGCGCCGAATTCAAAGAGTTCGTGCTGGGCAACATCTGGGACGCGCTCGGAGCGGTAACCACCGGGGCGAGCGTGGGGCTGACGCTCAGCACGGCCATGATGGTCCTGCTGGCGATCTTCACGATCGTCCTGCGCAAGCGACGGCTGGCCGGCGCCGCGATCTTCGCCGTCTACCTGATCTACTTCTGGCTCTCCGTGGCCCAGCGCCCGGCATCGATCCCGAGCTACGTGGCCATTACCATGGTGCTGACGTTCGTCACGCTGCGCTATGGACTCGTGGCGATGGTCGTGGCTCAGGCCACGTTCATCGCGCTCCTGAACGCGCCGCTGCTCCCCGGCGCCGGCTGGGCCACCGCCGCCGCCCCCGTGACCCTCATCGCCATCACCGCCGCCGCCCTCTGGGCCTTCCACACCACCCTCGGCGGCCAGCCGATGTTCAGCGCATCACTGCTCGACGATTAGCCGGAGGTCGCTGTGGAGACGAGGCGGCCAGACGATGGGGCCCGCGGCGTAAGACCGAGCGGATGCCCGAATCCGGCCGAGGACCGCGGAGCTCGCGCACGGCACCGCGGTGGTCCCACGCCCCGGGCCCGCTATCATGCCGCGGTCCATATGCCGTCACGGAAGCGCGTCCTGCCGGTTCTCGTCTGCCTGCTCCTCGCCGCCTGCGCCACGCATTCGCCGCCTGCCGCCCCGGCACCGCCTGCCGCGGCGGTGGCCGAGGCGTGGACTGCCGCGGAGCTGCGCGCGGAACTGGCCGAGCTCTACTCGGGCCTCCAGGCAGCGCACTACGACCTCTTCGCCTTCCGCGGGAAAGCGGATTACGACCGCCTGTATGCGGCGACGCGCGAGGCGATCCGCGACGGCATGACGGCACGCGAGGTCGTGCGCTTGTTTCAGCCGTTCGTCGCCTTCGGACGCGTGGGACACGCCCGGCTCGACTTTCCGGTGGCCGACTACATCGCCGCGCGCGACAGCGGGAAGATCCTGCCGCTCGACATCCGTGTCGAGGATGGCCGCGTGTTCGTGGCCCACGACTACACCGGCGACCCGCGGCTCGCACCCGGTACCGAGCTCCTCTCCCTCGACGGCCGTCCCATGGCGGATGAAGTGGCCACGATCGGGCGCTATGTTTCAGGCGAGACCGCTTACTTCGTCAACGCCCAGCTCGAAGAGTATTTTCCCCGCTGGCTGTGGCTCGACCGCGGCAGCATCGATGTCTTCACGCTGGAGGTCATGCGGCCGGAAGGGCGCACGACGGTCACGGTCGCCGGTAAATCGATCGGCGAGGTCGAGCCGCTGAAGAGCCGCTGGTCGACGCGGCTCCACCAGCGCGAGGTGCGCATCCTCGAGGGCGGCATCGCGTATCTCCGCCCCGGTCCCTTCTACAACGTGGAAGGGGGCGACTCCATGGACGTGACGGCGTTCCACTCGTTCGTCGACGGAGCTTTTGCGCAGGTTCTCGCCGCGGGTGCCGGCAAGCTGATCGTCGACGTGCGCAACAACCCCGGCGGCGACAACTCCTTCAGCGACCACCTCGTCGCCTGGTTCGCCCGCCGGCCGTTCCGTTTCTCCGATGCCTTCCACCTCAAAGTCAGTCCGCAGACGCTGGCCGCCTATGCGCCGAAAGAGGGAGAGCCGTACGACGGCGCCAGCCTCGTCGGCCGCATGTACGCCGAGATGAGCCGCCGTAGAGCAGGGGAGACGTTCCTGTTCGAGCTGCCGTATGTCCAGCCGCGCGCGGCGTCACGCTACGAGGGCCGCGTGTACGTGCTCGTCAACCGGCACAGCTACTCCAATTCCGCCAGCATGGCCGCGATGGTTCAGGACTACGGTTTCGCCACGATTCTCGGCGAAGAGACCGGCGACCTACCGACCACGTACGCTTCGTCCGTCCGCTTCACCCTCCCCCGCACCGGTCTCTCCGTCACCTATCCGAAGAGCTACTTCGTCCGCCCGAACGGCGACCGCTCCCTCCGCGGCGTGGTGCCGGACCTCGCCATCCCCACGCCGCTGCCGGGCACCAGCACCGCCGGCGCCGCCCCCGACGCCGCCGTGCTCGACGCCGCGATCGCTTGGGTCCGGGACCACTAGCCGCCGATCATCGATGGTCAGCGCATCTGGAGCGCCGGCATCCTGCCGGCGTGCCGTTGCCGGACGATCCAATCCACCATCGAGCGCACGCCGGCTGGAAGCCGGCGGACCAGCCGGCAGGATGCCGGCGCTCCAGTCTCCGCGTCCGTGACGTTCGCCCTCACGCGCGTAGCGTCCGCGAGACGCCTCACGGTGACGGCGCGAGTGAGATCCGGCACCTCACTGGTGAGAGGCAAAGTCTTACTAGTAAGACCTGAAGTCTCACTAGTAAGACCGGAAGTCTCACTATGAGACTTTGGACCTGACTCCATGGGCAGGATAACGCCACTAGTAAGACCGGAAGCGTCACTGGTGGGCAGGATCGTGCCACTGGTGAGGCCCGGTGGTCAGTGACGGATATGCGGCCCGTCGCTGACCACCGTTAACAGACGACCAGCGTCGTCTGGCTCAGGGGGCCACCGCCACCGCCAGTCGGACTCATCGCGGTATGACTCTGGTGATGATGCATCATGCTGCGTGTGGCCAGTGTCTTAGAATCGGCTCGCGAGCCGACAGCAGCCTGCTGTCGGTGGGAAGGAGGGAATGGTGAGCTGGAGAGAGAGGCTGTCGTCGGATCCTGAGATTTGTCACGGCAAAGTATGCATTCGTGGCACGCGCATCTTCGTGTCCGTCATTCTCGACAACCTGGCAGCCGGGCTCTCGGCTGAGGAAATCGTCGCCGAGTATCCGACTCTGAAGATCGAAGATGTCCACGCCGCGATCTCGTATGCCGCGGAGCTCGCGCACGAGCGAATGGTGCCGATTCCGAGAACGGCTTGATGCAGTTCAAGATCGACGAAAATCTCCCGGACGCGATCGTTGCGCTACTCGCGGCGAATGGTCATGACGTCTGTACTGCACGCGAGCAGACGCTGAACGGACGGCCGGACGTCGAGCTTGCCGCCGTCTGCAAGAGCGAACGGCGCGCGATGGTGACGCTCGATCTCGACTTCGCCGACATCACCTCGTTTCCTCCGGAGGAGTACCCCGACATCATCGTTCTCCGCCTCCGCAGCCAATCCAAAGCGCACATCGTGAGTGTCTTCGAATCAGTGTTGCCACTGCTGGCGGAAGAGCCGCTCGACGGTCATCTCTGGATCGTGGAAGAGGATCGCGTGCGGGTATGGCACCGGTGGTAGAGGAGCGCGGAGCGACGCTGGTGCCGGTCATCGGCACGCGTATTTGAGCGGCCCGCTGCCCTTTCACCCCGTGTTGCGCATGCCCGCCGCGATGCCGTTTACCGTCGTGATGAACGCGTCGCGGAGCGTGTCGTCGGGGGATTGGCGGAGGCGGCGGAGGATTTCGGCCTGGACTACGTTGATGGGGTCGACGTAGGGGTTGCGGACGTCGATGGAGCGGCGGAGGGCGGGGTTGGTTTCGAGCAGGCGGTCGTGGCCGGTGAGGCGTTGCACCTGTTCGACGGTGTGCAGCAGGCGGTCGCGGAGGGTTTGGCCGAGGTCGTGGAGGGGGGCGGGGACGAGGAGGCGGTCGTAGTAGGCGGCGATGCGCGCCTCCGCCTTCGCCAGCACCATCTCGATCAGCTCGATCGTCGAGCGGAAGAAGGGCCACTCGCGCATCATCTCGGTCAGCAGCGCGTCGTCGTCGGCAGTGCACTGCTCGAGGGCGTTGTCGACGCCGAGCCATGACGGCAGCAGCAGGCGGTTCTGGGTCCAGGCGAATTGCCAGGGGATGGCGCGTAGCGACTCGACTCCTTTCTTCGCGCCGCCGCGCCGTGCCGGGCGGCTGCCGATGTTGATCTCTCCGAGCTCGACTTCCGGTGTGGCGGTGCGGAAGTAGTCGATGAAGCGCGGGGTCTCGTAGACGAGCTCCCGGTAGCCGCGGCGCGAGGCGTCGGACATGCGCTGCATGGCGGTGCGCCAGGCGTCGCGCGGCGGCGCGGACGGCGCGAGCGTGGCGTCGAGGGTGGCGGTGGTGTAGACCTCAAGGGTGCGCAGGGCGATGCCGACGAGGCCGAATTCGGCCTGGATCATTTCACCCTGCACGGTGACGCGCAGCCGGCCATCGACGGAGCCGGGAGGCTGCGAGGCGATGGCCAGGTAGGTCGGCCCGCCACCTCTCCCGACGCTGCCGCCGCGGCCGTGGAAGAGCGTGAGCTCGATGCCGGCGTCGCGGCAGGCGGCGACGATCTGCTCCTGCGCCTGAAAGAGCTCCCAGGCGGCGGTGAAGCGGCCGGAGTCTTTCGACGAATCGGAGTAGCCGACCATCACTTCCTGCCGGCCGTCGATGATCGTGCGGTAGGCATCGAGGCGGAGGAGTTGCGTCATGGTCTCGCCGGCGCGGCGAAGGTCGTCGATGGTCTCGAAGAGGGGGACGACTCGCAGCGGCGCGCGGACAGACAGGAGTGTCTGTCCCACATTGGATTGCTCGCTGGCCAGCGCTTCTTTCTGGAGCAGGGCGACGCCGAGGACGTCGGACGGCTGGCCGGCCATGGTGATGACGTAGGCGCCGAGGGAGTCGCGGGGGATCGTGGCCACGGCGTGGAAGGTGGCCAGGTCTTCGCGCGCGTCGTCGTCGAGCTCCAGATCGCGGGGGATGAGGGGACGGCGGGAGGCGAGCTCGCGGAGCAGGAACTCCTGCCGCTGTTCTTCGGGCCAGCCGGCGTAACTGCCGAGGCCGAGCTGGCGCGTGATGGCGTCGAGGAGCGCTGTGTGACGCGCGGAGTCCTGACGCACGTCGAGGCGCACGAGCGTGAGCCCGAAGGCGTGGACGCGGCGGATGAGGTCCAGGAGCCTGCCGTCGGCGATCAGCCCGTTGCCGGTCTCGTGGAGCGAACGGTGGCAACGGAGGAGAGGATCGAGGAGGTCCTGTAAGGGGATTGAGGATTGAGAATTGAGGATTGAGGATGGCTCTGCTCTGCCCAGCGCCTGTTCGATGGCGTCGCGCGTCAGGCGGAGGCGGTCGCGCACTTCCTTGAGGATGGCGCGGTAGGGCTCATCGACCTGGGGGAGCTCGGCGGAGCCGGATTTCATGGAGAGCTCGGAGCGCAGGGCGTCGACTTCGCGGAGGTAGAGGTCGGCGGCGACCCAGCGGGCGAGGAGGCAGGCGTCGCGGGTGACGGCGGCGGTGACGTTGGGGTTGCCGTCGCGATCGCCGCCGATCCAGGAGCCGAAGCGGATCGGCGCGGCGTCGAGCGGCAGCGCGCGGCCGGTGTGGGTACGCAGCGCCTCGTCGAGCGCGCGGAGGTAACGCGGCAGCGCGTCCCACAGCGTCTGTTCGAAGATGAAAAGGCCTCCCTTCACCTCGTCGAGCGGCGTCGGGCGTGTGTGGCGTACTTCGTCCGTCTCCCACGCGGAGGTGATCTCGCGGCGCAGGTCGTCGATGGTTTCGCGCTGCTCGGGAATCGTGAGGTCGCGACGATCGCGGTGCGCGAGCAGCTCGCCGATGCGGGTGTATTTCTGGAGGAGGGTGCGGCGTACGACTTCGGTCGGATGGGCGGTGAGGACGAGCTCGATCCGCAGCGAGGCCACGCTCTCGAAGAGCTGCTCCTCGGCGATGCCCTGCTGGCGGAGACGGCCCATGACTTCGTCGAAGGAGCCGGGCTGCGGCCGCGCGCCGGGATCGCGCTGATAGTCGCGGCGGCGGCGGACGCGGTGATGCTGCTCGGCTACGTTCGCCAGGCTGAGAAAATGTGCGAACGCCCGCGCCACCGGCAAGGCCTCGGCTGTCGGCAGCTCCGCGAGGAGCGCGGTGAGGCGGTCAAAGTCGGCGGCGTCGCCGGCGCGCCCGCTCTTGGCGAGCGCACGGACGCGCTCGACCATGGCGAAGAGGTCCGTCCCAGCCTGCTCGCGCAGCGTCTGCCCGAGGAGATCGCCGAGGAGGTGGACGTCGTCGCGGAGAGGCTGGTCCGGGGAGGGCGGCATGGGGGAAGTGTATGACGGGGGGGGGCGCGGAGCCCATGGGACCAATGGGCCATGGAAGGTTCTCCCTCGAAGTAGCGATGGGCGGCAGTCGTGAGACTGCCCCTACTTCCGCTAACGGGAGATCCGGGCGGAATCGATCATCGGGCGCCGGCGCGAAGGGCGATTTCGCTACGGCACCGGGCGCAGGGCGGGATCCTGGCCGGTCACTTCGCGCCAGAGCTGGCCGGCGCCGAGGTCGCGCTTGCGGGTGCGGTTGACCCATTCGATCGGGGGTGTGGCTCCAGGGTGGAGGCGGATGCCCCAGACCGGATCGTAGCGGTCGTTGCGCAGCGAGTAACGGGCGTCGCCGATGACGGTGGCGTCGGCGGGCGCTCGCGCGAGCCAGTCATCGCTGAACCAGGCGAAGCGGGCGAAGTCGCGGCGGACACTCGCGTCGTTGCCGGCCGCCTCGATGGTCACGATGGGTACGCTCGTGACGGTTGCGTATTGGGCGCCGCCGAACCAGGGGACGCGAATGCGATCGATGCGCAGCGTGCCGGCGGCGGTCTGGTAGACGGAGCGCCAGACGAGAGTGTTGCCGATCGTGGGGAAGACGGCGCCGCGCCGGAGCTGGTCCCCTCTGGCAGCGGCCACGCGCGTCTGGGCAGCGGTGGCGCGCTCGCGCTGGACGTAGCCGCCGGCGAGAAGCACCACGGTCAACGCGAGGGCGATGAGGACGACCGTCCTCCGCGCCTTGAACGCGGCGATGGCGGCGATCAGCACGAGGACCGTGAAGATCGGGTCGACGATGGAGATGACGTCCAGCCCAACCCGGTAGCGGGAGACGGGCCAGAAGAGGCGCGTGCCGTAAGTCGTGGCGGCGTCGAGCAGCGGGTGCGAAAGATAGGCGAGGATGCCGGCGCCGATGGCCCAGCCGCGTTGCACGCGATCGAGTCCACGGGTGAAAGGCAGCGCCGCCAGCGCGCCGCCAAGGGGGACGGTGACGAGGGCGTGGGTGAAGCCGCGATGGTGCTCGATGGCCAGCAGCGGATCGGCGGCGCTGCGGATGACGACGTCGATGTCGGGAAGCAGCGCGGCCGCCGCTCCAACGAGAAGCGCACGCCGCCCGAGCCGGTCGCCGGTAGCGGCCCAGGCGAGTGCGGCTCCGGCGAGAGCGTGCGTGATCGGGTCCAAGGGAGGGAGTTTAGCGTGGGAGGCTCCGCTCTATCATGCGCGGATGCATTTCGAGCACGGGCTGCGGGTGCATGACGCGCGGACAGCGGCCGGTGTCGACGACGAAGCGCTGGTGGCATCGATGCGCCGCTTCGCGCAGGAGCAGGCGGTGATCGCGTACACGCGCGGCTCGGCGTTCGCTGAAGGGATGGAGCGGGAGAAGGGGACGATCGCCGCCGGGAAGCTGGCGGATCTCGCGGTCCTGTCGCAGGACGTATTCACGGTCGCTCCGCCGGAGCTGCCGAAGACGATGAGCGTCCTGACGATGGTTGGCGGCAAGGTGGTGTGGCGGGAAGGGCTGTAACGGATATCGGAGTGCGGTGGCTGTGCGGAGGGTGTCTCAAAACGGTGCGCCTCGATCTACTCCCTTGGTTCTGCCGTCGATGAACCGGCGCCCGCGGGCGCGGACAGACAGGAGTGTCTGTCCCACATTCAGATTCCGCCGAATATCGGGCACCCGCGGGCACGCTGGCATTCAATGTGGGACAGACACTCT
>DASWMP010000201.1:0-39964 GCA_036399695.1 Thermoanaerobaculia bacterium | reverse complement strand
CGGTCTTCCGTGGCGATGATCGCGTCGGTCAGCACCTTCGGAACGGCGTCGAGGGAGACGGGGACGCGGTCCTCCATCTCGTTGTTGTAGATGGAGGTGATGAGCTCCGGCTCGATGCGCACGCCGCGCAGCGTGGCGTTGTCCGGCAGGCGCCGCACGCTGCGCACCGTGGCGCCGTCGAAGTCGATCAGCACCGGCATGGCGTGGAACTCCATGTCCGGGTACTCGAAGTTGTTGAGGAAGATCTCCAGGTCGCCGTCGACGTAGCGGTACTCGCCCGGATTCTCGACCCGCTTCTTCGTCTCCCGGTAGCCGACGTGGTTCAGCTTCGGCTCGAGGAGCGCCTTCGGAATCGTCGTCCCGGGCACGAGCGCCGTGTGATCGGAGTAGACGCGGCTCGGCAGGTCCCACCGCCGCGCCGAATCGAACTTCTTCGTGATGACGACGTAGGTGTAGCCGATGAACCCGATGAACGCGACGAACGCGATCATCACCAGGACCGCGATGCCGGCGGAGTGGCGCCAGAGGAAATCTTTGATCCGAGAGCGTTTGGCCATCAGTTGCTCATGAGGTTACCAGTCCCGGAACCGTTCACGCGGTGAATGTCATCCCGCTCAGGCCGTAAACTGGCAGCTCTGAAACTGGTCAAACGCGTCCTGCTCGCCATCCTGGTGGTGCTGCTCCTTGCCGCCGGCACGTTCGCCGCGGCGGTCCTGTGGCCGCTCGCGCACCTGGAGCCCGTCCGCACCACTGCCCCCGTGGCGATCGTGCGCGTCTCGGTCGTGGACGTCGCCACCGGCACGATCATTCCTCGGCAGACCGTGCTCATCCGAGATGGGCGCATCGCCGCCGCCGGTAGCAATGTCGCGATCCCGAACGGCGCCACGATCGTCGACGGCCGCAATCGCTACCTCCTGCCGGCGTTCTGGGACATGCACACCCACGTTTACGCCGTGACGCCAATGCTCGACCTGCCGCTGTACATCGCGTACGGCGTCACGAACGTGCGCGACATGCAGGGCTGCCCCAAACCGGGCGATCCGTTCGCCGCCTGCGCCGCCGAGAAGCGGCAGTGGACCGCCGAGGCGGTGGCGGGACGGCGCGTCGGGCCGCGCGTCGTGGCCTCCACGAGCTGGATGGCGAACGGTCCGGGCATGGTGCGGCGTCTGGGCGACGTCCCGGCCTACTTCGACACCGCCACGCCGGAACAGGCACGGGCGTTCGTCCGTCATTTCGCCGGCGAGGTCGAGGCCATCAAGGTCTACGACCGGCTGCCGCGCGACGCTTACTTTGCGCTCGTCGACGAAGCGCGCCGCCTGCGCATGGACGTCGTCGGCCATCGCCCGCACGGCGTCAGCGCCATCGAGGCGGCCGCCAACCAGAAGAGCCTCGAGCACGCGCGCTTCCTCCTGCACGAATCGTTTCCCGGCAGCGCGGAGCTGCGGGCGAAAGCCGGCACCCCTGCCTGGCGCGAGGACCGGCGGCGCATGCTCGACGAACACGATCCCCGCATGGCGGAGGCGATCTTCGCCGCGATGAAGGCCCACGGCACCTGGTACGTGCCGACGCACCTGACGCGCTGGGCCGACGGTTATGCGCACCACCCCGTCGTCCGCGAGGATCCGCTGCTGCGCTATCTCCATCCGCTGATGAAGCGGCAATGGCTGGAGGACCTCGACGAGGTGGAGGACGATCCGACCTACCGCGAGTTCTACGAGAAAGGACTCCAGCTCACCGGCGCCGCGCACCGCGCCGGGGTGAAGATCCTCGCCGGGACCGACTACATCGTGGCGGGCGCCGACCTGCACCGCGAGCTGCAGCAGCTCGTCGCCGCCGGACTCCCTCCCGCGGCGGCCCTGCGCGCCGCGACGCTCTCGCCGGTCGAGTACTTCGGACTGGAGCGTGACTACGGCAGCGTCGCGCCCGGCAAGGTCGCGGATCTGGTGCTGCTGGACGCCGACCCGCTGCAGGACATCCGCAATACCCAGCGCATCGCCGCGGTGGTATTCAACGGCAATCTCTACGACGCCGCCGCGCTCGCGCGGATCCACCGTCACGTGGAGCGGCAGGCGCGCAGTTGGAGCGTCGGGTGTAAAGCCATCTGGCGGTTCGTGAAAAACCCCGGCGGGTACTGATCGTCCATTCCGAGCGGCAGCGCGTCAGCCCACTCCGCGGACGGACGCCCAGTGGAGGACGGACAATCTTGTCCGTCACGCGAGAACGTAGTCTCCTGACCCTATCTTTGGACCGTGATCTGACGATGGCCCTTGGGGAATCTACGAGGACGGCTCCGCCACCTCCGGCGGCGGTCCGTGTCTACCTTCTCGATGACCGCGCTCTCTCCGGCTGGTGGCGCCTCCACTCCCTCGCTTCCGCGCGATGGGTCGCCTGGATACCAGATGTTCATGCTGGCGCTGTCGTTGTTCACGATCGTCATCCTGGTGCTGCAGGCGGCGTTTCGGGTGGATGCGGAGGTCTCGGCGCTGCTTGGGCGGGCGGACGATCTCGTTTGCGTCGTGTTCCTCGCGGACTTTGTTTACTCGCTGGCGCGGGCGCAGAACCGGTGGCAGTACTTTGTCACGTGGGGCTGGCTGGATCTGCTGTCATCGCTGCCTGCGTTCGACGTCGGGCGGTGGGGGCGGCTCGCGCGCATCACCCGCATCACGCGCGTCCTGCGCGCGCTCCGCGCGAGCCGCGTCCTGGGCCAGATTCTGCTGCGGCAGCGGGGGCGCTCCGTCGCCTGGGCGGCGGCCGTCCTGGCGCTCTTTCTCATCGTGGGGTGCAGCGCCGCCATCCTGCACTTTGAGGATCTGCCGGAGTCGAACATCCGCAGCGCGGATGAAGCGGTGTGGTGGGCCTTTGCCACCATTACGACGGTGGGCTACGGGGACCGCTATCCGGCCAGCAATGAAGGGCGGGTCATTGCCGCCGTGCTGATGACGGCCGGCGTGGGACTGTTCGGGGCCTTCTCCGCGGCGTTGGCGGCGTGGTTCCTGGCGCCGGAGGAAGAAGCTACGGATGCGGAGCTGGCGGCGCTGCGGGCGGAGGTGGCGGCGATTCGGGAGCTGCTCGAGCGGCGCTTGCCGTGACGCGCGGGCAGGGGACGATGGGACCAATCGGACCTATGGAGGGCCACGGCTGGCCGGTTGGGCGGAGTGGCCAGGCGACCACCGTCGCTGGCGGTGTCTACGCGGCCGCCGGTGCTGGCATCCCATAGGTCCCATTGGTCCCATCTGTCCCATTGGTCCCATCGTTCTCCCACCGCGCACCAGCTACTCATGCTCACGCTGCTCCCGATTGCGCGACTTAGCGGTACTCTTGTGCAGGATGGACGAGATTGTCCGTCCCGCACCCGCTCCGCTACCGCACGCCCACATTCACCATTCACCCGCCGCGCCGTTGCCGAGGCGTCACGCGGGGGTGCGGCAGTGCGGCCTACACTCCTTAACATGCGCTTCACCCGTCGCGCGATTCTTCGTCTCGGCATGTTCGCCGCAGGGAGCGTGCTGAGCGCGGGTTGCGGATCGGCAAACGAAATGACGAGCAAGCATCGAGAGGGGAAGATCGCAGTGCCGCCCGCCGCGAACGGCACTGCAGCACCGGCGTCCGCGCAGCCGGGCCCCGCCGGTCCGGGTCATGTCCAGAAGCTCGGCCTCGGCGGGGCACGCGATGGTGCGCTCTACGTGCCGCACAACTATGCACCGTCGAAGCGTGGCCACCCGCTCACCGTCTTCCTTCACGGTGCCGGCGGGCAGGGGGAGCGCACGGTGCGCCGTCTCACCGAGGACGCCGATCGAGTCGGGCTGATCGTGCTCGCGCCCGACTCGCGCGCGGCGACATGGGACCTCATCCAGGGCGGCGTCGGGCCTGACGTCGAGTTCATCGAATCAGCCCTGCGGCAGACGGTGGAGCGGTACGACGTCGACCGGTCCCGCATCACCTTCTCCGGCTTCTCGGACGGCGCCTCGTACGCGCTCTCGCTCGCGCTCGTGAACGGCGACACCTTCCGCAGCGTGGCCGCGTTCTCCCCTGGCTTCGTCCAGTTGCCCGGCGAGCTCGAAGGACGGCCGCGCGTCTTCATCTCGCACGGCCGGAGCGACGAGGTGCTGCCGTTCGAGCGCTGCGGCTCGGCCATTGCGGCGCGGCTGCGCACGGCCGGCTACGACACCACGTTCGACCCGTTCGACGGGCGCCACGAGATCCCCGAGGAGTCGCTCGAGCGGGGATTCGCGTTCGTGAGCGGGGCGGCAGGCGGAAAGCGGTAGGGCCGCGGCAGAGATGGAATCTGCGCGATGCGTGGGCGCGAAACGCGTTCACACATGCGCGCACACCCCCGTCTACTGAACGAACGGCGAGAGAAGCAGAGACTACCGTCGTTCAGGTACCGACCCGCTGCAGCGGTCAGGGAGAAGAGAGGCGTTCCGCGTCCGACCATCGCGCTCGCGGAGCTCATCCATCAACCTCAATCCCCGGCCGGAGGTGTCTCCGGCCACGCCAAGGGAGATCCAATGTCCTCAACCACACAGACCTTCTCGCCGAAATCCACCGCCATGCCGATGGCCGGCACGAACCAGCCGTTCACCGCGAACAACGCCGGCAGTAACAACGGGTCCCTCACCAACGGCCTGCTCGCCGTCGGCGGCGGCGAGATCCTGGTCCAGGGCGGCCTGCCGATCAGTGCCGTCATTCCGAGCATCCAGAGCATCACCCTCGTCGTCGACAGCGGCCCGGTCTACACCGCCACACTGAATGTCGTCGGCGCCTGCCCCAGCGGTTCGTTCGACAACGCGATGCAGTTCACCGACCAGAGCGGCGACACCTACTCGCTCCGCGTCTACAGCTCGACGGTGCAGACGCACACCGTCAGCTACAACAGCTCCGGCCCGAACATCACCACCATCACCTGGGACATCTGAGTCACGCGATCGCGAGGTTCAGCCACCGAGCGGAGCGCCGGAAGGCGCTCCGCTGACTCATCGCGAGTTGCGCGACGTCGCGGTCCTCTTGTGCAGGATGGATGGATTGTCCGCCCTGCACCCGCTCCGCTACCGCACTCCCACATTCACCATTCACCCGCCGCGCCGCTGGCGAGGCGTCACGCGGGAGTGCCGCAGTACGGCCTACACTCCTACATGCGCTTCACCCGTCGCGCGATTCTTCGCCTCGGCATGTTGGCCGCGGGGAGCGTGATGAGCGCACGTTGCGTATCGGCAACGAAATGACAACGAAGCGTCGAGAGGGGAAGATCGCAGTGCCGCGCGCGGCGAACGGCACGGCATCACCGGCGTCCGCGCAGCCCGGTCCCGCCGGTGTCCAGAAGCTCGGCCTCGGCGGGGCACGCGATGGTGCGCTCTACGCTCGATCGCCACGTAGCCGGCCGAGCCCTTCACGGACGTCCTCGCCGCGAGCATCTACCCTTTGCTCGCCTCTTTGAGGGCGCCGTGAACCTGCTTGTCCAGCGTCATGCGCGCCGGCACTGCATGAGGCTCGGCCGGCGGCTGCGGAATCATCTTCACTTCGAATCTGCCGGTAACGCGGTTCGTCAGGGCGCGAGCTTATCGTACACGGCGTACTCGCCGCCCACCACTGATGCGTCGCGGTGCATCGCCCCGTCAGAAGCAACGTTTCAAATGCAAGTGCTTGGGGTGGCACGCGGAGAATTTGGCATCAGAGTCCGTCAATCGGAGCGGAGGGTGCCCCATGCGCACATTCGTCATCATCACGATTTTCAGCGTACTGCTTGCCGGCCCTGCGGCTTTGGGTCAGACGGCGGAGGAGCCGATCCGAATTCCGCTGGACGCCACCGGGGTCGCCGACTGGTCCTATCTCAACCCGTCAAATCTGCAGACGATCGGAAGCCGGGCTGTTCTGTTCGAGAACACGACGCCGGACCGGACGTTCATCGTCTCGATCCCGTTCACGTTCACCGCCGAAGAGCGCAGTCGAGTGTTTGCTGCGGCACGGCTGCAGCGTGGCGGAAGCACGCTCGGGGAGATCGTGTGCGGCAGCTTGACGGGCGCGGCACAAACGACGTGCCTGAGCCCGGACACCCTCGATCTTTTCGACCGTGTCGAGGAGCTCCGCGTCCTCATTGAATCGCTGCAATCCGTCACCGAGCCGCCGGCAGATATCACGCAATGCGAGTCGAAATCGCCTGCGTGTCTGGTCGACCGGCTCTACTGGCTTTCATTGTGCGAGCTTTGTCGCAAGAAGCCATCTGGTGATCGGCGGACCGCGTTCGACGATATCGTACGCAATGAAGCCAAATCGATGGTGCTACGGCTCATCGAGAACACAGAGCCCTCGACGATCACGCTGTGCGAGCTGGCCGCCGCCGTCGCCTCGACGAACAGCACCGGCTTCATCACGGCTCCGGCCGACGAACCGGATTGCAACTGCCCCGAACGGCCGGCGCCGCACAAAGGCGACCTCGACGGTGCGATGTCGGAAGTCGGCGCGACGGCCTTCCGTAAACAGTTCGCCGCGGATCGTATCCGGATCGCCAGAGCAGCGCTGATCGAAGCCGCCACGAAAGAAGCCACGGATATGATCGCGATGCCGGAGCTCAACACCATCCGGACAGCGGACGCCTCAGTAATGCGCGAATGAGTCTTGCGGTTTACCACAGCCGGCGGAATGTGCGCCCGAGGCGAGAGAATACGGAAGTACTCAGTGATGGACGCGGCACCGCAGGGCTCGTGACTGTCGGCTGGCAGTGGAGCGGTCGCGCCGCCCTCTTCGACAATTCGCAGAAGAGCCGCCCCAGTTACGGTCCCACATTCACGATCGGACGCGGCAGCGGCGATAGTCCCTCATCTGACAGAGACAATGCGTATCTCGGTGAGAATGCCGGCTTCGCCATTGACAAGATCTTCCTCGCGCAGATCTCTAAAAACAAGACTTACGAGCCTGTCATCGGTCAAGGGCTCGAAAACAAGTGGTACGCAGGGGTTCAGTGGACTGACGCGCGCTGGTCGCTCCTCGGCAAGCTCGCCGAGCGCATTGGACGAAAAGAGAGCATCGAGTCACGTGCGACCATCGCGTCCCTGCACACGTACCGCTTTTCGCGTGCCGTCGAAGGCCGAAAGGCGGCCGGTATCGAGGCCGACATCGAGTTCCAGGTGGAGTCACCCAAGACCGTCACGTGGACTCTCGGTGCGGCTTACTACCACCGCTCGCGTGCCATAGAGTTGGTCGCCAACCTGCCGGACGACCCCTGGCAGATCACGGCGGGGGTTTCGCTGAAGCTTCAGGGCCCATGAAACTGAACCGCACGTCCGCGTGTTCGAATGGCTCCTCACTCCGCACGTAAAAACGAAAAGGCCGGCTTGCGCCGGCCTTTTGCACACCAGAAGCTCCGCGCCTACATCGAGGACATGGCGTTGAGGAACTCGGCGTTCGTGCGGGTCTTGTCGAGCTTCTCGACCAGCAACTCCATCGACTCGACGGTCGACAGCGGCGAGAAGACTTTGCGGAGGACCCAGATGCGATTGAGCTCGTTGCGCTCGAGGAGGAGCTCCTCTTTGCGCGTGCCCGACTTGTTGATGTCGATGGCGGGGAAGACGCGCTTTTCGACGAGCTTGCGGTCGAGGTGAACTTCCATGTTGCCCGTGCCCTTGAACTCTTCGAAGATGACGTCGTCCATGCGCGAGCCGGTGTCGATGAGGGCCGTGGCCATGATGGTCAGCGAGCCGCCTTCCTCGACGTTACGGGCGGCGCCGAAGAAGCGCTTCGGGCGCTGCAGGGCGTTGGAGTCGACACCGCCGGAGAGCACCTTGCCGGACGGCGGCACGACGGTGTTGTAGGCGCGCGCCAGACGGGTGATGGAGTCGAGCAGGATGACGACGTCGCGCTTGTGCTCGACGAGGCGCTTGGCCTTCTCGATGACCATCTCCGCGACCTGCACGTGACGCGAAGCCGGCTCGTCGAAGGTCGACGAAATGACTTCGCCTTTGACGCTGCGCTGCATGTCGGTGACTTCTTCGGGGCGCTCGTCGATGAGCAGCACGATGAGCGTCACCTCGGGGTGGTTCGTGGTGATGGAGTTGGCGATCGACTGCAGCAGCATCGTCTTGCCGGTACGCGGCGGGGCGACGATGAGACCGCGCTGCCCTTTGCCGACGGGCGCGATGAGGTCGAGCACGCGCGACGACATGTTCGTCGGCACCTCGAGACGGATGCGGCCCTGCGGATAGAGCGGGGTGAGGTTGTCGAAAAGGATCTTGTCGCGGGCGACGTCGGGGTGCTCGAAGTTCACCGCCTCGACCTTGATCAGGGCAAAGTAGCGCTCCCCTTCCTTCGGCGGACGGACCTGGCCGGAGACGGTATCGCCGGTGCGGAGGTCGAAACGGCGGATCTGCGACGGCGAGACGTAGATGTCGTCCGGACCCGGGAGGTAGTTATATTCGGGAGCGCGCAGGAAGCCGAAGCCGTCCGGCAAACACTCGAGCACACCCTCGGAGAAGATGAGGCCCGACTTTTCGGTCTGCGCCTGCAGGATGCCGAAGATCAGGTCCTGCTTGCGCATGCCGGAGGCATTCTCGACGCCGAGCTCTTTGGCGAGCTTCGAGAGATCGGGCAGCTTGATCTCCTTCAGCATGCGGATGTCGAGGGTCTCGGCGGCCGGCTGCGTGGGAACGCGCTTACCGTTCTCGGCTTTGCCGTTCTCACCGTGGCCCTTGCCGTTCTCGCCATGCAGCTTCGCGTTTTCAGCATAGGCACGCGCCTGCTGCGCTTCGGGCGAGAGCTCGACCGCGGGAGCAGCCGGAGTTTCGGGAGCAGCGTCCTCGACCGGCAGCTCTTCGAGCGCGGGAGGAGCGTCGGCCCTGGCGGCGGCCTTTGCTTCCGCTTTCGCGGCTTTAGCTTCGGCTTTCGCGTCGGCCGCCTTGGCAGCGGCGGCGGGTGCTTCGTCGTCCGTCGTGGCGGCGGCGGCCTTCTTGCGCGGGGCGCGTTTCGGCTTCTCAGCCTTCCCCGCCTTGTCGGCGAGGACGGCGGTCTCCGGCTCCAGCACCGTTGTTTCGTTATCGAGTTCCTGTTGTGCCATGTCTTCCTCGATCACAGCCGCGAGAAGATCTCGCGCCGGATTTCGTCGATTCCTTTTTTAGTGACCGCCGACGCGGGAATGAGGATCTCCGCGTCGACGCCCAGCGTGTTCGCGATGTCCTTGCGGCTGGTCGCGAGCTGGTTGTTCGACAGCTTGTCGGCTTTGGTGAGCACGATCCGTTCGTCGATCCCGGCCGCGCGCGACCAGTCGTGCATCTGCTGGTCGTGCTCGCCGGGCGTGCGGCGAATGTCCATGAGTAGAAAGATCAGTTTCAGGTCGCCGGCGCTTTCGAGATAGCCGCGAACCAGCTCGCCCCAGGAGCGCGCCATGTCCTTCGGTACCTTTGCGTAGCCATAGCCCGGGAGGTCGACGAGGTAGAACTTTTCGTTGATGAGATAGAACTGAATCGCCTGGGTCTTGCCCGGAGTCTGGCTGACCCTGGCAATGCCCTTCCGGTTCAGGATGGCGTTGATCAGGCTCGACTTCCCTACGTTGGACCGGCCGACCATCGCAAATTGCGGCCTCTGGTCTCGTGGGAAATCTGCGGGCTGGTACGCCGCCCGATGGAAGGTAACTGTACGAATGTCCAAGAGAGTGCTGGCTTGGTGCTACGCCAGTTGGGGATTACGGAAAGGCTTGTGGAGTTGAATGCGGGAGATTGTGGCGATATTCGTGGGGGCTGTCAATCGAAGGACAGTTGGCGGTTGGCAGTTGGCGGTTGGCAGTAGCAGAACGTTTGCCGTTCGTGCGACAGCACGACACGGACCCGTCCGGCAAAAAAGGAGTTGGCGGCTGACGGCAGCAGAACTCTCGTTCCACCACTGCCAACCGCCAACTGCCTACTGGTTTGTCAATGGATCGGCGGTTCGCTGCCGATGACTTTTTCGGGCTCGGGGAGCTTTTCCTTGGCGGCCAATGGAACAATCGTGCCATCGAGCGCGACAGTTACGACCTCGTCCATCGACTCGACGAGGTGGAACTCCATGCGGTTCCGCACGTCCTGCGGGATGTCCTCAAGGTCGCGCTCGTTCTCGGCCGGCAGGATCACCCGCGTCACGCCGGCGCGGGCCGCGGCGAGGATCTTGTCCTTTACGCCGCCGACCGGCAGGACCTTGCCGCGCAGCGTGATCTCACCCGTCATGGCCACATCGCGATGCACCGGGATCTTGGTGACGGCCGAAAGCAGCGCCGTGGCCATGGTGATACCGGCGGACGGGCCGTCCTTCGGGATCGCTCCTTCGGGCACGTGGATGTGGATGTCGAGTGATGCGTGGAAATCGGGGTCGAGGCCGAAGAGCTCCGCACGCGAGCGGACGTACGACAGCGCCGCGCGCGCCGACTCCTGCATCACGTCGCCGAGCTTGCCGGTGAGCGTGAGGTTGCCCTTGCCGCGCGAGAGCGCGACTTCGGTCGAGAGGATCTCGCCGCCGACTTCGGTCCATGCCAGGCCGGTGGCCACGCCGATGTCCTGCGTATCGCTGAGCTGCTGGGAGCGGAACTTGGCCTTGCCGAGGAGCTCGCGGACTTTCGGGCGGTCGATCGTGACGGTGTAGTCGGGGCCGTGCTTGACGACCTGACGGGCGACCTTGCGCAGCACCGCGCCGACTTCGCGCTCGAGACCGCGGACGCCCGCCTCACGCGTGTACGACGCGATCAGCTCTTCGAGCGCCGTCTCTTCCACGCCGATGTTGGCGTCGTTGAGCCCCTGCTCTTCCTTCTGCTTCGGCACGAGGAACTGGCGCGCGATGGCGAGCTTCTCGAGGTGCGTGTAGCCGGAGAGCTGGATGATCTCCATGCGGTCGCGCAGCGGCGCCGGGATGGTGTGCGTCACGTTGGCCGTGGCGATGAACATGACCTTCGAGAGGTCGTACTCGACGTCGAGGTAATGATCGGTGAACGCGTTGTTCTGCTCCGGATCGAGGACCTCGAGGAGCGCCGCGGACGGATCGCCGCGGAAGTCCATCGACATCTTGTCGACCTCGTCGAGAAGGAACACCGGGTTCGTCGTGCCGGCCTTCTTCATCCGCTGGATGATCTGGCCGGGGAAGGCGCCGATGTAGGTGCGGCGATGGCCGCGGATCTCGGCCTCGTCGCGTACGCCGCCGAGGGAGAGGCGCACGAACTTGCGTCCGGTGGCGCGGGCGATCGACTTGGCGAGCGACGTCTTGCCGACACCCGGGGGGCCGACGAAGCAGAGGATCGTCCCCTTCGGCTGCTTCACGAGCTGGCGTACCGCCAGGAACTCGAGGATGCGGTCCTTGATCTTCTCGAGGCCGAAGTGATCCTCGTTGAGGATCTGCTCGGCGAGCTCGATGTCCTTGATCTCCTTGGAAGCCTTCTTCCAGGGCACGGACACGAGCCACTCGATGTAGTTGCGCGAGACGGTGGCCTCGGCGCTCACGCCGGGCATGGCCTCGAGACGCTTCAGCTCCTGGAGAGCCTTCTCCTTCGTCTCCTTCGGCATGCCGGCGTCTTCGATCTTCTGGCGGAGGTCCTCGATCTCATCCGAGCGATCGTCCTTGCGGCCCAGCTCGTGGTGGATCGCCTTGATCTTCTCGTTGAGGTAGTACTCCTTCTGCGCGCGCTCCATCTGCTTTTTGACTTTGGAGTTGATGCGCTTGTCGATGTTGATCTTTTCGATCTCGATCTCGATGAAGTCCTGCAGCTTCTGCAGGCGCTCGTACGGCGAAGGGGTCTCGAGGAGCTGCTGCTTCTCACCCGTGGTGATGAGGAGATGCGAGGCCAGCGTGTCGGCGAACTTGTCGGGGTCGTCGAGCTTGAGCGTCGACATCACGCCCTCGAAAGCGAGGTGATGCGACATCTTCGCGTACGCCTCGAAGATCTCGACGAGCTTCTGCATGTACTGCGAGACTTCCGGGGTGAGCGGGTAGTGGGTGTCGACTTCCTTCACCATGACGGTGACGTAGCCGTCCTCTTCCCCGACGGAGATGATCTCGCCGCGGGTCAGCCCCTCCACCATCACCTTCACGTTCTGATTCGGGAGCTTGAGGTTCTGCACGACCGTGGCGACGACGCCGATGCGGTAGATCTGATCCATCGAGGGATCGTCGACCTTCGGGTCCTTCTGGGTCGCGAGGAAGATCTTCTTCTCGGAAGTGGAGAGAGTCGCTTCCAACGCCAGGATCGATGCTTTCCGCCCGACGACGAAGGGGGCCATCATCGAGGGGAAGACCACCATGTCGCGGAGCGGTACGAGTGGTAGCTGGGTGATTCTGGATTCGTGCATGGACATTAGTATTTAGACCACCGGGCGGGGCAGCGTCCTCCCCATAAGTTGAGGGCCGCCTTGTGGGCGGCCCCGGTTCGAGACGTTTTTCGGTTGCTGCTAGCCGGCCTTCTTGTAGACCGTGACCGGTTGTGCGCGATTGTCGACCACTTCCCGCGTGATCACGCACTCGCTGATCGAATGCTCCGACGGGATCGTGTACATGATCTCGAGCATCAGCTCTTCGATGATGATCTTGAGACCGCGTGCGCCGACGTTCCGCTTGAGCGCTTCCTCGGCGATCGCTTCGAGCGCTTCGTCGGTGAACTTCAGCTCGACGTTCTCGAAGCCCATGATCGTCTGGTACTGACGCACCAGCGAGTTCTTCGGCTCGCGGAGGATCTCGATGAGCGCGCCGCGGTCGAGCTCGGCCAGCGTCGCCACCACCGGGAGACGGCCGACGAACTCCGGGATCAGACCGAACTTGATCAGATCTTCCGGATGCACCTGCGCGAGGAGCTCGCCCGTCTTCTTCTCTTTCTTCGACGCGATCTTGGCGCCGAAGCCCATCGACGTCTGCGAAAGGCGCCGCTCGATCACGTTGTCGAGACCGACGAACGCGCCGCCGCAGATGAAGAGGATGTTGGTGGTGTCGATCTGGATGAATTCCTGATGGGGGTGCTTGCGTCCGCCCTGCGGCGGAACGTTGGCGACCGTGCCCTCGAGGATCTTGAGCAGCGCCTGCTGGACGCCTTCGCCGCTCACGTCGCGCGTGATCGACGGGTTGTCGCCCTTGCGGCAGATCTTGTCGACCTCGTCGATGTAGACGATGCCGCGCTGCGTCTTTTCCTTGTCGTTGCCGGCCGACTGGTAGAGCTTGAGGATGATGTTCTCGACGTCCTCACCGACGTAACCGGCTTCGGTGAGCGTGGTGGCGTCGACGATCGTGAACGGCACCGACAGCATGCGGGCCAGCGTCTGCGCGAGCAGCGTCTTGCCGGTGCCGGTGGGGCCGATCAGAAGGATGTTCGACTTCTGCAGCTCGACGTCCTGACGGGCGCCGCGCGAGTGGTAGTCGATCCGCTTGTAGTGGTTGTAGACCGCGACGGCGAGCTTCTTCTTCGCCCGCTCCTGTCCGATCACGTAGAGGTCGAGGAACTCCTTGATCTCTTTCGGCTTCGGAAGGTGACCGGCGCCCTCGAGCGTCCCGGGCTCGTCCTTACGGTCTTCCGCGATGATGTCGAGGCAGATGTCGACGCACTCATCGCAGATGTAGACCGTGGGTCCGGCGATCAACTTCTTGACGTCGCGCTGGGACTTGTTACAGAAACTGCAACGCAGGACGTCGCCGTTGTTCCCCTTCTTCGACATTCGATTGGGTCCTTTATCTGAGGTCGCTCCGGAGATGTTGATCCCGAGCTTGCTCCAAGTCAACTGAGTGAGAGATTAGGTCATTCCATCGCTAAATTGAGTTGGCGGTTGGCAGTAGGCGGTTGGCAGAAGAACGCGTCCGTTTCCACCCCCGCCACTGCCAACCGCCAAACCGCCAACCGCCTACTTAGTCTCTCTTGGAAATGACCTGATCGACGAGCCCGTACTCCTGCGCTTCATGCGCGGAGAGGATGTAGTCGCGATCGGTGTCCCGGTCGATCTTCTCGAGCGGCTGACCGGTGTGGTTCGCGAGGATCCCGTTGAGCTTCTGCTTCATCTTCATGATGTCGCGCGCATGGATGTCGATCTCGGTGGCCTGGCCGCCGAGCCCATACATGAGCGGCTGATGGATGAGCACGCGTGAGTTCGGCAGCGCGTAACGCTTGCCCTTGGCACCCGCGGCCAGCAGCACCGCACCCATCGATGCGCACTGCCCGATGCAGATGGTCGCAACCTCGGGCTTCACGTACTGCATCGTGTCGTAGATCGCCATGCCGGCCGTGATCGAGCCGCCGGGCGAGTTGATGTAGAGAGAAATGTCCTTCTCGGGATTTTCCGCTTCCAGAAACAGAAGCTGCGCGATGACGAGGTTCGCGATGTTGTCGTCGATCGCCTGTCCGAGGAAGATTACGTTGTCTTTGAGAAGGCGCGAGTAGATGTCGTAGGCACGCTCGCCCCTCGACGTCTGCTCGACCACCATCGGGATCAAAACCATTTGCGGGATCTCCTTCCAGCCCTCGGGAGTGTAGGCGGGAAGCGCGTTAGCGTCCACCTACCCGAAAGATTAGGTAGGGGTGAGTAGGCGCCGTAGGCGGTTGGCAGTTGGCGGTTGGCGGTGGTCAGCGAGGCAGGCAGGAGGTTCTGCAGTTGCGTTGTTGAACGCAAGAAGGCTGGAGGGTTCACCGGCCCGGCGGCCGACGCCCCAGCTTCATCTCCTGCCAACCGCCAACTACTTCGTCCGCGCTTCCTTCAACACCAGCTCGAGCGCACGCTCCTGCGCCAGAGACAGGCGCAACGCTTCGTAGCCGCCGTCGTGCTTGAGGCGGTGCTTCACGTCGGCGAAATCGCGGTCCTGCTCTTTCGCGGCGCGGCGGATCTCGGCGTCCACCTCGACGTCGCTCACCTGCAGCTTCTCCTGCTTGGCGATGGCCTCGAGCACCAGCGAGCGCTTCACCCGCTTGACGGCTTCCGGACGGAACTCCTCGCCGATGCGGCGCCAGTCGAGCTCGGCCTGCTCGATGTTCACGCCCTGCGACGCCAGGTAGCGCGCGTAATTGTTGAGCGACTTCCCGAGCTCCTCTTCGACGAGTGCTTCGGGGACGTCGAATTCATGCGCGGCGATCAACTTGTCGCCGATCTGCGTCCGCTTGAAGCGCACCGCTTCCTGCTCGCGATGCTTGCGGATGTCGTCGGTGATGGCCGTGCGCATCTCCTCCACCGTCTCCCAGCCGCCGACGCTTCGCGCGAATTCGTCGTTGACCTCGGGCTTTTCCTGCACGCGGATCTCTTTCAGCGTGACGACGTGGTGCACGGTCTTGCCGCGCCACGCCTCCTGGTTCGCATCCTCGGGGTAGTCCTTGTCGAACTCCGCCGTCTCGCCGATCCGCTTGCCGCGCAGCGCGTCGTGCAGCTCCGGCAGCGGCGACTCTTCGCCGAGGCGGAAGTGGC
Organism: Thermoanaerobaculia bacterium; assembly: GCA_036399695.1. Lineage (GTDB taxonomy): Bacteria > Acidobacteriota > Thermoanaerobaculia > Gp7-AA8 > Gp7-AA8 > DASVEE01. The sequence continues at coordinate 24,596 of DASWMP010000201.1, read as the reverse complement.
CGGAGTCGGTCTTGGCTTCGATCCCTTCACCCGATGAGGCGATTTCGATGATCGCGAAGTCACCTTCCTCGAGCGGACGCTCCGTCTCCGGGCGGTAATGGCTCCCCTGCTCGCGCAGACGCTCGATCATCGCGTCGACGTCAGTGTCGGTGATGTCGATGGCCGGGTCGTCGATCTCGAGACCGCGGTACTCGCGGAGCTCGACCTGCGGCTTCACCTCGAAGACGGCCTTGTACTTGATCGGCGCGCCTTCGATGAAGGAGTCGATGTGCTCGAGGCGCGGCTCGCCAACGGGCTCGAGGCCCTTCTCGTCCACGACCTCGCGGAACGTGCGGCCGAGGAGGCGGTTCAGCACCTCTTCCTCGATGTCTTTGGCGAAACGGGTGCGGACGACGTGCGCCGGCACCTTGCCCGGACGGAAGCCCGGCACCTTCGCCTGGCGGCCGAACTCGTTCGTGACCCGCTGCGATTCAGCGGCGATGACGGCCGAGGGGATTTCGACCTCGACGGATTTCTGGACGGAGGAGATGTCTTCGAAGTTGAGAACTGTCATTTTTTTAAACCGGTCAGCAGGATGGTGCGAAAGGTGGGACTCGAACCCACACGGCTTTGGGCCACTGGATCCTAAGTCCAGCGCGTCTGCCAATTCCGCCACTTTCGCGCGAGGGGGTAGGGTAATGCAAAAAGAGGACTGCATCGCAGCCCTCTGTCTCGGTTTCGTTTGGTGCCCCCACCAGGACTCGAACCTGGAACCAACGGATTAAGAGTCCGCTGCTCTACCAATTGAGCTATGGAGGCGCTCGGGACCGCTCAAAACAAGCGGGCGCGAAAACTATTTCGGTTGGGAAGGAAAGTCAAGGGTTGGAGCTCTGCGAGCCAGAGGTCGGGGTGGCGGAGACGGCTCACACTTACTTGCCCGCGTGAACCGTCTCCGTCAGCGGCTACGAGCTCGCGCCGGCCGGCGGCAGCGGCTGCAGGATGCTGAGGCGGTTGCCTTCCGTGTCGGTGAAGGAAGCGTACTGGCCGACGGTCGGGATCTCCATCGGCTCAGTGAGGACCTTGCCACCGGCTTCCTTGATCCTGCGGATGGCGTCGTGGATGTCGTTGACGGCGATCACGACCGACGGATGCTGACCGGCCGGGTCGGCCGGGTCGGATGGCCGCTCGTAAAACCCGCCGTTGATGGCGCCGGGATTCTTCGGCATCCCGTTCGGCCCGGCCTCCGTCGTCATCGCCAGGACGTAGTTGCCCATCTCCGGTCCGAACGTCTGCGTCTGCCAGCCGAAGGCGGTCTCGTAAAAAGTCTTCATCCGGTTCGGGTTCTCGTAAGGCATTTCAAAGTGAACAACGCTATCCATTCGTACATACCTCCATTTGGTTGCTGGAAGTTTGACTGGAGAAGCGGTGGGAAATCATCGGTGGGATGAAAATTTACCGGGACCGATACCGATCACCTTCTCGATCTCACGGTGCAGATCCGGCGGCGCGCCGTAGAAGGTGCGCAGGATCTTGCCGTTGCCATCCGCGATCATCAGCGTCGGCACCGCGGGGACGCCGCCGAACGCCGCCAGCACTTCCGGCGTGGCCATGACGACACGCCCGGGCAGTTGATGGCGGCGGACGAGCGTCTCCACGTCCTCCCGCTTCGATTCCACGGCGATGGCCACGACCTGCACCCGGGCGGGATCGAGCTCCTTCATCCAGCCGAGCGTCGACAGACATGGGGGGCACCAGGTGGCCCAGAACTCGATGAGTACCGGCTTGCCGCGAAGCTGGTCGCGGTTGAACCGCAGCCCGTCGAGGTCCGTGAGCTCGATCGACGGCAGCAGTTGCTCGGCTGCAGAAGCGCCGCCCGGCGCGGAACGAAGCGTGCCGCCGGCCAGGCGGATATCGATCATCCGGGCGACGTCACGCTGGAACTCGCGGCGATTCTCCGGCTCGCTTCACGGCACGTACTTGCCGGTGTCCGGTCCGCCCCAGACGTAGAAATCCTCCGGCCTCCTCCGGCGTCGGTCCCTGCTCTTCGTCACCGTGCGACCGCTGGGAAATCATCCACTCCGCGAACTTGAGATTCGCCAGCGCCTCGGCCAGGTAATAGAGACCGTCGCCCGGTCCGCTGGCCTTCCCGTACGGCAGACTCGCGTCGTAGAGCTTGCGCCCGCGGTTCGTCGCCGCTTCGATGCGCGCGGCGTGCAATAGCGGACGCACAGCGTCGTCGCGCGTGATCTTCGGCGCCTGCTGCTTCCACAGCGCTTCCAGGCTCGCCATATCGTTCCCGGCCGCCGGATGAGCGCTGAGGAACGCCGCCGTCTCCACGCTCACGAACGCCTCGCGCAGGCGATACAGGCGAAGCTCGGCAGTCTTCGCCGCACGGACGGCAGCGATTTGCGTGACTGTCGCCTTGGGCGGCTTCAACGCCTCGAGACGCGCCAGTTCCGGCTCCACCGGATCGCGGTCCCGTCCGCACGCCAGCAGGAGCACCACGGCCAACGACGCTGTCTTTCGCACGATGGGCTGACGGTACTCCACCGGATTGGGCGCCGTCGGTCACGAAAGTGACTGTGCAGTCACGCTTCACGAACGGGCTGGCGCCGCCCACCGTGCTACGCAGCTCACAGGACCGATGTCATCCGAGCCGGGCACTGCGCTGAGCGCAGCCGGTGATCACAAGGAAGCACCGGCGAACGTTGTTGTAGTGGAGGACGGACAATCCTGTCCGTCACGAGAGAAATGGCGCGAGCACGCTGCACTTCCGCACACCTGCACCAAAACTTTTGCGAATGACAATCCGCTTCGTGGCTACTTTCTCGCGTGACGGACAATATTGTCCGTCCTCCCCTACGCTGTACCGCCCCCCATGCGAAACTTCTTCCGTGGGAGGCGTATCTTTCTCTCAGGAGCATTCACGACGCATGGCTGAACGGCCGAAACGGTCCCGCAAGAAACTATTCATCCTGATCGGCCTCGTGCTGGCGATCGGCGTCGCGGTCACGGCGATCGTCGTCTCGCGCAAGCGCGAGCAGCCGATCCTCATCACCACTGACAAGGCGTTCCGCACCAGTCTCACGCAGCTCGTCACCGCCACGGGCAAGATCCAGCCCGAGATCGAGGTCAAGATCGCGCCAGAAGTCTCGGGCGAGATCATCGAGATTCCGGTGCGCGAAGGGCAGCTCGTGCAGAAGGGCGACCTGCTGCTGCGCATCCGCCCCGACAGCTATCGCGCGCAGGTCGAGTCACAGCAGGCCGCGCTCAACTCGGCCCGTTCAGCCAGTGCGCAAAACCGCGCCCAGCTCTCGAAGGCGGAGACCGAATACCGCCGCATCCAGAAGCTCTTCGAGTCCGGCCTGCTCTCCGACACCGACCGGAACACCGCGAAGACGACCTACGACAGCGCGAAGGCAGCGCTCGACGCGGCGAATTTCGAGATCCAGCGGGCCGAAGGGGCGCTGCGGCAGATCAATGAGGCGTTGTCGAAGACCATCATCTACGCGCCCGTCACCGGTACGGTCAGCTCGCTGACGAGCCGCGCTGGCGAACGCGTCGTCGGCACGAGTCAGTTCGCCGGCACAGAGGTCATGCGCATCGCCGACCTCGATCACATGGAAGCACGCGTGAACGTGAACGAGAACGACGTCGTCGAGGTCAAGGTCGGCGACAGCGCACGCATCAGCGTCGACGCCTGGCCCGATCGCGAGATCCGCGGGGTCGTGCGGGAGATCGCCAGCACGGCGCTGACGCGCAACGCCGGCACGCAGGAAGAGGTCACGAATTTCGAGGTGAAGATCAGCATCCCCGATCGTTCGCTCCGGCTGCGGCCGGGCATGAGCACGACGGCGGACATCGAGACGGCCACGGTCAAAGACGTCGTGGCGGTGCCGATTCAGAGCGTGACTGTCCGCAGCACCGACACCGACCTTTCCCCCGAGGAGCAGGAGCGCCGCCGCGTGCGCGAGACAAGGACGACAATCGCGCCGAGGTCACGAGCCAGCAGGCGGAAAAACAGAAAGAGCGCGCCCTGCGCACGAAGCTCCAGCGCGTGGTGTTCATCAGAACCGGTGAGACCGTGCAGATGCGCAAGGTGGAGACCGGGATCGCCGATAACACGTTCATGGAGATCCGCAGCGGCGTGAAACCGGGTGAGGAAATCGTCTCCGGCTCCTACACCGCCATCTCGCGAAAGCTGAAGAACGGGGCCAAGGTGGCCCTGGAGAAGGAAGGCGAAAACTGAGGCTCCTGCGTGATCTCTCGATCGAGATCGCCGACTCCTTCCGGACGGCCTGGCTGGTGATCCGGATGCACAAGATGCGCTCCGCGCTCACCGCCCTCGGCGTGATCATCGGCATCATCGCCGTGACGCTCATGGGCTCCGCCATCAGTGGGATCGAGATCGGATTCGAGCGCAGCCTGGCGGTCATCGGCGACGACATCCTGTACGTCGAGAAGTGGCCATGGAGCCGCGTGGATGACTGGTGGAATTACCGCAACCGCCGCACGATGAACGTGCGCTATGCCGAGGACCTCAAGCGCATCATTCGCGACACGCCGAATTCCGAGCTGGTCACGGCGGTGCCGACGGTGCAGACGATCCGCAACGTCAAATACGCGGACAATGAAGTGCGGAACGTCTTCACGCAGGGAACGACGGACGAGTTCCTCATGACGTCGACGGCCGGTTTCAGCCAGGGGCGTTTCTTCAACGAGGCAGAATCGCGCGGCGGCCGCAACGTGGTGGTGCTCGGCTACGACGTCGCCGAGGCGCTGTTCCCGAACGAGTCGCCGCTCGATAAGACCGTGATCATCACCGGCACGCCTTTCCGCGTCATCGGGGTCTGGGCGAAACAGGGAACGTTCCTCGGCCTCTTCAGCTTCGACACCTACGCCGTCGTGCCGCTGCAGGCGTTCATGAAGGCCTTCAGCGCGCGGCTCGACACGTCGATCCGTGTGAAGGTGCGCGATAAGAACCGCCTGGAGGTGGCGCGCGGCGAGCTGACCGGAGCGATGCGGCGCGTGCGCGGGCTGGAGCCGGAACAGAAGGACGATTTCTCCATCAACGCGCAGAACGCGCTGCGCAGCACCATCGATCCGATCAAGGGAGGCATCGCCGTGGCCGGCCTCTTCGTCACTGGCCTGGCGCTGTTCGTCGGCGCGATCGGCATCATGAACATCACCTACGTCAGCGTGAAGGAGCGCACCCGCGAGATCGGCACGCGCAAGGCTGTCGGTGCGCGGCGCCGGAACATCCTGCTGCAGTTCCTCATCGAGGCGGTGTCGATCTGTCTCGTCGGCGGCGTGCTCGGACTGGCGATCTCATGGCTCCTCTGTACTGCGGTCGCGGCCGCGTTCCCCTCGTTCCCGATGCAGTTTTCGGTGGGACTGGTGGTGACGGGCCTGATCGTGTCGATGTTCACCGGGATCTTCTCCGGCTTCGCGCCGGCGCTGAGCGCCTCGCGGCTCGATCCCATCGAAGCCCTGCGGTACGAGTGACGCCATGCAGCTATCCGAGACCTTTCGCATTTCGCTGAACGCCCTGCGCACGAACAAGCTGCGCTCGGCGCTGACGATCGTCGGCGTCACGATCGGAGTCTTCTCGGTCATCGGCGTGATGACGGCACTGAGCGTCATCCAGTCGTCGATCGAATCGGGCCTGAGCTTCCTCGGCAGCAACATCTTCCAGTTCGCGAAATACCCGAGCATCAACACGAGCGATCCTGAAAACACGTACGCGAACCGGCGCAACATCACGCTGGAAGAGGCGCGCGAATTCGAGCGGCTCATGGAAGGGCAGGCGAACGCCATCTGCTTCAAGATCTTCGACGGCGGGCAGGCAGCGAGCTATGGTCGGGTGAAGATTCAAGGGCAGACGCTGGTCGGAACGAACGAGCACTTCCTGGTCGCGAACAGTTACACCCTCGGCTACGGCCGCAATCTGTCGGCTGAGGATGTGGCGCTCGCGCGTAACGTCATCGTCGTCGGGACCAACATCCAGAAGAAGCTCTTCCAGAACGAGACGCCGGTCGGCAAGACCATCAAGGTCAACGAGAAGCCGTACCAGATCATCGGCGTGCTGGCGGAGAAGGGGTCGTCGTTCGGGCAGAATCAGGACGACATGGTGATCGTGCCGATCACCCGCTTCCTCGGCGACTTCGGACGCACCAACCGCACGGTGAACATCGCCATCCAGTCGACGTCGCAGGCGACGTACAACCAGACGCTCGACAAAGCCATCGGCGCGATGCGCAATGCGCGCGGGCTGAAGCTGGGGGAGGAAGACGACTTCGCCGTCTACTCGAACGACTCGCTCGTCAGCGCGTTCGCGCAGGTGGCCGGAACGATCCGCATCGGCGCGTTCGTCGTGAGTGTGATCGCGCTGCTCGCCGCCGGCATCGGCATCATGAACATCATGCTCGTGAGCGTGACCGAGCGTACGCGCGAGATCGGCATCCGCAAGGCGGTCGGCGCGCGCAGGGACGACATCGTCCGCCAGTTCCTCCTCGAGGCCGTCGTCCTGTCGGAGCTCGGCGGCCTCCTCGGCATCGTGCTGGGTGTAGCCGGCGGCAACGGGATCGCCATCTGGCTCGACATTGCCATGATCTTTCCGTGGGGATGGGCGCTCACGGGCCTGATCGTCTGTTCGCTGATCGGGACGGGCTTCGGGTGGTATCCGGCCTGGAAGGCAGCGGCACTCCATCCGATCGAGGCGCTGCGGTACGAATAGAGCGGCCGTTGCTATGGGACAGATGGGACCTATGGGAGCCGGGAAGTCGCATGGCAAGCGGTCGTGCCATGCGGCTCCCGATGTGCCATCTGTCCTATAGGTCCGATCTGTCCCATTAGTCCTATCCGACCCAACGTTTTCAGGATTTTCGGTTGTACGGCCCTCCATAGTTTCGTTCGCGCCGCCGTCCGTTTCCAATAGAGAGAGAGCGCGCGCACCGTCGCCATGCCGGACGGTCGAAAGGGGTCCTGATGATCATCACCGTCCTTGCCTGGTTATTCGCAAGCACCACTGCCGTGCCTCCGCGTCACGCGAGTGCCGGCGCGCAGCCGCTCATCACCGTCTCGGAGAACGCCATCGAGATCACCGGCCTGACGCCGGGCCACCACGCCGTCCTGTTTGGCCTCGAACGGGAGCAGGAGGCGCTGCAGGCCGGCACGACACGCGTCACGAAGCTGCGGCTTGCTGCCGCTGACGATGCAGGCCGGGTGGTGTTCACGTCAACGGAGCCGCTGCTGCCGCACGCCCTCTGGATCGCCGTCGATGAGAAGAGCGGCCGTTACTCGATCTCCGCACCTGAAGGTTCGGAACTGCTCGCCTCAAGGCCGGACGTGGCGCCGGTCGCACTCGTGAAATCCGCCGGAGAGGCGCTCGAGTTGCCGGCGGATCTCACACACCTGCTGGTGATCCGCGCCGCCCACGGCGTATGGTTCGGCACCGTCGCCGATGGCGGCGCGAGCGACGACGATCCGAACCTCGACGGCAAGTCGCGGCTGAAGCCGGAGAAGCTTCACGACGCCGACAAGGCCGCGAAGAAGGAAGCGAAGAGGTTCGAAAAGGCCGACACGATCATCGTCGTCGAGCCCGTCGAGCTCCGCTACTCCGTCATCGAGGTGCAGGAATGAAGCGCCTCGCCATCGCCGTCCTCATCCTCTTCACGACAGCCACGGCATTCGCGCAGGCCGTGACGCCCAACGTGGAGCGCGGCTTCGCCAGCGAAAAGGCCTACAGCTTCGACGGCGTCGATTCGGTGAACCTCTTCAACGGCAATCTCGGCGTCACGGTGCCGATCGGCCAGCGCTTCAACGTCGGCGGCAATCTCTCCTATCAGTTGACGCTCAACTACGGCGGCAACAACTGGGAGTTCGGCTCGGTCGACGAGCGCCCCGACCCGAACAATCCGGGCATCGTCATCACCTACAACTGGGCTTACCCGTCGCGGCGCGACAACGCCGGCTTCGGGTGGCAGCTCCACATGGGGCGCCTGCTCACTGGCGCGATCTCCGGCTGCGGGAATCAGGATCCGTTCGGCGCGCCCGGCTACAGGGCTCCGGCCTATCTCGGTCCGGATGGCGCGGCGCACTGCTTCTACACCACGCTGCACGACGACGATCACGAAGCGGCGACGGCGAATGTCGCCTACACGCGCGACGGCACCTATCTGCGCCTGCGCAAGCTTCAGGACGGGAAGATGCAGGTGGACTTTCCGGACGGGACGACGCACGAGTTCGACCTGTCCTCCGGACACGCATCGAACGGTGGCGTCACGCGCATCTTCGACGCGTTCAACAACCAGGTGACGGTCGATTACAACTACCCGGCGGCGAGCACGCCGTCCCGTCCTCGCGTTACGACGTGGCGCACGTGGCGGATCTCCGATTCAGCAGGCCGCGCTCAGTACGTTTTCTTCCGGCCCGGATCCGACACCGTCGAGGACAACCCCGGGCAGATCGTCGACAAATGGGTCGTGGCGGAGGTGTGGCTCAGCGCGTTCGGGGGCAACCCGGATGCCGCACTCGCCTCCTCCGCTCTCCGAAGCATCTACAGTCTTCGGTACGACAACGAGCCGACGTTCTTTCTCCCGGGGGCCCCGCCGCCGTGGACGACGCTCGCCCGCGCCTGTACGACCAGCACCTATCCGGAAGTGGCCACCACGGTCAAAGCGGCGGTGCTCCAATCCGTCACGCTGCCGGACGGCTCGGCGTATCGCTTCGTTTTCCATCGCGACACCAGCACGTGCGACGACTCGTCCGGCGTGCTCAAAGAGCTGCAACTGCCGACGCTCGGGAAGATCACGTGGGACTACGGCCGCTACTCGTTCCCTCCCAGCTCGGCCGGGACGCTGACGAAGTTTGGCCAGGCCTTCACCGATCCGTTCGGCGTGATCTATCGCAAGCTGTGGGATGCCACAGGCGTGCAGATCGGCGAACGTTTCTACGACCGCTCCAACGACATCCTTTCCCCTGACGGCACCTCCCCTGCGCCTCCGCGCGAGAGCCGCACGGTGATGACCGACTTTGAAGTGGCGCCGAACGGCACGCGCACGATTCTGGAGAAGAGTCAGCATTTCTTCAGCATCAGCGGCGACAGCACCGGCGTCCGTGCGGAGTACGGACTGCCGCTGTCCCGCAAAAACGCGCCCGACAGCGGTTCGCGTTATCTCTCGCAGATCCTCTACGGCCCCGACTCGTCGGGCAACTGGACGGTGCCGCTGCGCACCACGCGCGTGGCGTATGCGGGCGACCGCAATCTCGAGGTGAATACGTTCAACGGCCGGACGGAGTTGAACCGCCGGCTGCGCTCCACGCGCACGACGGACGAGCAAGGCTATTACCTCGAGGAGACGTTCTCCGACGACGACGGGCTCGGTCACTACCGGACCGCTGTCACGACCTCGAACTACGGCAACGAGGTACACAGCCGCGAGACGCGCATCGCCTACAACCGGCGCGATCTGAGCATCGATCCGCAGGCGTACGACTCCGGCTCGTACGATCCGCTGGCGCCCAATCCGAGCGCCGCGTTCCTCATGCGGCCGCCCGCCGATCCCTGGATTCTCAGCAGCTACAGCAGCCGTACGGTGCTCGAGGGCGCGTCGGCGCTCCGGTCGCACTTTGTGTTCGATCGCTCGAATGGCGCGCTGCTGAGGTCGCGCACACTCGCCGGCGCGACACCGGCGTCGAACGACCTGGTCACAGACCTCACTCGCGATGTGAACGGGAACGTCGCCGGCGAACGCTACTACGGCGGTGATACACAATCGATCGCCACCGGCACACTCGCCACGAGCACCTTGACGGCTTCGGCGCCGACGTATGCGTTGACGCATGAGTGGCTGGCCGGCAGCGTCACTCGCAGCGGGTATGTGACGGCCACGGACACGCCGCTGTCGTTCCGGACCTACGACGTTGACATCGACGCCGCCACCGGACGCGCGCGGCGAAGCCGTGATACAGCGGGCCTGCCAGCCGACTTTTCGTACGACACCGCCGGACGGCTCGTCTCCATCGCCGCATCGGGCATCGCTCTGACCACGTACGCGTACACGAACGCCTCTCTATCGAGCGGCATCCACACTCCTGCGCAGGTAACGGCACGTCAGGTCTCGGCGGAAGCGGCGGGAACGCTCGCTACCGACTACGCATACGACGCGTTCGGCCGGCTGCTGCGAGAGAAGCGAAGGATGCCCGACGAGACCGATCCCTCCACCGGCAATCCGGTGCAGGCATGGAGTCTTCGCCAGTACCGCCACAACTCCATCGGCTGGCAGACCGCAGCCTCGGAGTGGGAGCGCTTCACGAGCGACACACAACCCGCCGCGTATCTGACGACCTCCACCTACGACGCACTGCGGCGCGTACAGACCATCACCGCGCCCGACGGGAAGACGACGGTGCTGACGTACCCGAACGCCTTCACGACGACGCGTACCGTGCGCGTGGCCACGACAGCGTCGGGCGAGGAGGACGCCACGACCATCGAGGAGATGGACGGCTTCGGCCGGCTCCGCCGCGTCACCGAGCCCTCCGGCACGAACAGCGCGAATGTGCCGACCGTTTACACCTATGACGCCGCGGGACTGCGGCGCGTGCGCACGGAAGCCGGGGTCGTGCAGGAGCGGACGTTTGTCTATGACGGCCGAGGCTTTCTGACGTCGGAGGTGCATCCGGAGAAGGATGCGCCGATGCTGTACAGCGACTTCGACGCGCGCGGCCACGCCACCCGCGCTGTCGACGGTCCCTACGAGCTGAGGTTCACGTTCGACCGCGCCGAGCGTCCGACGCTGGTCACAGCCAACGGGACGGAGCTCAAGCGCTTCGTCTACGCGACGGCGAACGATCCGGTGGGCTGCACGACCGGCACGTGCGACGCCCGCAATGGGAAGCTGTTCAGTGCCACGCGCTACAACGATCAGGCGCGGCTCCAAGGACGCATCACAGTGGAGGAGCGCTACCAGTATCACGACCGCGGCGGCAGGATTTCGTCGCGCCAGACGATCGTCGCCGGCGGCAGGTTGCACCGGTTCGACACGATCTATTCGCAATCGACGAATGACCTCGGGCTGCTCGACGTCCTGAAGTATCCGGGCCGCTGCCTTGATGCCGAATGCACCTCCCGCGATGCAAGCCGGCAACTCGCGCATCGCTACGGGAATGGATACCTCCGTCAACTCGATGACCTCGGCACCTTCTCGTCCTGGGATTACCTGAGCGGCATGACGTATCACCCGAGCGGCGTGATCAAGGAAGTACGCACGCCCGCGGTGCAGGAGCTCTGGAAGCTCGATCCCGTCAGCGGACGGCCCTGCTCGATCCTCATCCTTCAGTGGGGTGTCGACGCCACCGAGGTCCCGGGTGACCCGTGCGATCACACGCTAACGGAGGGGAACGGCCTGGAGCTCGGGCCGTACCGCTATGACGGCAGCAGCAACATCCGCGCGATCGGCGGCACGAGCTATCGCTACGACAAGGTGAACCGCCTCGTGGAAACGAACACTGGCACGTCGAGCGAACGGTTCACCTACGATCCGTTCGGTAATCGGACGTCGCGCTCGGTCGGCGTCTCGGCGTCGAACATCGCCGTCGATTCGGCGAAAAACCGTCTCACCGCCGGCGTCACGTACGACACCGGCGGGAGCATGAGCTCGTCGGTCGCGCCGGACGGCAGCACGTACCGCTACACCTGGGACGGCGCCGGGATGATGTCGCGCCTCTCCATCGACAGCACCGCCCCGCCCCGTCCGAACTGCCCCGCCTGCAACGGCCCGACGCTGGACGTCGGCTACCTCTACACCGCCGACAACGAACGCATCGCGACGGTCCGCTACATCACCGGCGCCGACTTTTTCCTGACGCCCTGGACGAGCATCGCCTGGTCCGTACGCCACCCGAGCGGCCTGCTCCTCGCGCAATGGAAAGACGAGCCGACCGAGGAAGGCTACCTCTCCACCCGCGACCGGGAGTATGTCTGGCGCGGCAGCACCCTCCTCGCCACGCTCGAGCCCTGGATCGGCGCCCCCCTCACCCTCTACCACCACGCCGACCATCTCGGCTCCCGCCGCGTCATCAGCGACACCTTCTCCATCGTCGATACCCAGGACTACGCCCCCTTCGGCGCCGGCGGCCTCGAAGGCGCCGGCCCCCTCCAGTTCACCGGCCACGAACGCGACACCGACATCGGCCCGGAGTATCTTGATTACATGCACGCGCGCTTTTACAACCCGAACTGGGGTAGGTTCTTGAGCGTGGATCCCTCGAATAAAAGCATGCGGGTGGAGCTTCCTCAGACTTTGAATCGCTATTCGTATGTGATGAATAACCCCATGAATTACACGGACCCTACCGGTCAGATCTTTAAGTGCGTAACCGTCACGAACGACGACGGAACGGTGGAGAAGATTTGCTCGGAGGAAATCGAAGTCAGCGCTAAGGCCGACCGCCTAGACTACTTGGGAGATATCTTTTTCGATTTTCTGGTGGAGGGTGGCTCCGATCGGCGGCTTTATAACGGTGACGACTTCCAAACCAGGGATATCGCGAGGTCACCCGGCGCCAGTCAGATGCGCGACGACTTCGTGCAGGGTGGCTGTCAAGACTCTTCGCTCACACCGTTCTATCCCGGCAGCTACGACCACGCCGTCGCTTATCGTGAAACGATTGCGAACGGGTCATTTGTAAACAATCCTATCGCTGCGCAGGTGGGCGGCTTCAGCTACCGCTTCGATCGACTCGGAGATGGCCGCGTTATGTACACGGTTGCCAACCAACTCTCCGCTTGGTCGCTGCTCTATCACATTAACGGCGTACCGCACAAAGAACGCGGTGGTGCGGTGCCATTCATGGGAAATGTTGACGAGAGGTTTCGATGGACGGAAGACTTACCGCCGGGTTGCCGATGAGGGCTTGCACTGCGCTGCTTCTGCTGCTTCCGTTTGTCTTTGCGTGCACTCCGCACGTTGAGCCAGATGATCTACTCGGCACCTGGCAAGCGCACGACGGGGCGAACGGCGAGAAGTTGGTACTGCGCCCCGACGCTACCTTTGTACATTCAATGGTCATTGACGGTAAGCGGCTCACGGCCTCGGGCGAATGGAAGCTTCTGCGCGCTAATCGTGCTCCAGGGCTTCTGCTCAAGTATGATCGCGACTTTCAGCTTCACCGCTCCACAGGCTCTCGCAACGTGGTCCAGAGTTGGCGTGGCGAGCTAGCCTTATCGGCAGACGAGCACAGGGAATCGCGGCTCGTAAAAACAATCTCGTTCCATTAGTTCTGCTTTGTCACATTCACGTCGTGCGCAAGCCGTTCAAATTAGTCTAAGCATCTCGGTGATTACTCTACTCTGGCCACCGGCGGATTGACCGAAAATCTAGCTGCGAGATATTGGGGTCATACAAACTCAAACATTCTAACTAACGGCGTTGTGGGCATCACCGTAAAAAGAACGGCTCGAGAACCGATGAAGGAATTCGGCACTAACGGTGTCTGGAAAGTGACGCCGGATTCCTGACCGCTGACTCAGGATGAGCGAAAGCTGGTGATCTCCGGCATCAGGACAAGTCCTAAAGCATTCCGCCTCCTGGTAGGTTACGGCATCAAGCTCTCGCTCATCGGTGGCGTAGTCGTTGATATTGCGTTCGCTGAAGACATGAATGCGGCCGAAACGGCCCGCGAAACGCAATCGATGGCACAGGGTGGAACGAGTCGCACCGACAGAAGAATGGCAGGCGGCGTCGATGCTCTGGCAGCGCGCGCGAGAGAAGCCGGAACGCCTGAGGAGAAACAGCAGCAATCCTGTGGCGGACAAACTCCAGTCTCCAGCGAGACATCTCCCTGCTAGTCGCATCGTGTTGCCGCGGTAACCGAGATCGATGATTACGTCCATTGCGTTTTCCCGACCGCCGCGGCGAGCCAAAGGAACGAACACGTGGCTTGATCGACCAGGCGAATGGGTTTTCTGGGAAGTCCCACGCGAAGTTTTCAGGGTGCCACTTCCGTCTGTATGGGGCCTTGGAGCCTGTTCGGCGTCTCGCAGCATCTCTGGAGTTGAATCGTCGCGTTTGTATGCCGGTCCCGACAAAGGCGTTCTATGGTTATGAAGAATCGGCATGCTACCGCCGTTGGTTGGCGGAATCGGTGGAGATTGAGAATCGCGCTGCGACAAGCTCACTCGAGTTGTTCCCAGAGCGTCGGCGTGCGGTGGCGGATAGCCACCGCTCTTATCCGTGTACCAGGCCGCTTACGCGTGTACCAGAGCGGCGACTTAGGTTTTGAGACACCCTCCTTCGCCACCGCACGCCGAGATTGCTCAGCGTCATCCGGGAGTTGCGGGTCGTGATCCGCGAGTTGCTTCGGGTCATGAACGGGTTACGCGGCGTCATCCGGGAGGTACGCCGCGACACTCGTGAGTTACGCGCGGTCATCGGCGGAGTACGGCGCGCTTCCCCGGGTCTGCGGGTGGTGATCCGGGAGGTTCGCGAGCGCTTCCCGCCGTTACCCGCGGTCATCCGGGCATCAACAATCTTCATCTCGTCGATACCGATGATCATCCGCGAGTAATGGTGGTGTTCTGATTTAGAACGCTTGTGTTCTGATTTGGAGCGCTGCGGTTATCCGCGAGTGATCGGCGGTCATCCGCGAGTGATCGGCGGTCATCCGCGAGTGAAGATTCTTCATCCGCGCGTGAAGACTCTTCATCCGCGAGTGATCATTTTTCATCCGCGAGTGATCGCCGGTAACTCGCGGATGACCGTTGGTTACTCCTTCGTGGAGAGCGATGTCCAGGAACTGGACGGATTGGACCCGGCAGTTATGCCTCAAATCGCCTCGCCCGGCGTGCCCTCCAGCAGGCCCTTTCCTCGCCGCATGTAGTCCCAGCCGGAGAAAAGGGTGATGACCAGCGCCAGGCGGAAGAGGACTTCCAGGACTCGCGTCGGGCCGGGCGCGAAGGCGTTGACGGCGATGGTGGCGGCGAGGGTGACGGCTTGCGTCACGGTCGATGCTTTGCCGGCCCACGACGGGGGGAAGCGTTTCACCTGGACCCTCGTGTAGAGGAGGTAGGCGAAGACGACGATCAGGAAGTCGCGGATGAAGACGGTGAACGTCAGCCAGGCCGGGAGGCGGACGGCGGGGCTGCCGTGCAGGGTGTAGAAGAGGAAGCCGCAGATCATCAGGATCTTGTCGGCGGCGGGGTCGAGCACGGCGCCGAGCCGCGAACGGAGGTTCATGCGACGGGCGAGGAAGCCGTCGAGGACGTCCGTAATGGCGGCACTGATGAAGATGATGAGCGCGAGCTTCCACTGCTCCCGGTACGACGCCATCAGGAACCACGGGACCAGCGCCAGCCGGCCGAGCGTCAGGATGTTCGGGAGGGTCAGCATGCGGATTAAGAATTGAGGATTGAGGATTGAGGAAGAAGAAGCATCCGCTGGCCGGCGCTTTCCTCAATCCTCAATTCTCAATCCGCAATTCCGTTCAGACCTCGGCTTTGAACTGATCGATGGCCGTCTTGCGCAGGTAGATCGTCTTCCCCTCGGAGAGGAGGAGGTTCTGGCGCATGAGGTCGTGGATCAGGCGCGACACGGTTTCGCGCGAGGTGCCGATCATGTTGGCGATGGCCTGGTGCGTCGGGCGGGTCACGGCGACGTAGCCGTTGTCCAGCACCTTGCCGGAATCGCGGGCCAGGTCGAGGAAGAAGCGCGCCAGACGGCCGTAGACGTCCATCGTCGCCAGAGACTCGATGCGGCTCGACGCGCTGCGCAGCCGTTTCGAGAGCTCGCCCAGCACCTTCTTCGTGATGTCGAAGTTCTCGGCCAGGATCTGCAGAAAGTCGGAGCGCCAGATCGTGACGAGCTCGAGCGGCTCGGTGGCGACGACCGTCGCCGAGCGGGGCTCGTCATCGAGGAGCGCCATCTCGCCGAAAAAGTCTCCCGGGCCGAGGAGGGAGAGGATGATCTCCTTACCCTCGGGCGAGATCATCGTGATCTTCACCTGTCCTTCACGGATCAGGCAGAAGACGTCTCCGCTCTCGTCGGCGTGGAAGATCACATCGTCTTTCGCGTAGCGGCGCGTCTTGGCCACGGCGGCGATCGACTGCAACTCCCGTTCGTCGAGATCGGAGAAGAGGGGGAACTTGCGGAAAAGGACCGTCTGCATCAAGCGGTGGTGATTCTACCTCTCAGGATAAACTGCGCGCTACGGTGGCGATCAAGCGGATCATCCCTGTGTCATCGGGGAAGGGCGGCGTCGGCAAGACGACCTTCGCGATCAACTTCGCTCTCGCGCTCTCCAGGCACGGCCGGACGGTGCTGGTCGACCTGGATACCGGCACGTCGGCGATCCGCAACGCCATCGACACGCCGATCTCGAAAGACCTCTACCACTTCTTCCGGCGCAACGAGCCGCTGTCGGCTTGTGTCACGCATCTTTCCGATTCGCTCGACCCGCAGCAGCGCTTCCGGAACTTCGGCTTCATCGCCGGGCCGCTCCACCTGATCGACGAGATCACGAACTTCGGCGCGGCGCACAAAGCGAGGCTCATCGCCGCCATCAATTCGCTCGACACCGATTACGTGGTGCTCGACATGCGCGCCGGTCTCGACTCGAACGTCATCGACTTCCTCCCCTTCTCGAACTCCGGCATCCTCGTCTTCACGCCGCACCTCCCGAGCGCGACGCTGGCCGCCTCGGACATCGTCAAGGCGATCCTCTTCCGTAAGCTCCGGCTGATCTTCACGAAGGAATCGCCGTTCTTCGAGACCATGCCCGGCGGAATGGATTACTGGCGGCTCAGCAACGAGCTGATCGACCGTGTGGAGGACGTCTACGACTCCTCGGTGCAGAACCTCGACGCCTTCGCCCTCGACCTGCTGCACAACCTCGGCGATCACCCGATCACGCGGACGGTGCAGAACACGATCGACGAGTTCCGCGTGCACTACGTGCTGAACCTGTTCAATGGCGTGGAGGACTCGTTCAACACGGCGGTGAAGCCCTTCATCGACAACCTGACGAGCAACGTCAGCGCCCGCTGCGGCGTGACGAACCTCGGCTGGATCACCCGCAGCGACGCCATCCACCGCGCGAACTGCAGCCGCGTCCCGGCCCTCCTGCTGCCCGAGGAGAAGAAAGGGCCGAAGATCGATCGCTACAAGCAGCAGCTCGAGGACCTCCGCCTGACGGCCATCGGTCTCGACCCGCCGAAGAAGAAGCAGACGGCAAAACCCACGACGCACGTCTTCGCCGAGAGCGACGACCACCTCACCCGCCAGCTCGACGTCCTGCGAACGATGTTCGAGCAGAAAAAGAACGACGACTACTACGCCAACTTCGATTACGTTACGCAACGCTCGCTCTTCACGATCAAGAACCGCCGCCCGAGCGAGTTCGGCGACCTGCGCATCTACCCACCCGACGAAATGCTCGCAACGCTGTTCGCGAAATCGAACACGCCGAGTACCGTGGACTGGAACGAACTGGAGTGAGACGACGCGTTGCCGGTTTTCCGTTGTCCGTTGTCCGTGAACTAAGCGGAGCACGGGCAACGGACAACGGTCAACGCCCCTCAACAGGAGATCTGATTGAACCGTACGAACTTCCTCGCCACTGCCTTTGCCGTCGCCCTTCTGTTTCCAATCGAGCTTCCGGCCCAGGTTTCGGCCAACGGCCCGGATCTTTCGACGCAGTCGCGGATCCGGCAGGAAGGGCTCCGCAACTCCAAAGTTATGGAGCTCGCATCCGGGCTCACGGACACGATCGGGCCGCGGTTGACGGCCTCGCCGTCGATGAAGCGGGCGAATGAGTGGACGAAGCAGAAGCTGACGGACTTTGGTCTCGTCAACGCGCACCTCGAGCCGTTCGAGTTCGGCCGCGGCTGGACGTCCGAGGCCTGCTCGGTGCGAATGATCGCGCCGGACGTCGCGCAGCTCTACGCGCTGCCGAAAGCGTGGTCGCCCGGGACGAACGGCCCGATCCGCGCCAAGGTGATGAAGGTAAAGCTCGAGTCGGAAGCCGATCTCGAGAAGCAGAAAGGCAAGCTGGCCGGCGCGATCATCATGCTTGCCGAGCCGAAGCCGCTCGAGCCGCACGAGAAGGCGGAGCTCGACCGCTACGACGATAAGGAGCTGGAGGACCTCGCCGCGTACGCGATCCCCTCCGCGCGGGACGCCAACCGGGCACTCGAATACGTCAAGCGCCGCAAGTTCCGCCGCGCGCTGGCGCAGTTCACGATGGATGAGAAAGTCGCCGCGGTCGTGGACCTGGGCAGCGGCGACGGCGGCACGTATCGCGTGCAGTCCGGCGGCTCATGGAAGTCCGGCGAGCCGATCGGGGTGCCCGCGGTCGTTCTCGCACCGGAGCACTACGGCCGCCTCTCGCGGCTCATCGACGGCGGCACGGAAGTGCAGCTCGAGATCGACGTGAAGGCGCAGTTCCTCGAGCAGGACACGAACGGCTACAACACCATCGCCGAGTTGCCCGGCGGCGACAAGAAGAGCGAGATCGTGATGCTCGGCGCACACCTCGACTCATGGCACAGCAGCACCGGGGCCACCGACAACGCCGCCGGCGTCGCCGTGATGATGGAGGCGATGCGCATCCTGAAAGCGCTGAACGTCACGCCGCGGCGCACGATCCGCATCGCCCTCTGGAGCGCGGAGGAGCAGGGTCTCCTCGGCTCGCGCGCTTACGTGGCTCAGCACTTTGCCTCCCGTCCCGAGCCGAAGGATCCGGACGATCGCGACCTGCCGCTGGCCATGCGCAAGGACAAAGGAACGCTGACGGTGAAGCCGGAGCACGCGAAGCTCTCCGCCTACTTCAACGTCGACAACGGCACCGGCAAGATCCGCGGCATTTACGCGCAGGAGAACGCGGCCGTGGTCCCGCTCTTCCGTGCCTGGCTCGAGCCGCTGCACGACCTCGGCGCCACGACCTTGACCATGCGCAACACCACCGGCACCGACCATCTCTCGTTCGACGAAGTCGGCATCCCCGGCTTCCAGTTCATCCAGGACGAGATCGAGTACGAGACGCGCACGCACCACACGAACTGGGACTCGTACGAGCGCCTCCAGCGCGACGACCTGATGCAGGCCGCGGTCGTGGTAGCAACGTTCGTCTGGGAGGCCGCCAACCGCGCGGAGATGATGCCGCGCAAGGCGATGCCGCAGTAAGTGCAGCATTGGACTCGGAGAGCGGTGGCTCGGCGCCACCGCTCTCCGAGATCGCGTTATCGCCAGAAGAGGCGGGATCTGAAGACCGTCCAGGCGATGCGAAGGGTGTCCGCGAGCGGGCGGTAATGGCTCGTGGAGATGCCGTTCACGAAACCAAGGTCGATCGGGATCGTGCGCACGACCAGGCCGCGGCGGCCGGCGCGGACGATCACTTCGCTCTCCATGTCGAAACCATCCGTGCGGAGCGTCAGCGAGCGAAGCAGGTTCGCCGAGTAGTAGCGGAAGCCGCTCTGCGAGTCCGTGACGCCGGTGCCGGAGGTCTTGGCGATGCACCAGGCGGAGAACTGGTTGGCCATGCGGCGGCGGGGGAGCATCTGCGAGAACAGGTGCGAGCGTCCGCCGATGATCAGATCGGCCTTCAGTTCCTCGCTCGCGCGGATGAACTTCGGGATCTCGGACGCGAGGTGCTGGCCGTCGGCGTCGAGGGTGATGACACCGTCGTAGCCGCGCTCGAGCGCGTAGGCGAAGCCGGTCTTCAGCGCCGCCCCCTTGCCGCGATTCACCTCGTGGCGCAGCACGGTCGCACCGGCGGCGCGGGCGACGTCGCTCGTGCGGTCGGAGGAACCGTCATCGATGACGAGCGTCTCCAGATGACGAACCGTCTCGGCGATGACAGGCGGCAGGGTCTGTTCGGCATTGAGCGCCGGAATGATGGCGAGGATCTTCGTCACGACGCCTCCCGGGAGATCACGGCACTCACGATACCGCCACCCGCGGAGATCGAGTTGATCAGGATGTGACGGAGCGGGAGATTGCGTCGCTCGCGGGTGACCTCGAAGCGGACCTCGGCGTCGGGCTGCTCGAAGCCGTAGGACGCGTGCAGCGACTGCTCCTCCATCGCCAGCATCGCCGCCACGAGCTGAATCGAGCCTCCACCGGAGTACTCGCCGAAGACGCCTTTGACGGCCACGACCGGCGGCACGTTGGCGCCGAACAGCGCGGCGAGGGCGCGCGCTTCCAGACGGTCGGCCCGAGGGATCCCGTTGGCCGAGGCGTAGACGGCGTCGATGTCAGCGACGGAAAGCTCCGCGTCGTCGATCGCGGCACGCATCGCCGCCACGACCGCTTCGTGGTCGTCGCCCCAGTCGGAGATCGAGGCCGTGACGTCTCGGGCGATGCCGAAACCGGCCAGCCACCCGTAGCACTTCGTACCGTTGCCGCCGGCCAGGAGGATCGCGCTCCCTTCACCGATGGACATGCCGTCGTGGCGGGCGTCGAACGGGCGCATGCCCTCGGCCGAAAGACTGCCGACGCGATCGAGCACGCTGAAAATCATCTCGTTCACTTCCTCGACGCCGCCGATCAGCGCCGCCGGGACCGTCCGCTTCGCGATCTGTGCCGCGGCGTACATGGCCGCCGAAAGTGCCGAGGATTCGCGCTGCGTGACCGTGAGATTGAAGCCGCGCAGATTGTGCTCGATGGCGATGTGGCTGCCCGGCGCATTCGCTACGGACTCGGCGAAGAGCTGCGGCGGCGCCAGCGCTGCCCCTTTGGCGACGTACTCCTGCATGTAATCGACGGAGGTCTGCACCGGCCCGAACGACGTCCCGATGGCCACGCCGGTGCCGGCCTCGGGTGCAACGCCGGCATCATCGAAAGCCATCTTCGCCGCGGAGACGCCGAGCCGCGAGAGCATGTTCATCCGGCGCATCTTCATTGGCGCGATGAACTCTTTCGGCACGAAGCCGGTCACGAGCGCAGCTTTGTGCGCACGCAGCCCCGCTGTATCGAAGCGCTCGACCTCCCGGATGGCGGTCTCGCCGCTGCCGAGCAGCGCCCGAAATGCCGCAATCCCAATGGCGCCCGGCGCCACGATTCCGATGCCGGTGATGGGAACTCGGGTCATACGTGGCGCGGCGTTATACCACGCGTGGGTAAAGGCCACAGGGGCCGTAGCTACACACACTCACACCCTGCTGAACAGCAGCGACACATTACTCCCGCCGAACCCGAACGTATTCGACAGCACGTTCGTGAGCTCCATCGCGCGCGGCACCTCGGGGATGTAATCGAGCGTGCAGTCGGCGGCGGCTTCGCGGAGGCGGAGCGTCGGGGGAGCGACCTGGTGCTGGAGGGCGAGGATCGAGATGACGGCTTCGATGCCGCCGGCGGCGCCGAGGGTGTGGCCGAAATACGACTTGCTCGACGAGACCGGAACGTCCAGGCCGCATGTGGCTACGATGGCGCGGGTCTCGGCGGAGTCGTTCAGGAGCGTGCCGGTGCCGTGGGCGTTGATGTAATCGACGGCGCCGGTGGAGAGCACCCCTTCGGCGAGCGCTCCGCGCATCGCTGCTTCGGCGCCGCGGCCGTCTTCGACGGGGGCGGTGGGATGGTGTGCGTCGCACGAAGCGCCGTAGCCGCGCAACTCGGCGAGGATCTTCGCGCCGCGGGCGACGGCATCGTCCCAGCGCTCGAGGATCAGATACGCCGCCCCTTCGCCGAGGGTGATGCCCTTGCGATCGGCGCCAAAAGGAGAGCAGGGAGCGGGATCGACGGCCTGCAGGACGTTGAAGCCGCTGTAGGTCAGACGGCAGAGGGCGTCGCTGCCGCCGGCGATGGCCACGTCCGTATGACGGGCGCGGAGAAAGTCGGCGGCCATGCCGATCGCGGCGCCGGCCGAGGCACAGGCGGTCGCGTTCGAGACCACGCCACCGCCGATGCGGAAGACGCGAGCAACGGCGTCGGACGGACCGGACGTCGGCTGCTGCAGGACACTCGAGGCGGGAGCACGGCGGCGTCCCTGCAGGAGGCGGTCGAAGTAATACCCCTCCCCTTCCAGCAGGCCGCCGGTCGAGGTGCCGGTCGAGACGATCGCGCGCGACATGGAGAGCTTCGTTCCCTGCTCGTTCGCTTGTTCGAGCGCCTCATGCGCCGCGATCACGGCGAGGACGTCGCTGCGTGAGAGGCGTTTCGCCTCGCGGCGGCTGACCGGGAGCATGGCCACGATATCGCCGTTCACCTGCGCGGCGATGTCCGTCGGGAACGCTTCGCCCGGGAAGCAGGTCAGCTTGTCGATGCCATCGCGCGAGGCGAAGATCGCGTCCCAGACTTCGTGCTGATTGCGTCCGATCGAACAGATGATGCCGATCCCGGTCACGGCGATGCGGGTATTCAGGTCAGGCTTACGCATTTACCTCAGGCTTGGCCAGATAGAACCGGCCGCGGACAACGTCTACTCCAGAGACTCGTCCGGTTCCGCTGAAACGGAACGTGCCGCCGAAGCCGACCTCGAGCGTGACGGTGATCGTCACGACATCCCCCGCCTCGATGGGACGGAGCACCTCGCAGCGGTCGATGCCGGTGAGGAAGGCGTGGCCATGCTCGCCGTGAAATGACAGTCCGCCGGCGAACTGCGCCATCGCCTCGACGACCATCACCTCAGGCGTCAGGAAATCGTTCGCGGTGCAGAGGAAGTCCCCCTCGATGGTCTGGTGATCCAAGCGCCGCGCCGCCGAGGCTGCGCGGAAGGGGATCTGGTGCGGGAGGGACGACAGCCAGTTCATTCAGGATTGAGGATTGAGGATTGAGGATTGAGGATGAAGAACGCCGGTATCGCGGGAGCTTCCTCAATCCTCAATTCTCAATCCTCAATCCCTTCACATCACGCCTGCGGCTGCTCCTGCGCGAGCTTCACGCCCACATAGTCCGCGAGAGTGGCGACGGAACGGAAGTGGTCGCGGGCGGAGGACTCGTTTTTCACCTTGATGCCGAACTCGCTCTCGAGCATCACGACGATCTCGAGGGCATCGATGGAATCGAGGCCGAGACCGCCGGCGAAGAGCGGCTCGTCATCGCCGATGTCTTCCGGCGTCATGTCTTCGAACTTCAGCCGCTCGATGAGCAGCTCCTTCAGTTTGCGGCGGATATCGTTGGTCATGTTTCTCCTGTGGCACTCAGGTGGTCGATGCGGCGGACGGCAGGGCGTCCCAGGCGATGCGAGGCGCGACGACACCGCGCCATTTCTGCAGACGGACGAGGGTGAAGAAGACCGCTAGCTTCAAGCGGTCCTGACGCCGCGTGAAGATGTTTCCGGCCAGCACGCCGACGATGGCCTTGAGCAGGCCCCAGCGGTTCGACGGCTGCAGAAAAACCTCGAGGAACTCGCGGCGGTAAAAGTGGGAGATGAAGCGGTAGTACTGGCCGAGGGCGGCCGTCATGTCGCGTTCGTAACGCTTGAGCGGCTTCATCGAACCGTCGCGCAGCTTCACGGCCGCGGCGGCGGCGACGAGGTCGGCCGACTTCATGGCCATGAACACCCCGGTCGAGAAGATCGGATCGAGGAAGCCTGCCGCGTCCCCCGCGAGGGCGAAGTTCGGGCCGACGAGATTGCGCATCCGGAACGAGAAGTCTTTGCGCGCGTAGATCTGCGTGAGCCGCTCGGCGTTCTGCATACGGGCGGCGACCCAGGGCGTTTCGGCGATGGTCTGGTCGAGCATCTGCTGCGGCTGCAGGCCGGAGCGGACGTACTGGTCGCGGTCGACCACCAGGCCGACGCTCATCGTCTCGGCATCGACCGGGATGAGCCAGAACCAGGCGTTGCGCAGGACGACGATGGTCGTGTTGCCGGCATCGCGTCCGTTCGGCCGCGGCACCCCTTTGTAGTGGGCGAAGAAGGCGATCTTCTTCAGCGACGCCACATCCGCTTTATCGCCGATGCGGGTGCCGACGACGGAACCGTGGCCGCTGGCGTCCACGACGAAGCGGGCTTCGAGCGTCTCACCTGCCTTCGTCGTCACGACCGCACGGGAGGGATCGGAGAGGTCGACCGCGGCGACCGGCGTCGCTTCCCGCACCTCGACGCCGTTCGAGGCGGCGTTGCGCAGGAGGACGTGGTCGAATACGGCGCGCTTGACCTGGAACGAGCGCTGGTAGGGAGCGACCAGGTTCCGGTCGAAACGGAACGTGTACTCGACGCTTCCGTCCCCGGTGCAGAAATGGGCACCGTACTTGGGCAGGAAATCGCCGGCCAGGAGCTGGTCCGTGAGACCGAGCCGGGCGAAGAGATCGTTGTTGTACGGAAGGAGCGACTCGCCGATCTGGAAGCGAGGGAACCGCTCCCGCTCGAGCAGCGTGACCGAGAAGCCCTGTTGCGCGAGGAGCGTAGCGGCCGTGGACCCAGCCGGGCCGCCGCCAATGACGATGACGTCTTTCATGTCGGAACTGGACAAACGCTGATTATTGCCGATGTCATCCCAATCGAGAGGCGTTGTCCGTTTTCCGTCGTCCGTCGTCCGTGCTGC
This sequence comes from Thermoanaerobaculia bacterium, assembly GCA_036399695.1. Taxonomy (GTDB): domain Bacteria; phylum Acidobacteriota; class Thermoanaerobaculia; order Gp7-AA8; family Gp7-AA8; genus DASVEE01. The sequence goes on along the minus strand of DASWMP010000201.1, from coordinate 136 downwards.
GCTTGGCTACTCCTGCACGGCAGAGCACGGAAAACGAGCAACGGGCAACGCCGCCGTTGTTCTACCGCGGCAATCCTTTCGGGATTGTGACGCTGCTTACTTGACGTTATTTGACTTCGTTCTTATTCTCGCGACT
>DASWMP010000200.1:0-27113 GCA_036399695.1 Thermoanaerobaculia bacterium | reverse complement strand
GGGCCGCAGCGCTTGTTGCCTCAGGCTCAGCGCAGGGCGTCGCGGTCAACACGTTCACAAGTAGGGTCGGCCGAGGCTCGGCGAACAAGCGCTGCGGCCCGTGGCCGCCCGCCGGAGGCCTTACGTCGTCTCTCCCCAACCGAATGCCGACCGCGAACGCTGACTACGAGGCTGGCGCAGGTTCGCGGAGCATGCCGCGGCGGAGGATGCGGGCGATTTCTTCGACTGCTTCCTCCGTGCTTTTGCCGAAGTGGTTTTCGACGCCGAAGAGGATCTCGATCGAGAAATAGTTATAGAAGATGCGTGTCGCCAGCATCACCGCGGAGGCTGGGGAGAGGCCTTCCGCGAGCTTCGAGCGGAGGCGTTCCTCCATCCCGTGGATCTTGATGAACGACTCGAAGCGGTTCGCCATCTCCTGATAGAACTTGCGGACATGTGAGCCGTCGAACTCCACCACGTCCACATAGATCAGGGCCACGTACTCCCGGTAATCGCGGACAGTATCGCGGGCGGCGAGGCCAAGCTCCTCCAGATTTTCCGGGAAATCCTGGGAGGCGAGGGCGCGATTGAACGGGAACTCCGGCTGCGACATCGCCAGGAAATAGCGGTCGAGCAGCGCGCGGAAGATCGTCTCCTTATCGGGGAAGTGGTGATAGACGTTCCCCTTCGACAGGCCTGCTTCTTCCGCGATATCGCGAACGCTCGTCGCGCCGTAGCCGCGATGGGAGAAAAGCTTCAATGCGGCGTCGAGGATCTGGTGCCGGCTGCGCTCGGAGCGCTCTTCCTGATTCATGTGTCGAGCTGTTTACGAAGCTCGTCTTTCACCACTTTGCCGTAGGGTGTACGCGGCAGGGCTTCGACGAAAACGAACCGTCTGGGCACTTTGTACTTTGCAATGCGCATTGTCAAATACGCCGCCACGTCCGCATCCGAGAGCCCCTGTCCCACAATGAACGCCACGCCGACCTCGCCCCAGGTCTCGTCCGGAATCGCGATCACCGCCGCGTCGGAGATCGACGGATGCGCCACCAGTTCCGCTTCGATCTCGGCCGGATAGACATTCACGCCGCCGCTGATGAACATCTCCTTGAGGCGGCCGGCGATGTAGAAGAAGCCTTCCTCGTCGCGGCGGGCCAGATCGCCGGTGCGGAACCAGCCATCGGACGAGTAGGAGGCGCGCGTTGCCGGCTCGTTGTTCCAATAGCCGAGGGAGACGTGCGGGCCGCGGATGTACATCTCCCCGACTTCGTTCGGGGCGGCTTCGCGGTCGCCGGCCATCAGCTTCACCGCGGTGAAGAGCATGGGACGGCCGATCGAGCCCGGCTTGCGGTACGACTCGTCCACCGTCATGGTGAAGCAGTTCACGCCCACTTCGGTCATTCCATAACCTTGCTTAAATGGAACACCGCGACGCTGGTACGCGTCAATGATGAATTGCGGCAGGGGGGCGCCGCCGGAGATGAACCAGCGGACGTGGCCGAGGTTCACGGAAGCGAATTCCGGCGCTTCCATCAGCAGCTTCCAGATCGTCGGCACGCCGAGGACCACCGAGCACCTTTCCTTCTCGATCGTCCGCCACACCTCGGCTGCATTGAACCCTTTGTGGATAACGACCGTCCCACCGGCGCAGAAGATCGGGATCATGAACGCCGCGATCCCGCCGGCGTGATACAGCGGCGTGAAGATCGAGCTGACGTCATCCGCCCGCAGGTCCCAGTTTACGGCCGTGTTGTACCCGTTGAACAGCAACTGCCGCCGCGGGATCATCACGCCTTTCGGCTTCCCGGTCGTGCCGCTCGTGTAGAGGAGGCACGCGACGGATTCGGGGGCGTTGTCCGTTGCCCGTTGTCCGTTGTCCGTGAGGGCAAAACCACGATCTTCCGAGATGTCTGCGGACCGCAGCACGGACAACGGAAAACGGACAACCGGCAACGCGCCCGCGATTGCGCCGAACTCCTCGCCGTAGAACACCGCCGTCATTCCGCAATCGCCGGCGATGTGCTCCAGTTCATGCGCGGTGGCGCGCGTGGAGAGCGGGACCACGATGGCGCCGGCTTTACCGGCTCCGAAGAAGAGCTCGATGAATTCGGTGCAGTTGTAGGAGAGGAGGCCGACGCGGTCGCCGGGCTTGATGCCGTTGGCGACGAGGATGGCGGCGGCGCGTTCGGCGCGGGCATCGAGCTCGGCATAGGTGAGGCGCTCGCCCGTTTCCACCGACACGATGGCGAGCTTGTCGGGGGTGACGCGAGCGCGTTCGCTCAGCAGATCGCCGTCAAACATTCCAGGAAGCGCTCCGGTTGCTGCAGGTGTGGGATGTGTGCGGCGCCGTCGATGACGACCAGTTCCGCGCCGCGAATGCCGCGCTGCAGGCCCTCGGCGTGCTCACGCGTGACGACGCCGTCGTCGACGCCCCAGAGGACCGTCGTCGGGACGTCGATCTCGCCGAGGCGGCCGTCGACGTAATGCTCCTCCGCGCCGGCGAGGCGGACGAGCGGCGCGTCGGTCGCGCGCGCGATGAGCGCGTCAGCGGCCCACGCCGGCAAGGAGCGTGTGCCATGAACCGCGCGCAGGATGAGGTCCGCGTCTTCGCGGTTCGTAGCCGTCAGCGGCACCGCGAGCGGGATGTTCAGACCGCCGCCGCTTTCGAGGATCAGCCGCTCCACCTGCTCCGGATGCGCGAGCGTGTAGAGGATGCTCACCCACCCGCCCATGGAGTTGCCGAGGAGCGTGAACGGCTGTTCGTCTTTCAGGATCTCGTGCAGCCGCTCGACGATCAGCGGCAGGGTGATCGAGCCCGCGGCCGGGCCGCTTTCCCCATGGCCGGCCAGGTCGGGGATGATCAGACGGTGCGTTTTTGCCAGCGCACCCGCGACCGTGGCCCAGGTGCCGGCGTGATCGTTCACGCCATGCAGGAGCACCAGGGTGCGATGGGACCTATGGGACCTAGAACGTTCATGGTTCCCATGGGTCCCATCGTGCTCCCCGCTGACAAAGTAAACACTCTCCCCCACCGCGCGCCGCTCGAGACCCGCGGCCCCGAGTGCGCCGCGCGAGAGGCGAACCAGCTCAGCGACCGGATCCGTCGTTGCCAAAGAGCCGCCCTTCTTCGAGCGGCATCCGGAACGCCGCCGCTGCCTGGTTGTAGCCGACGCCGGAGCCGATCATCACCACGAGATCGCCAGGCTTGATCTTCTGCTGCTGCAGAGCGTCGTCGAGCGCCATCGGGATGCAGGCGGAGCCGGTGTAGCCCCAGCGCTCCATGATCGTGTGCGTCTTCTCCATCGGCAGGCCGAGGTCCTTCATCACCAGCTCGATGGTCGACTTGCGCACCTGCGTGAAGATGAGGAAGTCGATGTCTTCCAGTGTGAAGCCGCCGTTCTGCGCGACCTTGCGCACGAGACGCGGCCAGCCTTCGTTGTTGATCTCCGGCGGGTAGCGCTCGACCATCTTCACGGTCGTGCGGCCGGCGCGGAAACCGTCTTCCGTCGTCGGCTCGGCGGTACCGCCGGCCTGGATCAGCCAGTTCTTCGCGTACGCGCCGTCCGCCTGGAACGCCGCGGCGACGAAGCCCGGCTGTTCGCTCCGTTCCAGCACCGCGGCGCCGGCGCCATCGCCGTAGAAGAAGACCATCGGATCGTCGAGGCTGGCCAGCTTGCGCATCAGGTAGACCGAGACCACGAGCACGTTCTTCAGCGACGCGTTCGTCGCCATCAGCCCGGCCGCGTTGGACATGGCCGTCGGAAACGACGCGCAGGCGCAGCCGACGTCGAACGTGCCGGCGTTCTTCGCACCGAGCTTCGACTGCAGGATCACGGACGTGGCCGGCGTGATGTAGTCCGGCGAGTCGGTGCCGAGGATGATGAGGTCGAGGTCTTCGGGCTTCTTGTGCGCGCGCTCGAGCGCCTGTTGCGCCGCGCGTAGCGCCAGATCTGACGCGGCCCAGTCGTCCGGAGCGTACCAGCGGCTGCGGATGCTGCTCGACGCTTCCATCTTGTCGACGAACTCCGGGGCGATCGTCTTGAAGCGTTCGCGGAGGTCGTCGTTCGTCGTCTCGAGCTCCGGCAGGTACATGCCGGTGCTGACGATGTTCGCGTAGCTAGGTGCCAATGACCAGCCCCCCGTCGACCGACAGCACGGTGCCGTGCACGAACTTCGCGGCGTCCGAGGCGAGCCAGACGTACGCGTTGGCGATGTCGGCCGGCTCGCCCAGCGTGCCGAGCGGCGACTTCTGCGCCATCATCGCCAGCATCTTCTCCGGCATCGCCTTGACCATGTCGGTGGAGATGAAGCCCGGTGCGACGGCGTTCACGCGGATCTTGAACTTGCCGAGCTCGCGCGCCCACGTCTGTGTGAAGCTGATGACGCCTGCCTTCGTCGCCGCGTAGTTCGTCTGCCCGAAGTTGCCGTACATGCCGACGATCGACGAGGCGTTCAGGATCGAGCCGCCGCCGCCGCGGATCATGTGCGGCACGACGGCGCGCGTGCAGAGGAAGACACCTTTGAGGTTCACCGCCACGACAGCGTCGAACGTCGCGTCGTCCATCATCGAGACGACGTCCCCGTCCTTCCACTTGATGAGCTGCGAGTCGCGGACGATGCCGGCGTTGTTCACCAGCACGTCGATGCGGCCGTACTGGTCCACGACCGCCTGCGCCGCCGCTTCCACCGACTCGCGGTTCGTGACGTCGACCTTCGGGTCGCCCGTGACATCCCACGAAATGACGGTGGCACCTTCACGTTCGAACGCTTCCACGGTCGCGCGGCCGATCCCGGCAGCACCACCCGTGACGATGACGATCCTGTTGTTGAGTTTGAGGTCCATGGTTTTAGTTGGGCAGTTGGCGGTTGGCAGTTGGCGGTGGAAGAGAGTCAGTCGGTGCGTAGGCGGCCGGCACTCCTGCCAACCGCCAACTGCCAACCGCCAACCCGTTTCTAGAACACCCAGCGCAGTCCGAGCTGGAACTCGCGTGAGCGCTGCGTCCCGCTGTAGGTGCCAAAGTTCGTGTTCGGTACGGCCGCTGTCGTGGCCGTGGGACCGCTCAGGAACTCGGCCGCGCTCACAGTGTTGACGTCGAAGTTCGTCACGTTCGTCAGGTTGAACGCCTCGGCGATCGCTTCGATCTGGCCGAAGCCGACGTTGAAGCCTTTCGAGACGCGGAGCGACAACTGGCGGAACGGCGGTCCGTCCTCCGTATTGCGGCCAACGCCGTTCGGACGATCGGAGTTCTTCCCGTCGCCGTTGCGGTCGTAGCCGAGGCGGCGCGTCCATGGCTGGCCGGAGCCGTACTCGTAAATCGGCGCCGCCAGGATGCCGAACGGCAGGTGGAACACGCCCGACAGCACGATGCGGTAGCGCTCCGCGCCGCGTGCACGGCCGTACTCCGCCTCGATGTTCGCCGGATCGTTCGGATAGCCGGACGGGAAATCGGGGCTGAAGTCGTCGCTGATGTTCTTCTTGTCGGCGAGCGTCACCGAGGCCGTGATCAGGTCGCGCTGGCGGATGTTGCCGTTGAGCGCGAGCACGAGGGCCTTGTACTTCGAGTGGCCGTCGTTCGTGTACATGTTGATCTGGTCGAAGTTCGCGTTCGGCCTGCCGCCGGTGGCGTTGCCGCGGTAGTTCACGTCGCGGATCACGATCTCCTTCTTCCCGTCCACGTAGATCGCCTCCGTGTCCAGGAAGAGGCGCGACGCGCCGAGCTTCATCGTGTAGCCGAGCGAGACCTGCGTCGCTTCGGGATTCTCGAGGTCCGGCGCGAGCAGCGTGATGGCAGGCTTGGACAGGATGCCGGTGGTCGTCGGGTGGTTCGGGTCGAGGGCGAGCTGCGGGAATCCGAGCAGCGCGCCGTTGACGCGCGTGAACGTCACGCGCCCGCTCTCGCCGTTCGCCTGCAGCTCCGTGAGCGCCGGCACGAGCAGGAAGCGGCCCGTGAACATCCCGGCGCCGCCGCGGACGACGTTGCGGCCATCGCCGCGCAGGTCGTAGCTGAACGAGAAGCGCGGCTGGTAGTTATCGGTGTCGCGCTCGCGCGGCTCCGGCACGAGAGCATGCGTGAAGCCGGCGTTGTTGCCGTTCGTGTCGAGGTCGTAACGCAGTCCGAAGTTGAGCACGAGCTTGTTCGAGGGGCGCCAGGCATCTTCGATGAACGCACCGTAGATGTCCGTATCGGAGGTGACGTCCGACGAGCCGACGCCGTAGGCGTACGCCAGCGGCAGCGTCTTGTTGTCCGTCAGGTAGATGAAGAGCCCGTGCTCGTACGTGTCGAGGCGGAAGCGCTCGTCGATGTGCTGAACGGAAAGGCCGCCCTTGAGGTCATGCGAGGAACGGCCGGCGGCGAAGTGCTGGTAGAAGGTGTCGCGGACCTCCCACGTCGTCCCTTCGCCGAGGAGATCGCCCAGGATGTTGCCGCCGGTCTGCAGCGTGTTGCCGCTCGAGTACCACTCGGCCACCGCGTCGGAGTTCGTCGGCTCGAAGAAGCGTCGTCCGCCAACCTGCAGGCGCGCCTCGTTCGAGCTCTGGTTCGACACCGACCAGTGATGCTCCAGAGTGCCGTTCCAGTTGCGGCGCTCCAGCGCCTGGCCGTACGACTCGTCGGCCAGGTTGCCGACGCGGAAGTTGTCCTGGTCGTACGTGTCGTAGACGAAGCGGATGCCGCCGGTCATCTGCGAGCTGAAGTTCGCGTCGGCGCTGCCGAAGAGCAGCGTCTGGTCGAAGGGGTTGGGGATGTCGGCCGCCCGCGAGGCGAACGCACCACGCGGACGGAACAGGGCGACGTTGTCCTCGTTGATCTGCTCGGCGGAGAGGAAGTAGAAGGCGAAGTTGTTGACGATCGGACCGCCGAACGTGAAGCCGAGCTGGCGGCGCGAAAAGTCTTCGTTCTTCTGCAGGTCGAGCGCGCCTTGCGAGGCCAGCGCCGCGTCGCGGAAGTAGCCGAAGACGCTGCCCTGCAGATCGTTCGTTCCGGTCTTGGTGATGATCGACAGCGCACCGCCGGCCGAGCCGCCGATTTCCGAGTCGAAGCGGTTCGTGATGACGCGGAACTCGCGCACCGCATCCTGGCTGAAGCGCGCGCGGGCCAGACCGTTCACCTGGTCCGTCAGATCGACGCCGTTGACGAAGATCGTCGACTGCGATGCGTTTCCGCCGGCGCCGATGACCGGCCCGCCGCCCACGAAACGGAAGCCGCCGCGCTCGCGCTGCACGCCGGGGGCGATGAAGGCGAGCTTCTGGAAGTCGCGGTCGAGCGTCGGCAGGGCGTCGATCTGCTCCGGCACGATGTTCGTCGAGGAGTCCGTCTTGTGGACGTCGACGATCTGCTGCTCGCCCGAGACCGTGATGGTCTCGCTGGCCGACGCCTGCATCGTCACGGCGATCTTCGCCTGCTGGCCGATGCGGAGCGTGAGTGCCTGCGCCTGGACGGGAGCGAAGCCCTCGAGCGAGAAGGCCACCCGGTAGTCCCCAGGCTGGAGTGAAGGGAACCGGACGCTGCCGGAGATGTCGGTGACGCCGACGGTCTCATATCCGGTCTCAGGGCGGGTGACCGTGACCGTCACCCCCGGAAGCGGCCCCTGCGATTGATCGAGCGCCACCGCTTCGACCGACGCTTTGTCGATCTGAGCGAACGCTGAAAGAGAGAAGAGGAAAAGCGCAGCCAAGAACAGCCCACGACGCACCATCGTGCCCTCCGGATTACCGGCCGACCGGTCGGTTTTACGTTTCGACGGAGTGTAGAGACGAAGAATCGGAGTGTCAACGCCCGAGTTTGGTAGCCGGAGTCCCGTCGTCGCTACTGGAAGAAGCAAAGAAAAGTAGCGGGCCCGAGCTAAATGTTGATGCCGCACAGTCCGAGGACGATCGCCCCCAGCAGCTTCATCTCCACCGGCTTCGGCAGCACGAGCTTGACGTGCTCCTCGTCGAGCATCTCCCGCACATACGACGGCAGCTTCTTCGTCACGACCACCGTGGGGATGGCCATCTGCTTCTCCGTCATATAGCGCAGCACGTCGAAGCCGCTGCCGTCGGCGAGGACGATGTCGAGCACCAGCGCACAGAAGCTTCCCTCGTCGAGATGCTTCCGCGCCGATGCGACGTCGGCCGCACAAACGACCGTGACCTGATACCCATGCAACGCCTGCTGCAAAGTGTCTCCGAAGAACGGATCGTCATCAATGACGAGGGTCGCAGGGTGGGCCATCGGACTTTCGCAACGCACGACTAGTGCCACGCCATGCGCGCTGTGGCCGGTGGGCGGTGGAGAGCCGCGCGGCCCGGCCAGCGACCACGGCCACGCAATACAATCCCCCCGTGCCCGGCACCAGACCCATCCCGCTCCTCAACCGGGAGCTCAGCAGGCTCGATTACAACCGGCGGGTGCTCGCGAAGGCTGAGGATCCGCGGGTGCCGCTCCTGGAGCGGTTGCGGTTTCTTGCGTACTGCTCGCAGAACCTCGATGAATTCTTCATGGTTCGCGTCGGGGCCACGCGCGACCTGATCGAGGCGGGGATCGACGACCGCACGCCTGACGGGCTCACGCCGCAGGAACAGTCGGTGGCCATGCGCAATAAGGCCAAGGAGCTGCTGGCGGACATGTATCGCTGTCTCGGCGGCGAGCTCCTGCCGGCGATGCGCGAGCTCGGCATCATCGTCGAGAGCTTCCGCGACCTCACGGAGGCCGAGCAGCAGGAACTGCGCGAGCACTTCCGCACCAGCATCGCGCCCGTGCTCACGCCGCTGGCCATCGATCCGGGGCATCCGTTCCCCTGGGTCGCGAACCGCGCGCTCAACATCGCCGCGGTCGTGGCGTCAGAGCGCGCCGGCGAGCACGTCGTGCTGATGAAGATCCCGCCGCTGCTGCCGCAGTTCGTCACGCTGCGCGGCGGGCGGCGCTTCATCCCCATCGGCTCGCTCGTCACCGCGCATTTCGATTACTTCTTCCCTTCGCTGGACGTCCGTCGCGTCGTGCTCTTCCGCGTGTTGCGCAACAGCGAGATCTCCGTCGACGATGACGAGGTCGAAGACCTGCGCGACTCCGTCGAAGCAGAGCTGCGGCGGCGCGAGCGGAAGCAGGTCGTCTGCCTGGAGATCGATTCGCGGGCCGACGACGACCTCGTGCAGCTCCTCATCGCCGGGACGCGCGCTCGTCCGGAGGACGTCTACGCCGCGCCCGGGTTCCTGAAGATCAGCGAGCTGGCCGGCATTGCCGATGCCGTCGAAGACGCCGACCTCCACTTCCCTGCCTTCAACCCTCGCCTGCCGCAGCGGCTCGCCACGCCGGCCGACATCTTCTCCATCATCCGCGGCGGCGATCTCCTGCTGCACCGGCCGTACGACTCCTTCACGCCGGTCGTCGAGCTGCTGCATGCCGCCGCCACCGATCCTGACGTCGTGGCCATCAAGCAGACGCTCTATCAGACGGACGAAGGCTCGCCGATCATCGACAAGCTCGTCCTCGCCGCCGAGAACGGGAAGCAGGTCAGCGTGGTCATCGAGCTGCAGGCGCGGTTCGAGGAAGCGCGCAACCTCGCCCTCGCGGCCCGCCTGCAGGATGCCGGCGCCCAGGTGGTCTACGGTCTCCTCGGCATCCAGACGCACGCGAAGGTCAGCGTCGTCGTCCGCGCCGAGGAGGGATCGCTGCGGCATTACGTGCACCTCTCGACCGGCAACTACAACGTCGACGCGGCGGCCTCGTACACCGACCTCGATCTCCTCACCGCGAACGACGAGTTCGGCCGCGAGGCGTCGCAGCTCGTGAACGTCCTCACCGGATTCAGCGCCCGCAGTCTCGCGGAGGTGCTGGAGCGGGGCGGCGAGCGTCCGCGCTGGTCGCGGTTCGTGCTCGCCCCTTTCGACTACCACCGCTGGCTCCTCGGCATGATCGAGCGGGAGACGAAGTTCGGCGCGAACGGACGCATCACCGCGAAGCTCAACTCGCTGCTCGATCCGCAGGTCGTGCAGGCGCTCTACGACGCCAGCCGCGCCGGCGTGCAGATCGACCTCATCGTCCGGGCCATGTGCGCGCTCGTCCCGCGCGTGGAGGGGCTGAGCGAGAACATCCGCGTCATCTCGATCGTGGACCGGTTTCTCGAGCACGAGCGGATCGTCCGCTTCGAAAACGGTGGTGCGCCGGAGCTCTTCCTCTCGAGCGGCGACTGGATGCCGCGCAACTTCACGCGACGCGTGGAAGTGACGTTCCCGCTCCTCGACCGGGACGTCCGCGCCCGCGCGGAACGCATCCTGGAGCTCAGCCTCGCCGACACCGCCTCCTCCTGGGAGCTCCAGTCCGACGGCACCTGGCTCCGCCGCGACGGCGGCAATCTCTCCAGCCAGACCCGCTTCATCGAGATCGCCCGCGCCGAGAGCGTCCGCCTGGGGCCGTACGAGGAAGCGATCGAGCAGCCGTCGCAGGTGCGGCGGAAGGCGCGGAAGAAGAAGAAACGGTAGGGGGCGTTGTCCGCTGCTCGTTGTCCGTGTAGTTTGGAGTGCGGCAGCGGCGCTTCATGAGCTGCCGCTTTCCGATAGCCGCAGCGGCGAGCTGCGGCCTACGTGGGCCACCGACATCAGGCGGAAGCTCGACGCTTCCGCTAATACGAAAGCGGCAGGCTGATGAGGCGTCGCTGCCGCACGCCGAACGCTTTCCGTGTGCCGTTTCAGAGCGGGCTGCCCTTCTCCAGCAACGGACATCGGACAACCGACAACGCGGATTGATACACTTCGCGCATGTTCAAAAGACTCGGCAATCTCATCCGCGGCTTCCTGGGGCTTTTCGTGGGGGGCATGGAACGCCGGAACCCCGAGGCGCTGCTGGAAGTCGAGAAGGAAAATCTGCGGAAGCAGATCGCGAATTACAACGAAGGGCTGGCGGCGCATGCCGGCTTGTGCGAGCGGCTGATGACGCAGGTGCGCAAGCTCGAGCAGGAAGAGCGCGAGCTGCGGGCCAAGGCGGCGGCGAACCTCCGCGCCGGCAATCGCGACGCGGCCGGCCAGTACGCGCTGCGGCTCCAGACCGTGCAGCGCGAGCTCACCGAAAACCGCACGCAGCTCGAACAGGCGGAGACGACGTACAAGGAGCTGATCAAAGCCCGCGACGTCTCGGTCAAAGCCGCGCAGGCGAAGATCCAGGCACTCAAGTCGTCCCTCGACGACCTGAAGATCAAGAAGGCCACGGCCGAGCTGACGGAGATGGCGTCCGGGATGATCACCTCCATCGGCGGCTCCGGCGACACCCTCGACCGCCTGCACGGCATGGTCGAAGAAGAGCGCGAAAAAGCCGCCGGCCGCGCCCGGCTGGCCAAAGACTCCCTCAACACGACCGAGTTCGCGATGAAGGAAGAAGAGCAGCGCGCCCTCGCCGACCAGGCCCTCGCCGACTTTGCCGCCAAAGAAGGCCTCGTCTTCGACTCCCCCACGACCTCCGCCGACACGACCACCGCGCCGACCGAGCCGGTGAAGCAGTTGGGGCCGGAGGGGCAATAAGACAGTTGGCGGTTGGCAGTTGGCGGTTGGCAGAGGTTGAACCCCAAAGCCCACCGCTCCTCCACCCGTCCCAGCCACTGCCAACTGCCAACTGCCAACCGCCAACTGCCACCACCATGCGCTACCTCTGGCACGCCTTCATCGCCAAGCCCGACATTCCGCTCGTCGGCTTCTTTCCCTGGAACGCGCTGGCGGTTGCGGCGGCGGCGGTGGCGGGGTGGTTCGATCCGACGATCTGGGCTACGGCCGGCGTCGCGGAGTTCGTCTACCTCTTCACCATGGCCAGCAACAGCGGCTTTCAGCGCGCCGTGGACGAGAGCCGTTCCGCGTTGACGCAGGGTGAATCAGAAGAAGCGCGCGACCGGCTCCTCGGCACGCTCGGCGGCGCGGCGCGGCAGCGTTACGTGAAGCTCGAACAGAAGCGGCAGAAGCTCGAGAAGGTCTACGCCGAAGTCGGTGCCGACGACCTGCTGTACGACAGCAACCTCGCGGCGCTGCGCAGGCTCACCTTCCTCTACCTCAAGCTCCTCGCCGCGCAGCGCAACCTGATCAACCTCGGGCCGAAGGCCGATACCAGCGAGCTGCACGCACAGATCGCGAAGCTGCAGGCCGAGCTCCCGACCGCGGGCGAAACCGTCCGCGAGTCGAAGGAAGCGACCCTCCGCCTGCTCCGCGAGCGGCTCGACAACATCGACCATCGCGACCAGTACCTCGCCGAGATCGACAGCGATCTCGCGCGCATCGAAGCGCAGGTCGACCTGGCCCTCGACGAAGCGAGCCTGCGCGGGCGGCCCGTCGCGCTTTCGTCCGACGTCAAGCTGACGAGCAGCCTCCTCGACAACATCGAGAGCGACACCGTTTACATCTCCCGCGAGGTCGAGCGATGAGCGCGGCGACGCCCATCACTTCGCTGAAGCTGCCGCCGTGGGGCACGCGCCTCTCGTCGCTCTACGCCAGCCATGCGGCCAACCAGTTCCTCCTCTTCGGCAACATCAACGACCGCTTCATCGTCCCGGCCGGCGACCGCCGCGCCCTCGGGTCGATCAACGACTTCCTGACGCGCGTGATGATGCCCCGCTTCGACGTAATCCTCACCTACGACGTCGGCAACGGCATCCGCGTCGATAAAGGCGGCGAGATCGTCACGAAGTGGCCGGCGTTCAAGGAAAATCCCGAGCTGCCGCGGCAGCCACGCCCGGCCATCGAATGGCTCACCCGTTTCTTCCGCTACGCCGCGAACCTCGCCCGGCTGGGCCAGGAGTCGTACCAGATCGGCTTCACGATGCGCGCGGCGCACCTCGTCGTCCCGGCGCTGCCCGGTGCCCTCAACTACGACCTCTCCGCGCTGGCGATGCTGATGCGCGACTGGGCGTCTGAAGATCTGGCCAGGCACTCGCTCGTGACGTGGCTGCTCGCCGAGAACCTCAACGATCTCCACCCGCTGCTGGTCAACAACCCGCGCGCGGCGTCGGTCGAGATTCCGCTGCCGTCGCCGGACGAGATCCGCGACGCCATCGACCTCGTCGCCCCGCAGTTTCCGGTGGCGTTGTCCGAGTTCGCGCCCGACTTTTCCGGCATCGCCACACAGCTTTCCGGCACCACGCTCGCCTCGATCGAGAACCTCCTGCGCGTGAAGAACCACGAGCGGACGCCGCTCCGCGGGCCGGACGTCGCGGTGATGAAAAAGGAGCTGGTCGAGAAGGACGCCGCTGGCCTCATCGACTTCATCGAATCGAAGCGCACCCTCGACGACATCCACGCGCAGGACAAGCTCAAAGCGTGGCTGCGGCAGGACATCAAGCTCTGGCAGCTCAACGACGTCGAAGCGCTGCCGATGGGTTACCTGCTCTGCGGCCCGGTCGGCACCGGCAAGACGTATCTCGTGGAATGCCTGGCCGGCGAGGCGGGCGTGCCGGTCGTGAAGATCAAGAACTTCCGCGACAAATGGGTCGGCAGCACGGAAGGGAACCTCGAAAAGATTTTCCGCCTCCTCAAAGGCCTCGGCCGCTGTTTCGTCTTCATCGACGAGGCCGACCAGGCCCTCGGGAAGCGCGACGCCGGCAGCAACGACTCCGGCCTTTCGGGCCGCATCTACGGCATGTTCGCCGAGCAGATGAGCAACCCGGCGAACCGTGGCCGCATCATCTGGATCCTGGCCTCGTCGCGTCCCGATCTGATCGAGGTCGATCTCAAGCGCCCGGGGCGCGTCGACGTGAAGATTCCGATCTTCCCGACGACGACGCCGCAGGAAGGCTTCACCCTGATCCGGGCGCTGGCGAAACGGCGCGGCGTCGTATTGAACGAAACGGATTTCGAGACCATCGCCCCGCTGGTGCCGCATCTCCTGACGCCTGGGGCGGCCGAGGCTATCGCGGTGAAGCTGTACCGGGTGGTGAGGACCGAGAACAGGGCTCCGATGGACGCTCTGCGCGACGTGCTGGAGGGCTATCAGACGCCCGTTCCGGCTGACGTGATGGAGTTCCAGATCCAGCTCGCGGCGCGGGAAGCGAGCGACGGAGACTTCGTCCCGGAAGTTTTCCGCCGTCTGCGCGATTAGATTCGCTGCATGTCACTTCTTGCGCAGCAGAAGTCTCCCACCGCCGCTCCCCGCCTCGAAGGAAAAGAGGTCCTCTGCGGCCCCGATCCCGCCGCCTCGAAGGTCAAAGGGGTGATGTTCGGCGGGAGGAAGCAGTTCCTCCTCGATACCATCGGCGAAACCGGCTTCAACGAGCTGCTCGAGAAGCTGTCGCCGCGCACGCGCGGCTACGTGAAGACGCCGCTGGCCTCGAGCTGGTGCGAGTTCGAATCGCTCGTGGAGCTCGACCGGGCCATCTTCGAGATGTTCAAGGGCAAGCACCCGAACGTCCTGGCGCTGATCGGCGCCGCGAGCGCGGAGCTGGGTATCGGGCGCGTCTACCGCTCGCTCGACAGCGAGACGCTGCTGGCCTTCCTCGAGAACAACGCCCTGTTCCACAACCAGTACCAGAAGTTCGGCACCGTGACGTTCGAGAAGACAGCCAACGGCGCCCGGATGGTCTACGCCAACTATCCCTGCTACAGCCCCATCTTCTGCGCCAGCGCCATCGGCTTCTTCATGGAGTCGATCCTCCGCCACGGCGGCACCGACCCGCACGTCGCCGAAACGCGCTGCCAGTGCCACGGCGACACGACGTGTACCTATGAAATGAGTTGGCGATGAGGGCCCAGGGCCCTGGGCCCCAATGGTGTTGACTTAGAGGTTTGCCGCATGTGGGACAGACACTCCTGTCTGTCCGGCCCACCCCGAGGTCCATTCCTCCAGACAAGCGGCCGTTCGGGTGCACGGGACAGACAAGAGTGTCTGTCCCACATTTAAAGTCAACGCCACCGAGCCCTGGGCCCCGGTCCCTCGTCTGCTATCCTCCGCTGACGGCACCCCACCTAATGAACGACAAGATCACCATCGAAGCCCCGATTCCGGACGAGATGGACGAGCGTGGGATTGCCCGCAAATACGGGATCCGCGAGCTGCAGTACCCGACCAGCGATCAGCTCCGCGCGCTGATCATGTTCCTCGACGGCGCCATCACCACCGGCAAATGCGGGCCCGTCCCGAAGACGGCCATCGTCTTCATGCTCGAGTTCCTCCAGGCGACGCTCAACCGCCAGCACATCACCAAAGGCCCGCGCATGTCGCAGGAGGAGTTCGACATCCTCACCGCGCCCTACTACATCGCCGCGAGGATCATCAGCAAGATCCTCCGCGAACGGCAGGAGCGCGAGCCCGGCCGCCTCTACCAGCAGACCTACCTCTCCCTGAACCACTTCCTGGAGCTCCTCCGCAGCCTCCTCGACCCCGGCTCCTACTGGCTCCGGATGAAGACGGTCCCGGAAGGGGTGCTCGAGGTCATGGTCCTGCTGCGCGACTTTGCCGCCGCGTATCCCGAGCAGCGCCGCAAGGGACGGGCGACGTAGAGGCAGAGGCAGAGGCGTTTTCGGTTTTTGGTTGTTGTTTTTTGGTTGAGCTCCGCTCAGGGTGACCGTCCGCGCAGCGCAGCCACCAAAAACCAACAACCAAAAACCAAAAACATCCCCCCTCCCTCCCCACCTCCCCCCCGCCACCTCCCCACCCTTCCCTCCCTTCGCCTACAATTCACGGCACACAAGCAAACTGCCGTTCACCAGCAACCAGGAGGGGAACCCATGTCCGCAATCCTTCGTGTGCTCCGTCGATTCGGGGGCACCACAGCAGCAGCGCTCTGCCTGATTTTCGCGATGAGCGGCATCGCCTTCGCGCAGACAGACGTCACCACCAGCCGCATCGCCGGCGTCGTCACCGATCAGAGTGATGCTCCGCTGCCGGGCGTCACGATCGAGGCGAAGAACGAGGAGACGGGGCTCACCGTCACGGCCGTCACCGATTCCGACGGCTCGTACCGTCTCGTCAACCTGCCGACCGGCAGCTATACGGTCACGGCGTCGCTCTCCGGCTTCAACACCGTACGGCGGCCGAACATCGTCCTCAAGCTCGGCTCCGCGCCGACCATCGGCTTCCAGCTCGGCCTCTCCTCCGTCGCCGAGACCATCACGGTCACGAGCGCCGCGCCGATCGTCGAAGCGACGAAGACGCAGTCCTCGACCACCATCGACGCGGAACAGATCAAGGACATCCCGCTCAACGGCCGTAACTTCACCGACCTCGTGCTCCTGACGCCGGAGACTCGCCGCGATCGCGAGCGCGGCAACCTCTCGATCTCCGGCCAGCGCGGCATCAACACCAACGTCACGGTCGACGGCGTCGACTACAACAACGCCTTCTTCGGCGGCACCACCGGATCGGCGGAAGGGCGCGCGCCGCTCTCCATCTCACAGGAGTCGGTCAAGGAATTCACCGTCATCACCAACGGCGCCTCCGTCGAGTTCGGACGCAGCGGCGGCGGCTTCGTCAACGTCATCACCAAGAACGGGACGAACGCGTTGCACGGCTCGGCCTTCTATTACAACCAGCCGCAGAGCCTCATCTCCGACTTCGCGGACGGCCGCGAGCCTTCCGATCAGGACAAGGCGCAGTACGGCGGCTCGCTCGGCGGGCCGATCCTCCAGGACCGCCTCTTCTACTTCGCCTCCTTCGACCAGCAGAAGCAGAACCTCACGGTACCGATCAGCGAGTTCGTCCTCGATCCGGCCGTCTTCGCCGCCCATCCGGCGCTGACGTCCGATCCGGTCTACACGCAGACCAACGACGGCCGCGTCATCTTCGGCCGCCTCGACTTCCAGGCCAACGACGCGCACCGCTTCATGCTCCGCGGCAACTACACGACGTACACCGGCGACAACGGCACGTCAGGCGCACAGACCCGCAGCTCGCTCACGAACGGCGTCGAAGGACTCGACTCCCGCGCCTACGTCGGCTCCTGGTCCGGCACCTTCGGCAACTCGCTGCTCAATGACTTCAACAGCACCTGGGTCGACGAATACACGCCGCGCCAGGACAAGTCGCCGACGCTTCCCGAGATCCAGATCGGCACGACGCCCACGTACGGCGGCGTCTCGTTCCTCCCGATCATCTCCACCGCGAAGCGCCTCGGTTTCGGCGACACCGTGACCTGGCTCCTCGGCAGCCACGTCGTGAAAGCCGGCGGCGAGTACAACGACACGACCATTCAGCAGACCTTCCGCGGCAACTGGCGCGGCGTCTTCGTCTTCGCCACCAAGGCGGACCTCGTCGCCGGCCGGTGGGCCGAATACCGCCAGTTCGGCGGCCTCGGCGGACTCTCGTCCGAGGAAGCCGGCACCGTCGACTTCGGCCAGAAGGAGACCGCCCTCTTCCTGCAGGACCAGTGGTTCCTCCGCCCGAACCTGACGCTGCAGGCCGGCGTCCGCTTCGAGACGCTCAACAACCCCGACGCGCCGATCCTCAACCTCTCCGACCAGAACGCCAACGGCACCTACAACCTGACCGGACAGATCCCTGACGTCGACGATCAGATCTCCCCTCGCCTCGGCATCACCTGGTCTCCGTTGCAGCGCACCGTCATCCGCGGCTCCGTCGGCCGCTTCTGGAGCCGCACGCCAGCCCTCCTCTTCGCGCAGCTCTACAGCTCCAACGGCTATCGCGGCACGCAGTACAACATCCAGAGCCGCGGCGCCTGCCCGGGTGACGCACTCGCGCCGGGCTGGGGCACCGCTGCCGATAACTGCCGCGGCGGATTCAACGCCGTCGGCATCGAGCGCATCGACTTCACCAAGGTCACGAGCATCGCCGCCCCGGGCGTCTTCACGATGGACCCGAACTTCACGAACCCGCGCACGGATCGCGTCACGATCGGCCTGGAGCAGGAGATCATGACCGAGACGGCGTTCGGCATGGAGTACACCTACGCCAAGACCGACAACCTCGAGCGCCTGACGGACGTGAACCTGCAGTACGACCGCGACGCCGCCGGCAACATCGTCATGGCCGCCAACGGCCTGCCGCGCTACGCGACGGCCCGCCCGAACCGCAATTACGGCCGCATCACCGTCTACACCTCGGACGCCACGTCGAAATACTGGGCCCTCACCGGCACCTTCCGCCGCCGCTTCGCGCAGGGCTTCCGCGCCTACGCGAACGTGACGTACTCGCACGACAAGGACAACGATTCGAACGAGCGCAACTTCTCCGGCATCACCGCCGAGGATGTGAACGACCTGGATGTGAACTGGGGCTACTCGGATCGCGACCAGCGCTGGCGCACGAGCCTCAACTTCTCGTGGGACACCCCGTGGCTCGGCATCGGCTTCAGCGGGTCGTATCGCTACGCCACGGGTCAGGCCTTTTCCGCGACCACGAACGCCGACACGAACAACGACACCAACCGCAACGACCGCCCGTCGGTCAACGGCGAGCACTTCGACCGCAACAGCTTCCGCCAGCCCGACTTCTCGGACCTCAGCCTCCGCCTCAGCAAAGGCTTCGGCTTCGGCCCCGGCCAACTGACGCTCTTCGGCGAATGCTTCAACTGCGCAGACAGTGCAAACCGGACGATCTCCGCGAACAACCAGCGCTGGGGCACCACCGCCGCGCCGCTGGCCACGTTCGGCGTCGCCGACCAGGTGACGACGTTCCCCCGCACGTGGCAGTTGGCGCTGCGGTACGATTTCTAGCCGGCTCACGGTTCACGCTTCGCGTGACGAGAGGACGGGCGCAAGCCCGTCCTCTTTTTTGTTTGCGGACGCGGAGCGTTGGAACGCGTTGGTGGAGGTTTCATTCGGCCCGTGATGCACCAGGAGGTGAGTCACGACCAGGCAGTACCCAACTGTCACCCCGAGCGTCGAGTGAGGGGCCTGGGGGGATGGGTGGCACGGTCCGGGAGACCATCGACAGGGAACGGGGCGGCACCCGGACCGTACCACCCCTACCTCCAGGTCCCTCGCTCGACGCTTCTAAGGAAGCTCGGACGTCGCCGTACAGCAGTGAAGGACGGACAATCCTGTCCGTCACGCGAAAAAGTAGCGACGAAGAGGAATGCGTGCTCGCGCCATTTCTCGCGTGACGGACAGGATTGTCCGTCCTCCACTACAACGATTGCTGCGCTTCCTCGTGATCACCGGCTGCGCTACGCGCTGTGCCCTGGCTCGGGATGACAGTTGGTACCGGCGGCTTCGTGGCGGCTATTGCCGTAGGTGACTTCGACTTCCGCCCATAGCATCGATGCTTACCTGGCCAACCACTTTGGGTTCCCCGCATAGCATCGATGCTTACCTCGCCAACCACTTTGGTTTCCGCGCATAGCACCGATCCTTACCTGGCCAACCACTTTGGTTTCCCCGCATAGCATCGATCCTTACCTCGCCAACCATTTTGGCTTCCGCGCATAGCATCGATCCTTACCTCGCCAACCACTTTGGTTTCCGCGCATAGCATCGATCCTTACCTCGCCAACCATTTTGGTTTCCGCGCATAGCATCGATCCTTACCTGGCCAACCACTTTGGTTTCCGGGCATAGCATCGATCCTTACCTGGCCAACCCTTTTGGTTTCCGGGCATCGCACCGTGCTTGTCCGGCAAGTCAATTCGGCTTCCGCGCCTTTCATTTTGGCCTCCGCGCCTGTGACGCCCCCTTCCCGCTGGGCCTCGTTTTGCTTTCATGACCCGCTTCCGCTGGTTCGTGGCTCTAGCCATCGTTCTCGTGATCGCCATCCCGATCGTTGCCGCCATGTTCCGAGGGCGGGGGGTGGGGTCCGTTACAATCGCGACGCGTATGCTGGTGCTTCGGATCGTTTTGGGCGTCGTCTTCACCCTGCTGGGGATCATCGGGTCGGTCCTGCCGATCATGCAGGGATGGATCTTCTTCCTCCTGGCCGCCCTGGTGATCTTTCCCCAGAGCAAGTTCGCCATGAAGGTCATGGCCAAGGCGGAGCCGAAGATGCCCCGCCTCTGCGGGTGGTTGCGACGCCTTGGGATCGGAGAACGGAACGAATCGGAGGAAACCGGCGGCCAAGCCTGATATGCTGATACAGCATGAAATGGCTGGCGCTGACGCTGCTTCTCTCCTCTCCTGAGCTCTCCAGAGACATCAACACCAATCCGGAGACGGCCCGGCCCGTCCTCTCCGAGTACCGTCTCATCGGTGACGACGCCTGGATCAGTACCGCGCCACAACGGCTCGTCTGGCGCGTCACGGTCAGTGACGGCGTCGTGCACGAATCCAGGCGTGCCCACTCCATCGGCCGCGCCGGCAACACGCCGCTTTTTCTGACGGGGCGGCCGGACGGCACGAGCGAGCTCTCGACGCCCGACCGCGTGCTCCGCACGTTCGGGCCCGCTTACTCCGACCCCACCTTCCTGGCGGAAGTGAACGGCCTCGCTCTCTTCAACGCGGAGGGAAAACTCTACGCCACTGACGGCACTCCGGAGGGAACGCGGGTGCTCTCCGAGATCCCTGCCTGGTTGAGAACCGTCGCTGTAGAAGGCAATACCGCCTTCTTCCTCGGCTCCAACAGCATCATCTACCGGACCGACGGCATCGACGTCGTGCCCGCCTACGATCGTCCTCTCTCCCTCGGGTCGATGGCTGTCTCGCAGGGGAAAATCTTCATCAGCAGTGACGGTGTCGAGGTCATCGAGGGCGGCGTCCGCCGCACGCTCTACAGATATCGTTCGTCGTCCGAAGGGCCGCTCGTGCCGGCCGGCGGTGGAATCATCTTCCAGGCCGGCACCACGGTCTGGTGGACGGACGGCAGGATCATCCGTCCTCTGATCGAGCTCGTCCGGGCCAAGCTGAGCGCCGAGGCTTCTGACGGGACATTCGCCTGGCTGACGATCGGGGACGAGTTGTTCCGGACGGACGGCCGCGAAGTCCAACGTGTGGCTACCGTCCCGCAACCGAGCCTCGGCCGGGTCGAGGGCGGACGGCTGCTCCTCACGTCGGGAGACGGCAACTCGGCGCAACCCTGGATTAGCGACGGCACCACGACACGCCAGCTCGCCACCCTCCCCATCGTCGGCAACGGCAACGCCTCGCCTCAAAGCATCGTCCCGTGCGGCAATGCGGTCTGCTTCCTCGCCACCGGCAATGACAAACGCCAGACGCTGTGGCGCAGCGACGGGACGCCCGAGGGCACCTACGAACTGTTCAACGGCACGGCTCAGGATATCCGCGGCGGTGGACCGTTCGCCTGGTTCACCGCCGGCTCCGCCTTGTGGCGCACCGACGGCACGCCGGAGGGGACACGCGCCGTCTTCGACGGCATGGTCGTGCCCCACGTGGCCCTGCCGGACGGGCGGCTCCTCTTCAGCAGGTCTTACGAGTGGTGGGTGATCGGCAACGGCGCTCCGACGGGAGTCGCTTTACGTTCCGGACTGATCGGCGCGCAGCTTCTGGGCAGCCGGGTGATCACCCACGGCGGGGAGCTCGTCTCCTGGACCTCCGATCTCCGGCTGCGCAAGACGATCGTCCGGGACGACTACCGATCGTACGCCGTCGTCGACGGCATCATCTGGGTGTCGACGGCCAACGGCATGGTGCGCAACGATAGCGCCGGCTCCTCGCCCGTGCTCGTGGAGAGGATTACCGAGCCGTTCAGCCTACTCGCCGCGGGCGATCGCCTTTTCCTGCTGAGCGAGGGCGCCCTGCGCACCCTCGGCGGTGAGTGGATCGAGACGCCGCGCCGCTTCAGCGTCGCTACGGCCGGAGACCGTCTCGTCTTCTTCACGCAGGCAGAGGGTGGGACGCCGGACGGCGGGACCTCGGACCTCTGGGCGAGTGATGGCACCACGCAGGGCACGCGGCTGCTGCGTCCGGGCGGCGGCCACTTCCTCGGTCAGGTGGAGGATACGGCCTTCTTCTCCACCGGCGACGAGCTCTGGATGACCGACGGCACCGCCGCCGGAACGCGTCTCGTGGCCACCCTCGGCGATCCCGGCCCGATCACTGTTGCCGGCGGTCGCGCCTATTTTGCGGCGACGACGCCGGAGACCGGGCGGGAGCTCTGGTCCTTCGCGATCGAGCCCCAGCCACGACTGGCGGTGGAGGAGGCGTGGACGTTCGAAGACAGCGGCCGCGGACGCATCGCCGTCACGCTCGACGCGCCGGCGAATCGAACCGTCACCGTCGCCTATGACGTCATCGCCGGCACGGCTACGGAGGCCGACTTTACGCCCGCCACCGGCACGCTCACCTTCGCGCCGGGCGAAGTGCGCAAGGACATCGACGTCATCGTCGTGAATGACGCCGAAGATGAAGGCACCGAGACGGTGCGCGTCGTCCTGCGCGACGAAGCAGGGGCCGACGTCCGCCGTAGCGGCGGCGTCCTCCTCATCGAGGAGCGTCCGAGAACCGCCTTCGAGCTGGCGCTCGCCGGCGTTGAGAGGGACGCGGTCCTCATCGAGATCATCAGCCGCTCGAACCACGAAGCAATCCTGTCGCTCGAGGGCGACTTCGTCTCCTGCACCTCGTCCAAATTCGCGCCCGCGGGATTCCGCGAGACCGTGCGGTGCTCTCGCGGAGGCTTCTACGCGTCCCGGGATTCCACCGTGCTGCGGCTGCGAAGCTTGACCGCGGAAAAGTTCGACGAAGACCCGATCGTCGATACGCTCGCCGTCGCCTGGCCCAGCTCGGGGACCTACGCGATGGCCGCGAACAGTCACACCTTCGCTCCCGGTGAGCCGGTCGTGCTCAGCTTCGCCGCCCAGCAATCACCAACGCCGACGCGCTTCATCCTCCAGTCGAGCGACCGCTCGGTGCTCGACGTCCCGATGACCGCTGAAATCGCTGCCGGCACGGCCACGATCTTCCTGCCGCCGGTGCGGGCACGCCGTACCGGCGTCGTGACGATCGTCGCCACACCGGTCGGCCGGCCGCAGACGCGGATCACACTGCAGCTCCAGGTCGTCGCTCCTGGAGCTGCGCCACGCGAGGGCTCGTACAGCAGCTTCCCGCGCGCTGTGTGGGGCCAGGTGCGCGGCAAGACCGCGCCGGTCTCCGTCGAGGTGAGGAGCCCCACCCGCGTCACACCAACGGGCGTCGTCGAGTTCCGCATCGGCGATTTCGTGTTCGATCGCGTGCCTGTCGTGAACGGCGTCGCAACCGGCACGCTCCCGGCGTCGGTCAGTACCCCCACGTACACCGTCACCGCCACGTACCTGGGCGACGCGCGCCATCTCCCGAGCAGCGCCACCACCACCGTGTCACTGCTCGATCCGGAGCGTTGAATGCTGACGACACTGCTATTGGCCGTACTTTTCTCGAACCCCGAGCTGGCCAAAGACATCAACCCCACCGTCCCGACCGGCGTCGGTGCGCCTGCTCTCCCTCGCCTGCTACATCTGCTCGACCGCAGCCGTCGCCGGCCTCCGGCATCTCTTTCCCGAGGTAGGGATCTCGCCACCTGGGGACTCACCATATCGGAGGCGTCCGTACATGCCGATGACGCGCGCAAGAAGGGGGATTCGTGCTGACCTGCAAACGGGCGGTCAGCGAGCTACACACCTGTGCGACGCGCAAGCCGGAACAAAGTCGGTGAGGACTTGCGAGGTATTTTATGGCGCCGCCTAAGGAGCACGTCGTCCCGTGTTGTCGTCTGTCCAAGACACATGACGCACCTCTCGTAACCGAGGTGTTCCAAACGACGAATATGGCTGAAGCCGCCTGCCGAGCGATTAGTTCGGCATGGATAAGTGCAAACCTGCCTGAGATGTTCAAGTGGAAGAAATCGATACAAATTCAACTGCAACAGGGGCACGAAGCTTTTGTCGTAATGCAGAAAACGCAAGTCGGGACATTTTCCGCGCAAAGTGGCATGGCGGATCTGCTAAAGAACCGTGGCCCCGCGCTGGAGGCCCGCGCTGAAGCGATCGCGAAGATGCCGGGAGGCCCGCTGCGGCTCCTCAGAGAAGCCGAGCTCAATATCGACAGCGACGAGTTCACAGCGGAGATGGAGCGGGCACGGAAGATCTTTCATGCCCTTCAAGCCAGTGGCGGTGTCCTTCAATCAGCACAACACTTGGCCGATCCTGACGTGCCCTTCCATTCGAACTCCGACATTACACATAGGTTCACATTCGAAGGTTTTTACTTTTTCACGCTCAAGCCGAAACAAAAAAACGGCGGCGGACATGCTCTGGCGTTTTTTTGGAATCCAGATGGAGAGTGCCGGTTTTTCGACGCGAACAGTGGGGAATGGGCGCTTCGGAGTCAGTCGCTGAACGAATTTTTTACGGACTACATGTTGACGTTCTACAAAGACGGTGATTTCGAGGGTTATCCTACATCGATGATAGGCTTCAAATCCGAGCTGAGTGATCAAAAGCATCGCCAGGCCGGTGCTTGTTTATATGGCAAGTGCCCCATCGCCGGGTTCTTCACGAAATGCGAGAATGAAGCTGTCAAACAGCTACCTTGAAACCCGGACGTTGGGGTCATACCTTTCCTTGGCTTCGCAACGCTCGTGACTCCACGGCCTGTGGAACCGCCTGTTTCGTGAGACGGTATTGGTAGGTTTGCTCTACGGCATGTGGAGCTGAGGGGGTGCAAAGAATGGTCGAGTGCTGGGGTCGGGCGCCGGGGTCAGACCTTTCTTTTCGCCGCCTGGGAGACCTGCACCGAGCTGTGGTCCATCCTCTTCGACGGCGACCCGCGCCTGAGCGTGCAGGACACGGCCGTCGAGGAAAGCGCCGGCACGGCACGCGTGGAGCTGATGGTCGACGTGCTCGCCCCCGGGGCCACGCCACGGGCGCTGAGTTCAATCAGGTTCCGCCAGGCGGCCACGTTCCACGAACGCGGCGGCTTTCAGCCGATCCTGGCCGATGTGAACGTCCAAGGTCCGTACCCACCGACGGGCTTCGTCGAGTTCAGCATCAACGGTTCGGTCATCGATCGTGTCCCCGTCACCACCGACAAGTTCTCGTTCGCGAACGGCACGTTGCCGCCCTCCTTCCCCGCCGGACAGTACACGATCACCGCCTACTACACGGGCGACGAGCACTACCTGCCGAGCCGCGACGCCGCCACGGTCGTGATTCGCGAAAGAGAGAATTGAGATGCTGACCGCACTGCTACTGGCCGTACTTTTCTCGAACCCCGAGCTGGCAAAGGACATCAACACCAATCCGGCCATGGGCGCGCGGAGCTCGAATCCGTTGCGGATGGAGCGCGCCGGCGATGACGTGTGGGTCATCGGTACGAGCTCGCGTCTATGGCGTGTGCCGCTCACGGGTGGCGGCGCGCCGCAGGTAGCGGGCGAAGCACGGGCGGTCTCGCACGCCGGCATCACGCCGCTCTTTCTCACCACGCGGCCGGGAGGCATCGAGCTCTCCACGCCCTCCGCTTTGCTCGGAAGATTCAGGGATGCCCGGTTTCTGGGCTCCGTCGACGGCCGTGCTTACCTCGCCGCCGATTTTCAGTTGTGGGTCACGGATGGGACGGTGGCCGGCACACGGCAGCTCTTCGTACAAGAGCCGAGGATGGTGACGACTGGTGGTGGCGCCTTCTGGTTCTATCTCGCCGGCACGATCTACCGCAGCGACGGCACGACGGTCACGGAGTATGCGCGGGCGTTCGTCGAAAGCTATGCCCGGCTGGCCTTCAGCAACGGTCACCTGTTCGTCGCGACATCTCAACGGCCGCTGCAGGTCATCGGGCCCGCGGGCGCGAGGGAGGTCGGGCGGGTGCTGGCGTCGGTCGGGATCGCGCCGGTGCGCGGCGGCGTGGTCTTCTCGTCGACCGACGGGCTCTGGTTCAACGACGGCGCCACGGAGCGGCGACTGGGCAGCACCGGCTTCCGCGACAGTCCGCTCACTTCGGATGGCACGATCGCCTGGCTCACAGCGACGGATGGTTTGTGGCGCACGGACGGCACGACGCTCGAACGGATCGCCACCGTCAAGAATCCTCTCTTCCTTCAGGCCTTCGAGGGCGGCGTGCTTTTCAGCGCCGACGATCCACTCCACGGCGTCGAGCCATGGATCAGCGACGGCACGACGACGCGCATGCTCGCCAATCTCGCCGCCGACACGAATGGCGACTCGTCGCCGTCGGACATCGTGCGTTGCGGAGACAACGTCTGCTTCCTCGCCGATACGGTCAGCGGCAAACGCACGCTCTGGCGCAGCGACGGCACACCCGAGGGCACGTACGAACTCCTGCCGGCCCCGCCGCCGCAACCGGCGGCGTTGCTCGGCTCCGGCTCATTGGCCTGGTTCGCCGCGGACGGGAAGCTCTGGCGCACCGACGGGACGCTGCCCGGCACGGTGCCGCTCTTCACGGGAGACGCCGCTCCCCGTTGGGGCCTGCCGGGCGACCGGCTGCTGTTCCGCAGCCGGTTCGCCGACATGATCGCCGACGGCGTGACCGGTAGCGTCACGCCGAGCGAGTCGAACATCAGCGGCTATGATCCGCGGTTCGTCGGCAGCCGGATCCTCGTCAGCGCGGATGAACTGCGCTCTTACACGGGCGATCTGCAGTCGTTCAGCCGGCTCAGCGACTACTCCCGCGCCAGCGCATACGCGATCGTCGACGGCTTGGTGTGGCTCGTCCACCCGCAAGGCGTCATGCGCAGCGACGGCACACCCGAGTCGCTCGAGCTGGTGCTGCCGCTCCCCGGCGCGATCGCCGTTTATGCCGCGGGAGACCGCCTCTTCGTACAGACGCTCCAGACGTTGCGCCTGTTCGGCGGCGATCCGATCCCGGTGTCCTCGGTCAGGGCGGTCGGCAGCGCGGGCAACCGGCTGCTGTGGGTGCAAGACACCGGCTCGAACACCCTCGGGCTGTGGTCGACCGACGGTACGGCCGAGGGCACCCGTCAGCTCCTCACCGGCGACAGCATCAGCCTCGCAGGTGAGGCGTACGGCACCGCGTTCATCAGCGTGGATTCGCGGCTGTGGCTGACGGACGGCACGCCGGAGGGAACGCGTTCCCTCGACGTCGAATACGCGGGCGGCGGCGTGACGCTCGCCGGCCGCCGTGTCTACTTTGTCACCAACACGCCGGATATAGGCCGCGAGCTCTGGTCGATGGCACTCGACGACCAGCCGCGCCTAAGTGTCCATGACGCCGCCGTGAACGAAGACAGCGGCATCGCACGTGTGGCCGTCACGCTCGATCTGCCGGCCTACCATCCCGTCACGGTGGCCTACGACGTCATCGGCGGCAGGGCCACGGCGGGCGTCGATTTCGTCGCGAG